>CAMDXM010000042.1 GCA_945878025.1 Pseudorhodoplanes sinuspersici | reverse complement strand
CAGCCAGACCGAAAGTCCCATCATCAGCATGACGGACGAATAGGCGGAGAAAGCCGTCATCGCGGCGTCGGCTTCCCAGCCATTGATCCCGGCGGCGAGCACGAGTTCCGCGGCGGAGAAATGCCAGAGGTAATAATAGGAAAGCGGCTGCGGGGCGTCCTGCCCGCCATAGAAAGGATTTCCGGGCGGCACGCCGAGCCGCGCCATCTCGTCGATCATCGCGACCTTGGAGTGATCGAAAATCGCAGGTGACAGCAGGATGGTTTCGCCGTCGAATTTCGGTGCGATGGCGACGGCGATACAAAGCGAAAGCGCGGACGCGGCCAGCATCGCGCCGGCCAGAAAAGCGAGCGTGAAAGGCGTTTGCGAACGCGGCGCCGTCCAGAGAAATGCGATGCATCCAGCCAGGGCCGCGATGGAAATCGCCCAAATGGAGAAAGACGTAAATCCGATCAGCCGATGGATCGGCAGCGCGAGCGCGCTGTGAAGCGCCCATCCGAACGCCGGAGCGGCGAATACAGCCAGCGGCGCCGGCAGCAGGCGGCGCGCGAACGGCAACCCGATCAAGGTCCAGAAGCCGGCCGCGCCAAGGAAGATCAAAAAAGAATTGAAGGTCGAGAACACTCTGATGTCAGCTTTCTGTTTCGGGCGGCAATGGAGCCTCGAACATCCGCGGACATTCACCTTATCACGCAGCCGGTGCGAGCCCTGCGGCCTTCGCCGCGCCGGCGTCCGCGCGCGCTCAAATTATCTTGAGCGGGAATTGATTGTTCGATCCGCGACGGTTGTGAGATGACCGATACACGAATCGCCTGACGAATAGCAGCCAAAGGCCATATACCGCATGCTTGACCGATCGCCGACGATTGCCGTGGGTATCATCTGCAAGACGCCGGCGGCGGGGTTCTGTAAAACCCGGCTGTCGCCGCCGCTGGCGCCTGAGGATTGCGCCGGGCTGTCAGCATGTTTCATTCGCGATCTTGCCAATACGATTTCAGAACTCGCCGCGGATGGCGGCGTGGCGCCTTATGCGGTGTATACGCCGATCGGATCCGAGCCGGCTTTGCGCGCGTTGCTCCCGCGTGAATTCCGCCTTCAGCCTCAAGTCGAGGACGGATTCGGAACGCGGCTGCGCACCGGGCTCTCCGATCTTCTGGACGCGGGTCATGCCGGAGCGATCCTGATCAATTCCGACAGCCCGACGCTTCCAGCAACGATCCTGCGGCAAGCCGTCGATGCGTTGCGCGAGAAACGCGGTGTCGTTCTCAGCCCCGCACTCGACGGCGGATATACGCTGATCGGGTTATCCGAGATCGACGACGAGTTGTTCGAAGATATTCCCTGGAGCACGCCCGAGGTTTATCGCCTGACCGTGGAGCGCGCCCGGCGGATCGGACGGCCGGTATTCAACGTGCCGGGCTGGTACGATATCGACGATGCGCGATCCCTGAATATTCTTCGCGACGAGTTTCTCGGCCGTCCGGCTCCTTGTAGCGCAAAGGAAATCGCCGGCGCGGTCGCTCCCTTTACGCGCGAATTCCTGATGCGCTGCCTGGCTCGCAGTGTCGAGCCGGCTGCGTAACGCATGCGTGTCGCTGGCGTCGACCGGCATGTCACGGTCATCATCCCCTGCCTGAACGAAGAAGAGCCGATCGCAGACGCGGTGCGGGAGGTTTTGTCGGAAGACGTCGACGACGTGATCGTCGTCGATAATGGCTCGACCGACGCGACGGCTTCGCGCGCGCGGGAGGCCGGCGCGCGCGTCGTCGCAGAGCCGAGGCGCGGATATGGGCGCGCCTGCGCCGCGGGTTTCGCGGCTATCAGCCCTCGCGCCGATATCGTCTGCTTTCTCGATGGCGATGGCAGCGATGTGCCCCGTTTCATTCCGGATGTCGTCGCCCCGATCGCCCGGGACCAGGCCGATTTCGTCATGGGCTCACGGCTTCGTGGAACCCGGGAAAAGGGCAGCATGACGCCCCAGCAAATGGTCGCCGGCCATATCGCCGGCGCGTTGCTTCGCGTCTTCTACAATGTCCGTTTCACCGACATGTCTCCGTTTCGCGCGGTGCCGGCGGGAAAGCTCGCGGCTCTCGGCATGACGGAAACCACCTATGGCTGGAATCTGGAAATGCAGATGCGCGCGGCGGCATCGGGCTTGCGTATCGTGGAAATTCCGGTCGATCACCGCCGCCGCCGCGGCGGAGAATCGAAAGTCTCCGGGCAATTGGCCGCGGGCTTGAGCGCCGGATGGAAGATATCGGCGACGTTCATGCGCTTGCTTGTTTCATTGCGAAAGCAGGCGGCTTGACGAGTTCCCGAGCCCAATCCGCCGTGACGAGTCGCCTCGATTGTCGGCGTCATCCTCAGCCGATTGAGATCAATTTCGGCGGCGCAAGGGTTGCTCCGATCCGCAAAAGCCTGTCTGATAGGGCTTGGCGATGGAGGCTCCGATTTTGCAAGCCGAAGGCCCGCTAGCCGTTGAGCCAAGGCGCGTTTTGCCCGAGGCCGCGCGCCGCAAATTCAAGATCGTGCTGATCAAGCCGTCGCATTACGACGCCGACGGTTATGTCATTCAGTGGTGGCGTTCTACCATTCCCTCGAACAGCCTCGCCAGCGTCTACGGCCTGCTGAAGGAATGCGCCGAGGGTTTCACGCTCGGGCCGGACACCGATATCGAGATCGAAGCCTATGACGAGTGCAACACCGTCATCGATGTGAAGCGCGCGGTGCGCGATATCCGCGCGGCCGGCGCCGGATTCATCGGTCTTGTCGGCGTGCACTCGAACCAGTTTCCGCGCGCGCTCGATCTGACGCGGCAATTCCGCAAAGCGAATGTGCCGGTGGTGATCGGCGGCTTTCATGTCAGCGGCTGCATTTCGATGCTGCCGGAGCTGACCTCGGAATTGCGCGAAGCGCTTGAGCTCGGCGCCATTCTGTATGCGGGCGAGAGCGAAGGCCGCATGACCGATTTGCTGCGCGACCTCGATACCGGACGAACGAAGCCGATCTACAATTACCTGAAGGATATGCCGGAAATGGAGGCGGCGACCTTGCCGATCCTGCCGCGCCATATCGTTACGCGCGTTGCCGGCCATTATGCGAGCTTTGATGCCGGGCGCGGCTGCCCGTTCCAGTGCAGCTTCTGCACCATCATCAATGTGCAGGGGCGGAAATCGCGCTACCGCACGCCTGATGACGTCGAGGGCATCGTGCGCGCCAATGCCGCGCAGGATATCACCCGCTTCTTCATCACCGACGACAATTTCGCGCGCAACCGCAACTGGGAGCCGATCCTCGACCGGCTGATCGAGCTGCGCGAAAAGGAAGGTTTCAAGATCAGACTGCTGCTGCAGGTCGACACGCTCTGCCACCGCATTCCGGGCTTCATCGAGAAGGCCGCGCGCGCGGGCTGCACCGCGGTCTTTATCGGCCTTGAGAACATCAATCCGGAATCCTTGATGGGCGCCAAGAAGCGCCAGAACAAGATCTGGGAATACCAGGAGATGTTCCACGCCTGGCGCAAGGCCAAGGTGATGACTTTCGCCGGTTATATCCTCGGTTTTCCGGGCGACACGCCGGAATCGATCGCGCGCGATATCGAGATCATCAAGAAGGAATTGCCGGTCGATATCCTCGAGTTTTTCTATCTCACGCCGCTGCCGGGTTCCGAGGATCACAAGATCCTGCACATGAAGGGCATCCCGATGGACCCCGACATGAACAAATACGATCTCGAGCACGCCTGCACCGCGCATCCGATCATGTCGCGGGAGACCTGGGAGCAGGTCTATCGCGAGGCCTGGACGCGGTATTATTCCGACGAGCATATCGAAACCATCATGCGCCGCGCGGCGGCGAGCGGCCTCAACAAGACCAAGGTGATCGATGCGATCACGCTGTTCTCGGGCGCCGCAAGGATCGAAGGCGTGCATCCGCTGCAATTCGGCTTCGTGCGCCGCAAGATCAGGACGCAGCGCCGTCACGGCATGCCGGTCGTCAATCCGCTGATCTTCTATCCGTGGCGCGCGTATGATTTCACCCGAGTCGCCGTGCGTTGGGTGAAACTCGTGCGCCGCTATCGCAAGATCCTGAAGACCGTCTGGGAGACTCCGGACAAGCTGACCTATACCGACCACGCGCTCGATCCGCCCGCGGGCCACAACGCGCCGATGTCGGATTTCGTGAAGGCCTATGCCGACAAGATCCCGCACACGCACGGCGCGCCGGAGCACACGCATGGCGCGCCGGAGCATGCGGTCGCGGGCTGAGTGCGGCTGTCAGCCTTCATTCTCTTACGACGATCTGGTCCTTGAGCCAGGAGCCGATCTTCAAGAGCTCCGGCAGATAGCGCGCGCGCAGGATTTTCCTCGCCATCGCCGCGATCCGTTCCGCGGTAGCTTCGATCTCGCCGGCGCGCGCGAACAGGTTGATCTGCCGCTGGAACGGCCCGGGAAATGGCGCGACACGCACGCGCTTGAGCAGCGGCTGCATTTCGAACAGGGTGAGCGGATTGAGAATCGTCCAGCCGAGCCCGGACGAGACCATGCTCAGGATGGCGGACGGGGAATCGAATTCGAAGCGCCGCTCGATGTCGACGCCCATGCGGCGCAGACGCCGTTCGATATCCTGACCCGTGCGGGATTGCGGGTTCCAGCGGATCAGCGGCAACTTGCGTCCCATCGCGGCGAGATCGGTCAATGGCAGTTTCGCGCCGGTGCGCGGCACGACCAGGACATATCCCTCGGTCAGGATCGGGTGGCGCACGATGCCGTCCACATCGTCCATCGGATCGTTGGTGACGATGAGATCGAGGGTGCGGTCGAGCAGGCCGGCGCGCACGATGCGTGCGATGCCGTTGGTGACCGACAGGAAAAGAATGGACGAATGAAGCTGGTCCACCAATTCCGGAACGAAGGGATCCGACAGCGAATCCATCAATCCGATGCGCAAGCGCAGCTCCAGGCCTCTCTGAATGTGGCGAAGCGAGATCGGAATCTGACGCGTATCATGCAGGATCTGGCCGGCGGCCTGCACGAGCCAGCGCCCGCTGGCGGTCGGCGTCAGCGGCCGCCGGCTGCGGTCGACCAGCGCCGCGCCCGTCACCTCTTCCAGCCGCTTGATCGAATACGAGACCGCGGGCTGCGTCATGCCAAGGCGTCGCGCAGCGAGTGTCATGCTGCGCGTTTCGCATAGCGTCACGAATACTTCGAGCGCGCGAAGGTCCAATCCGGTCTTGATATCCATCACTGCCGTTTTCCGGTTTCGCCATCTTGTGGCACATCATAAGTAAATTTTATAACAGGAAGAAGCGCGTTCTATGCCGTTTTTGCTGTGGTCGCGTTTTCGGCAACGTCTGCCGCTGCCGATGGCATTCGCGCCGCGACTATCGAACCTTCAGGAATCGCAGAAAAACAGGGACTTTTCGTCATTTTCGCGCGCGCGGCGTGTCCCGCTTTTGCGATCGCGGATGGTGTGGCGCGCGATCGGGCAGGATGCGCCGGAGCTGGCCCTTGCTTGCCAATTATATGTGCCGGGCTGATGATGTTTGGGCGCGCGCAGGCGAGCAAGGATTCGCGCCACGCCGTGACGTCGCAACAATGCCGGGAATGCAAGCGCCATGATCATCGATTGCCACGCTCATGTTTTTCAAAGCTGGGAAGGCGCGTGCGGACATCCGTCCAGCGAAATCCACCGCCGCTATATCCAGAAAGTGCAGACGCGCACCGCCGCGCGGGTCTATCGGGCGCGCGACGGCAAACAATTCTCCGGTCAGGTCCTGTTCAAGGAAGGCGACAATTCCTGGGCCGGACTGAAGGACGTGAATTTGCGCGTGGGCCATTACGGACGCCTCGATTTCACGATCGACGGCGAGGACTACCATTCGCAATACATGCCGGTCGGCATGCAGCAGATCGTAGCGCCCCCCGAATTGATGCTGGCGCAGATGCTCGATGCCGGCGTCGACCACACCGTGCTGCAGACCGGCTGGGGCTACGGCATGATGAACGACTACAACGCCTTCGCGCAGAACCTCTATCCGGACAAGTTCACCGCCATGCTGCAGGTGGATGAGCCGCGCGCCTATACGGACGAGAATCTGAAGGAATTCGATCGCGCACACAAGGCGCTCGGCTTGCGAGCGGTCTATTTCGCGCTCGACGGATACGCCCGCTACGGCTTCGATATTTCGTTCGACGATCCGCGCATGGATGCGTTCTGGTCGAAGATCGATGCGGCGAAGCTGCCGGTCTTTTTCGAGGCGACGGCGATTCCCGATTACACGGAAGAGAATTACGCCGGCATCATGCGAAGCCTGCATACACTGATGCAACGATACAAGAATATCCGCTGGGTGCTGGTCATGGGTCCCCCCGCCGGCTTCTACGGCAAAACCGGCAAATGGCAATTCCCCGACGACGTGATGAAGGCGTACAGGCACGAGAGCCTGCTGATCGAAGTCATGTTCCCGATCACCTGGGGCGGCAAGTGGGATTATCCGTATCCCGAGGCGCAGTCGCTGATCGAGGACATGCGCGACAAATTCGGCGCCGCGAAACTGATCTGGGGCTCCGACATGCCGAATGTCGAGCGCTTCTGCACCTACAAGCAGAGCCTCGATTATGTGAGGCGCTATTGCAGCTTCCTGAAAGCGAGCGAGAAAGACGCAATCCTCGGCGGCAATGTCGACAAGCTGTTGCGCATCGGCGAGCGCACCCAGCGCCCGCAGGCGCAGGCGGCGAAGTAACAGGAGGCGAGCGTGGACAAACCGACAGATCGGCCCGGCACCCGCGCTTCGCAGCCTTTGCCGAATGAACCGGTCGCCACGCCCTGCTTTGTCATTTTCGAAGACGGCATCAGGCACAATCTGAAACGCACGGCGGAGGCGTGCGGCGGCATCGAGCGGTTCATGCCGCATGTGAAGACGCATCGCGCGCCATGGATCGTTAAATTGTCGCTCGCGATGGGCGTCACCGCCTTCAAATGCGCGACCAATGCGGAAGTGGAAATGGTGCTGGGAGCCGGGGCCAAGGCCGTCACCTGGGCCTATCCGACCGTCAATCCGGCGAATGTGCATCGCTTCGTCGAGGCGGCGAAGACCTGTCCGGATGCGCAACTCACCGGCATGGTCGATTCCGAGCGCGGCTTCGAGGTGTGGCGGGCGGAACTGAAAAACGCGCCCGACAACATCAAGCTGCGTATCGATCTCGATCCGGGCCTTGGCCGCACCGGTGCGCCGATGGATGAGACGGCGTTGAAATTCGCGCGCGCGGTGCATTCGATCGGGCGGCTCTCCGGCTGGCACATCTATGACGGCCATGTGAAAGGCAGCCGCGAGGAACGCCGCGCACAGGTTCTGGCGCTCGCAGAAAAAGTTCGCGGCTTGCGCGACGAATTGAAAAAGGAAGGCATCGACACCGACGCGATCGCCGGCGGCAGCTATACATTCGACCTCTGGCCGGCGGATCTTGCGACTTTTGTCTCGCCCGGAAGCTGGACTTACTCGAGCGCGCAACACGACATCGAACTGGCCGATCTCGGCTGGCAGCCGGCGGCATTTGTATTGGCAACAGTGATCTCCGTGCACAAGGGCACGGCGACGCTCGATGCCGGCTGCAAGGCGATTTCCCCCGACAAGCCGCTCTCCGAACGCTTCCGCTGGAACGGCCGCATCATTCTCCAGAATGAAGAGCATGTGGTGGTGGAGAGCGACGATCTTCGCGTCGGCGACCGCGTGTTCCTGATGCCGCAGCACGCCTGCACCACGGCTTATATGTATAGCGATGCGCTGGTGAAGACGTCGTCCGGCGGCTGGGAACACCGCCCGCAACTCGGCAGTGCGCGCTGATGCATATGCCCGCATCCTCGCGCGCGCGTTTGGAGCAGGCGCTCTCGAAAATCGCCGATCCGGAGGGTGAAGGCTCCCGCGCCTGCCTCACGCTTTATAAAGAGAGCGCAAAAACCGCGGCCGATGCCGCCGACAAGCGGGCGCGCGAGGGAGCGTCGCTCGGGCCGCTCGACGGCAAGATCGTCACCATCAAGGATCTTTTCGACGTTGCCGGCGAAGTGACGCGCGCAGGCTCGAAAATCCTCGCCGATGAAGGAAAGCCGGCGGTCGCGGATGCGCCGGCCATCGCACGGCTGCGCAGCGCCGGCGCGGTGATCGCCGCCAAGACCAACATGGTGGAATTCGCTTTTTCCGCTATCGGGACCAATCCGCATTACGGCACACCGGGCAATCCGGCCGACCGCTCGCGCGTGCCGGGCGGCTCGACATCGGGCGGCGCGGTCGCGGTCGCCGACGGCATGTGCGAGCTCACCATCGGCAGCGATACTGGCGGATCGACCCGCATTCCCGCGGCGCTCTGCGGGATCACCGGCTTCAAGCCAAGCAAGCAGCGCGTGCCGACCGACGGCGCTTTTCCCCTCTCTTTCACGCTCGACTCGGTCGGGCCGATGGCCGGCAATGTGAAGGATTGCGCCGACGCGGACGCGATCATGGCCGGCGAGAAACCTGAGCCGCTTCACCCAGCGCCGCTTGGCGCGACGCGGCTCGGCATCGCGCAAGGCTTACCGCTCAGTGGTCTCGATAAAGTCGTCGGCGAGCGTTTTTCGTCCGCCGTGACGGCGCTTGGCAAGACGGGCTTTCAAATCGCCGACGAAAAAATTCCGCTGATCGACGAGATGGCGGCCCTGGTCGCGACCGGCTGGCTGCCGCCGCCGGAAGGGCTCTCGATCCATCAGGACCGGCTGAAACGGCGTGCGGCGGATTTCGACCCCAATATCCGGGTGCGGCTGGAGCGCGCCGCGCAGATGTCCGCCGCTCATTATATCTCGACATTGCGGGAGCGCGCCCGCCTCATTCGCGCGATGCATGAACGGCTCGCCGGTCTCGACGGCTTGCTGATGCCGGCCACTCCCATCGTCGCGCCGACCATCGCCGAAGTGTCCGCTCCGGCCGTCTTCACCGAAAAGAATCTGCAGCTTCTTCGCAACACGGCGATCGCGAATTGCTTCGATCTTTGTGCGATCACGCTGCCGATCCCCGGCAACGGCCTGCCGGCGGGATTGATGATCGTTTCGCGCAACGGGGACGACGGCAAGCTCTTGCGCATCGCTCTGGCGATCGAAGCGATCCTCAACGATGGGGTTCGCGGCAAGGGGAGCCAGCCATGATCGCGCCGACGCTCTCACCCGCCTCGACGGGAGGCCCGATCCTCCGCTGCAGCAACGTGCGCAAATCCTTCGGCGCGAACGAAGTGCTGCGCGGGATCAGTTTCGAAATTCCCGCTGGCTCGGTGCTCACGATCATCGGCGCCAGCGGCTCGGGAAAGAGCACGTTGCTGCGTTGCCTCAATCATCTCGAACAGCCGACATCGGGCGAGGTCTATCTCGACGGCGAACCGATGGGCGTGCGCATCAAGCCGAACGGAACCCGTGTTCCCGACAAGGCCGCGAATATCGCGCGCAAGCGCGCGCAGATCGGGATGGTGTTCCAGCAATTCAATCTGTGGCCGCACATGACGGCTCTGCAGAACGTGACCGAGGCGCTGATCCAGGTCAAAGGGCTCGATCGCGCGAAGGCGGCGGATCTCGGCCGCAACACGCTTGCCAAGGTGAATCTGCTCGAGAAAGCGGACGACTATCCCGCGCGCCTGTCCGGCGGCCAGCAGCAGCGCGTCGCCATCGCGCGCGCGCTCGCGATGGCGCCGAAAGTGATGCTGTTCGACGAAGCCACGTCCTCGCTCGATCCGGAATTGACCGGCGAAGTGCTCGAAGTGATGCGGCAATTGGCGCAGGAGGGCATGACCATGGTCGTTGTCACGCACGAAATGGGTTTCGCCCGCGAGGTGTCGGACCGCGTCATCTTCCTGCACGAAGGGCAGATCGACCAGGACGGCACGCCGGAAGAGGTTTTCGTCAAGCCGACAAGCGAACGCTGCCGGCGATTCCTGTCGTCGGCTTTGAGTTGATCGATGTCTGAAACGCTTCGCCAGTCACTCGATTTGTCCCTGTTCTGGGAATACCGCTACACGGTGCTCGCCGGGCTGGCGCAGAACATCTACGTTTTTCTCGCGAGCGCGGCGCTCGCCCTGACGCTCGCGCTCTTTGTCGGGTTGTCGCGCGTCAGCCGCCATCGGGCCTTGCGCATTCTCTCGACCGGCTATGCCGAATTGTTCCGTAACACGCCGGAATTCGTGCTGCTGATCTGGGTCTATTACGTCCTGCCGATCCTGATTTCGAAATTACTGGCGGCGAAATTCAGTCTCAGCCCGTTTCTCGCGGCCGTGCTCGCGCTCGGCGTCGCCTATAGCGGCTTCCTGTCGGAGACGGTGCGCGCCGGAATCCAGTCGATCCCGCGCGGCCATGTCGAAGCCGGATTGTCGCTCGGCATGTCGCGCTTCACGATTCTGCGGCGCATCGTCATTCCGCAGGCCATACGGCGCATGCTGCCGGAAGCGTTGAGCCAGTTTGTCTCTTTGTTCAAGGCGACGTCGATCGTCTCTTTGGTCGCGGTCCCCGACATCATGTACCAGGTGTCGATGATCAACGTCGATCAGATGCGGCCGCTGCCGCTCTATACCGGCGCGGCGCTGCTCTTTTGTCTCGTGATCATCGCCGCCACGCAATCGATCAACATCCTGTCCGACCGCTGGCGCAAGCGAGGCTGGGCATGATCGACAACTTCAACCGCTTCGTCATTCCCAATCTCGATCTGCTGGCGCATGGGCTGTGGGTGACGGTGCGCATCTGCGCGGTCGCTTTCGCGATGGCGGTCGCGATGGGCGCCGCCGCCTGCGTGATCCGGCTCTATGTGCCGGGCGTGCGCTATCTTGCAATCGGCTATATCGAATTCAGCCGCGCGACGCCCATCATCGTGCAGCTGCTCTGGGTCAATTACGTCTGGCCGGAACTGTTCGGATTTCCGCAATCGGTCGAATGGGCGGGCATCATCGCGCTCGCGATCCAGTCGAGCGGCTATCTGGCGGAAACGTTCCGCTCCGGAATTGAGGGCCTGCCGCGCGGCCAGATCGAGGCCAGCATGGCGGTCGGCATGTCGCGCAGCCGGACGTTCCGGCGGATCGTCGCGCCGCAAGTGCTGCTGGTGATGGCGCCGTCCATCGTCAACCAGCTTGCCGTGGTGGTGAAGGCGTCGACGCTCGTGTCCGTGATCGCGATTCCCGACCTGATGTACGACGCGCTTAAAATCGTCAACCAATGGTTCGAGCCGATCGAAGTGCTGACCTCGGTCGCCGTCATCTACATCCTGACAATTTTTTCTCTTTCCGCCATCGCCAAACGGATCGCGGATTATTTCCGCGAGAAATACGGCCTGGCGGCCTACGCGTGAACGAAAATGCACATACACACAAAGGAGCAATGTTATGAGTGGTCAGTTTAGTACACCGAACTTGAGCAAACGCGCGCTGTTGACCGGCGCGGCGCTCGCGGGCGCAGGCCTCGCGGCCAGCACCGGCGGCATCCGCGAAGCGCTGGCGCAGGTTCTGGAATCCGGAATCGATCCCAAATCGGTTCTCGCCAAGGTGAAAAAGGGCGACACGTTGAAAATCGGATTCGGGCAGCAGGCCTTGTGGTTCTACAAGGACCCGAAGACCAACGAATTGCGCGGCGTCTACAAGGATCTTTGCGACCAGCTCGGACGCGATCTCGAAATGAAGGTCGAATACCAGGAAGTCGTGATGGCGAATTCGACCGTCGCCCTGCGCAAGGGCGATTACGACCTGTTCGGCGCGTCGGCGGTCTATACCGTGCCGCGCGCTCTCGCGGTCAATTATGTCGGCCCGCTCTGGTCGAAGGGCAGCCTCGCGATGATCCACAAGGACAACGCCGGCAAATTCAAGACCGCCGCCGATCTCAACAATCCCGATGTCACCTTCTCGGTCAACGCGGGCTCGAGCGAAGAGCAGCGGCTGCCGCAGCTCTTCCCGAAAGCCAAGTTCATCGCGACCGCGGGTCAGGTGGCGATGGCGGCAGAGCCGGTGCGCACCGGGCGCGCGACCGTCTTCGTCACCGGCGACAGCGACGCGATGGTGCTCGCCAAGCGCAATGACAGCTGGGCGCATCTGATCGACCGCGAGCATCCGTTCGACAAGCGCCCAAACACCTGGATGGTCCGTCACGGCGATGAGCCGTGGAAGCATTTCATGGATATGTGGGCGACCTTCATTATCGTGAACGGCGAAGTTCAGCGCCTTTACGACAAGTATCTCGCCGAACTTGTCTGATCGTCACGCGGCCCGGATTCGAAAAATCCGGGCCGCCATTCTCCGGGTCACACACATGTATATCGTCAAGGATCTGCCGCCGCAGATCGAGCAAGCGCGTCTCGATCTGCTGGTGAAGGCCGAGCCCGCGACAATCGGGCATACGCTGCATATGGGATTCATGGACATTGGCATGCGCGGCATCCTGCCCGATATGCGCATCGCCGGCACGGCGGTGACCGCGCGCCAGCCGGGGCCGGATTGCACCATGATCCATTATGCGCTCGGGCAAGTGCGGCCGGGCGACGTGCTGGTCATCGACCGCTGTGGCGATCACCGCCATGCGGCGACCGGCGGCGCGGTGGCTTATGCCGCGCGCTGCGCCGGTTTGCGCGGCATCGTTCTCGACGGCGTCGTCTCGGATCTGGGTGAGCTTCGGCAATTCGGCGTGCCGGTCTGGGCGCGCGGCGTTTCCACGGTGACGTGCAAGCATCTCGATCTTGGCGGCGAATTCTGCACGCCGGTCTCATGCGGCGGCGTCACGGTGTGTCCGGGCGACGCGATCCTCGCGGATGAGAATGGCGTGCTGGTTCTCAATCCGTCGTTGATCGAAACGGCGGCCAACGAAGCGATCCGGCTGCAGAATGAGGAAAAGACGTTGTTCGCGCGTCTCGACAAGGGCGAGAAGATGCCGGACATCAGCGGCGCGACCAAGCGGGTGCTGGCGAGGATGGTGAGGGGGTAACGTGCCTACGGAACCACAGCGTCCAGCAGCGCCGGCCGCACGCCGATCTGTTCGATCAGCTGGTCCAACTCTCGTTGCGCCTTCGGATTGCTGCGCTGATGCCGTTCGGCCAGGATCAATTCGTTCTTCATGGAATGTTCGAGGCCCGTGAGTTCGGTTACGCGCACCGTGTAGCCATGCGCTTCGAGAAACAGGCCCCGGATCACATTGGTGACATGCGCGCCGAATTCGCGCCGCTGGATCGGATGACGCCAGAGCTGTTGGAGAGGGCCGTCGCCACCTTTCAGGAGACGCGCGACCTCCGCCTGGCAACAGGGAACGAGCGCGATCACTTTGGCCTCGTTGCGTAGCGCAAAGCGGATCGCGTCGTCGGTCGCCGTATCGCAAGCGTGTAACGCCGTGACCATGTCGGCACGGCCTCCGGGCAATACGGCCTCGGCGATCGGCGAGGAGATGAAGTCCATTCGCTCGAACGCCGACTCGGACGCCAATGCGCGCGACTTATCGACGAGATCCGCGCGCGCCTCTACCCCGACAACGCGCCCGCGGCCCGCAGGGCCAAGAATGAGATCGTAGAGCACAAAGCCCAGATAGGATTTTCCGGCGCCGACATCCGCCAGCACCGGATCGGCAGTCTCTTCAAGGATCTTTTCCAGAGCGGGACGCAGCAACTGCGTCAGGTGGAGCACTTGCTTGAGCTTGCGGCGGGAATCGGCGTTGAGCGCGCCCTCGCGCGTCAGGATGTGAAGCGCCTTCAGCAGCGCTTCGGATTTTCCCGTCCGCGCGCTCGGCCAGAGCTCTGCCCAGGCATCTTTGGCGGCGGGTGCCTTGCGTTCGCTCACGCGTATCTCAGTCCTTCGACTTCAGCTGGGAATCGTTTGCGGCAATAAACGCGCGAATGTCATCGGATATGTTCAGCAGTTTGAGCCACTGTTCCTTGTACAACGTCACCGGGAAGCGCCCCATTCCGTAAACGGAAAGCGCGCCCTTTTCGCTGACCTTCAATCGCAGTCCGGTCGATGCGCCTTTCTTAAGGGCCGCATTTTCTTCGCGGAGGCGATCGAGTTCCGCCTTCAGGTTTTCGTCTGACATGATTTATCTCCTCCTGCGAAGCGCGATAGCACGAAGCAGGATGTGATGGCTAGGCAACCTTGATGGTCTTAACGCCCGCCTTCGTCAGAAGGTCATAAAGCGCTGCGATCTTAGTTCGACCGCCTCTGACCGCGCAGTATGAAAAGACAACACGCTGCTTCGCTCGTGTAAAAGCAACGAAGAATCCGGCGGTTGCTTCTTGCTGATCGTTCGCAAAGCTCCACCATGCGTCGTCATCGAGACCGACAAAAATCACCGTATGGTATTCGAGGCCTTTGCTCTTGTGGATTGTCATTAGCGGCACCGCGTGCGCGCCCTCATAGAGATCCAGCGCATCGCTCCACGTCTTGGCTTGGTGGCACGATGCTTCGAGATGAGTAGCAGCGGCAGCAGCTACTTTATCGAACCAGTCACCTTGTCGATATGCTGGACAAGTGGCGAGGATGTTGGCCTTGCCCAATAAGCCGATCAGCGACGTGATCAAGGCTTGCGAGTCGGCGAGTTTCGCAACGGGATTCGGGTACCTCTTCCGAAAGTTGGCCTCAAATGCGTTCAAATCCTTAACGACTTTCGCGCGGCCAGCGTCGTCATCGCTAGCCAGGCCACGTAAACTGCACATCATATCCAGGCAATTCGTCCAATAACGACCTGCACGCTCGCTGGTAACGAGACGCAGAAGCGCAATCACGTCTTCGGAAAGATCCTCGGCGAGCAATTCCTGCAACGCAATGGGTCCGATCAAGAGGGCTTCGTTTCTCAGACTGAGGCCTTGCTTGGCAAAACTTGGCTCAAGCAGTTTCATATAGTCGCCTGGCTTCTGACGGACCAACACCGAAAAGTCTCGCGGCGTGAGTTTGTGTTGGACCATCTGTTTAGCGACGAACGCTGCCAGATGATTCGCTTCCGCCGTCGGGGAACTAAAATCCCAGACGGCGCAGCTATCTCCTGAGATGGTGCCCTTCGTCTTCGAAACAGGTGTCGTCGATTTGCCATCCAGCGCCTTGGCCAGCACGTCTTGAATTTGTACGAGCGCAGGTGAAGATCGGTAGTTGTTCAACAAGGGAGTGCGTTGAGCTTTGAAGTCCACTTCGAATGGCGTGAATGAATCTGGCATCGCCATCGCCCAGCGCATGATCTGTTGCTTGTTGTCACCAACCGCCGTCACGATGGCATCGGCATTCTGAAAGATTGCCTTCGCAAGATCGTATTGGACCTGCGTCGTGTCTTGGAATTCATCCATGAATAGATGCGAATAGGTCAGGCGTAGGGCCTGCCGAACCATCGGGTTCGTCGTTACGAGAAGACCTGCGAGGCGGCCAATCATCGCGAAAGTCAGGAAGCTTTTCTTGCTATCGTGCAGCCACGACTGCCAAAAAGCGTCGGCTGCCCACTCCTCTGACGACGGATTCTGCGGCTCGGCCTCAAGAAGCGGCGAACCGAACAACCATTTGCGCTCAAAGTCCTTGACACCGATCGCCATGATGTTCGCTCGTGTACCGATCTCAGCCGGCGGTGTCAGAGTCTGCAAAAAATCCCGGTAGGTTCGGTCATTGGCATTGGCGATTTCGTAATCGAACGTTGGCCGCCAGCGTTTTGGAAGTGCTTGGCCAAATCGGTCAATGAGCCCTTTAGCAAAGGCGTCGAAGGTGAGTGAATCAAAACGATACGCTTGATCCGGATGGCACCGGCTGCGCACGCGTGCCGCCAGATTCGTAGCCGCATCGCGTTTGAAGCTGATCGCAAGAATGCGCCGTGGTGGCCGTGCAATGCCGCCTTGCAGAAGGTAGGCGGCGCGCTGCGCCAGCAATTCGGTCTTGCCTGAGCCGGGACCCGCGATGACCGAGCGATTGTTGGTCGAGCGCACTACGTCCAATGCATTTTTCTCGAGCGCTTCTACTCCGATCGGCTGCCATTGATCAGGGGCTACGCGGCGCGCGATCAAGGTCATTTGTCAGTCCCGATCCAAGTTTGAATTGATGTGTTTGATCAAGTCGCGGTAGATCTCCGGCATCTCTTTGGTGATAGCCTTGTCATCAAGCTGCGCCAGCGCTTGGAGGTGCGTCGCAGGCTTGCTGTGCGTCAGGAAGTGGTAGCGGTATGGCGGCATGTGATCCTTGAGTCTTGCAAGGTCACCGGCGTAATCGGCGATGCCCTTGCCTTCGCCGCCCAGCACAATCTTGACGGTTTCATCAGGCGTGAGTGATGGCCCGCCGCCTTTAGGAATGAGTGCTTCATAAGCTTTCGGAAACGCCGCCAGCATGGCCATGTCGAAATCCAACGGTTCGGAGAAATACACCCCGTAGTTTCGTAGATCATTCACCCATCCCATAAGCCCCTCGGTGGCGGACGAGTCCCAGTTGTGCATGTCGTCGAGCTCTTCTTGCGACAATTCTCCACCGTCCACGGCCAGAACTTTTTTACGGTCCCATCCTGCTTCCAGAAGCTCCTTCACAATTGTCTTCACGCGCCCATAACCTCCACCGTGCCGTCCAAGGTCAAGGTCGAGCAGGGTCACGTGAGGAATCGAAAGCCCATTCAGCAAACGCCAAAAGTGCTGAACGTGGCGACCCCCGAGCGGGACGACCGCCACGAACGAGGGGTCGAGCATGAGGCCTTCCGCCTGTGCAAGCCGCGGCAGAACGATCCGTTCGGAATCGCCTTCGACTAATATGACGAAGCGCGAGAAATAGATTTCTGGAAACGCCAGTACCGCCCCGCGAACAAATTTGGCAGCGTCAGATGCGTCGGGCGGAAGCTTGATGGGCACGACCGTCGTGACGCGAGTGTCGGCCGCACAGCGGCAATATCGGACTTCCGTCGGGTCGACTCGGCTGAGGACGGACGGTGCATGGCTAGTGACCAGCGCCTGGGCGGCGTCGCCACGAACGATGGAACGTAGCTGACCAACGATGCGCGCGAGATAATATGGCGAGAGGTGATTTTCAGGCTCCTCGATTCCAAAGATGCTGAGCGCGGGAATCCGCAATTCATCGGCACGGAAGCCTTTAATCTTGACTGCCGCGGCGTCTCGCTCTAAATCGAAAATCGCTGCGGCGAGCGCGAAATAGAACAACGATTGCTGGCCATCGCTGAGCACATCAAGACCGCGCTCAATTGCCGCCGGCCCCTGTTGAAACATCACATTGATGTGCGCGACCACCTCCTCGAACCGTTTGCTGACTAGGCGCAAGCTTGGGTTGGTGTCGGTGTAGTCGTCGTGAAGTTCATCCCAACGCGCGCTGAGCGCGTTACTGATGGCACCAATAGCAGCCTCGGCTCTAAAGGCGTCCGACAAGCTTTTGGTGGCGTCGTCGACCGCTTTGCGCGTGCCTTTCGACCATTCGATTGCTCGTAAGAGACGTGCGGCGAGGGCCCCAGTGGTGGCACGGATTTGCACGCCGGCATCTCGGGCTGCCGGCGTGTAGTAGAACTGAATCAGGCCGCGGTCGGCAGGCGAAACCGCGTGCTTATGGTCGGTTTCAATCTTCTCATCGAGGCCGTCGATCCAAAAGAGCTCTTGCGTAACCTCTCCCTCGGCGGTTCCGTCATCTTCCCAGCGCCCTTCGAGGCGGAGACGGCAGACAGGAATTTTCTGTGGTCCTTCGATCTGCATATGGCGGAATGTGGGGGCCACGGTTTCCGCGGTGGCGGATTGTCTTGCCAGTTCGGGGATCGAAACGACCACGTCGATAAATAACTCGCGCGTGGCCCGGTCATCAGGGGCCACGCCGGCAGGCAGATGGAAGTCGGATCGGTGCAGCGTGCGTTGCGCGCGCGTCACGCCAAACATCTTCGCCAACGCTTGAAGGAGCGCGGTCTTGCCGGAGGCATTAGGTCCGACAATGGCAGTGAGGTCTCCAGCGAGATCAACACGCTGCGGGTTTGGCCCAAACGACCGAAAGCCAGCGATAGTTATTGATGCGATACGCACGGTCACCCGCCTGTTGTGGGTTGCGGGAATGGTCAGTTCAAGCGTAGCCAGCGCAGAGGTTATTCTCTGCCTATGTTCTACGTACTTGGAGAAACAACAGTTGCAGCGAGCAATTGCAGATATGAGCCTGGCGGTGGGAGAGGAACTGCAACTAAATTCTCTCCTCGCGGTCCAGAGCAGGCTCAGTAACCCCACTTGCCTGATGCATCCAAATGCTCGCTATGCGCACGTGATCGTATCCAATCGTGCTTAATCGCGTTGACGATGTGAGCGGGATAGCTCTCCAACCCGCAGTGAGCCCACGATGGTATAAATTCAAGTGCAGAAGAATAGAAATGCAACGGCGTCATTTCCTCTAGTTCTTCAAAAATCTCATTGCCTGAGCGTGCGTTGTTGCAAGGCTTTATAAAAATCTACAGGCGAAAAATCGTCGCTAATGAGTTCTCCT
>CAMDXM010000041.1 GCA_945878025.1 Pseudorhodoplanes sinuspersici | reverse complement strand
TGCTCGCATTCTCGATGAGCTTATGAGCTTCCGCCTTCCCGAGTTTTTCGGCGAGCTTCATCGAGACGGCTTCGGCCATGATCAGTCCGCGGGTGATGTCGAGATTGTCGCGCATGCGCCCGGAATCGACCTGCAGGCCCTCCGCGATATCGACAACCGACGACAACGCCCCCGATGTGACAAGCGCAAGCGCAGGAAAGACTGGCCATTCGGAAGCCCAATTGCCGGCGGAGCGCTCGTGTTCCTGGATTTCGGCAGAAAGAATAGACGCCGCGAGATGCGGCGCGATCTGCGCGCAGGCGAGAGCGGCGGCGCAGGCAACCGGATTTCTCTTGTGCGGCATCGTGGATGAGCCGCCGCGGCCGGCGCCGGTGCGCTCGAACACCTCGCCGATTTCTGTCTGCATCAGAAGCGAAACATCGCGGGCGATCTTTCCGCAGGTGCCGGCCAGAATGGCGAAGGCGCTCGCCACCTCGCCAAGCCGGTCGCGATGGCTGTGCCAAGGGGCATCTGGCAGCGGCAGCTTGAGTTCGTTGGCAAGCTTGTTTGCAACCTCGAATCCGCGTTTGCCGAGCGACGCAAGCGTTCCCGCCGCGCCGCCGAATTGCAGAACGAGGGCTTCGTTTCGCAGCCGTTTCAACCGCGTGCGCGAGCGCGCAAGCGCCGATGCATAGCCGGCCACTTTCAAACCGAATGGCATGGGCAGTGCCTGCTGCAGCCACGTGCGCGCGACGCTCGGCGTTTTACGATGTCGGACCGCCATCTTTGAAAAAGCGGAGATCGCGCGATTGAGATCTTTCAGGAGGGCATCGATGGCCGCGCGCAGATCGAGAACGAGCGCTGTGTCGATGATGTCCTGGCTGGTGGCGCCCCAATGAACGTAACCCGCGGAGTCCGCATCGCGTTTCTTCACGGCTTCGGTCAACGCCTTGACCAGCGGAATGGCGATGTTGCCCGAAGCGACGGCCGCTTCGCCGAGCGCTGCGATATCGAACCTCTCGGCCCAGCAACAATCGCCGATCGGCTTCGCCGCCTTTTTGGGAATGACGCCCAACGCCGCTTCCGCTCGCGCCAGCGCAAATTCGACGTCGAGCATCCGCTGCAGCCTGCTGGTATCGGCCATGACCGAACGCATCTCCGCGCTGGAAAACAGCGGGCCGAGCAGGCTTGGAGGCATGAGCGGATGGGTCATTGCGGCATGTTGTGGCTTCGAGATCGACGCCACACTAGGGCCTTGCCGCGCATGGCGCTATGCCTGTGGAGATATTGCCCATCTGGCCGGGTTCGGCCGATAAGAGCGTCCGAGGACGCGCGGACGATCAAAGGAGAAGCGCCATGGCCATGACGATGAGCGGCGAGGTGCAATTGCCCGCTGCGCGCGAGGCGGTATGGGCGAGGCTCAACGACGCCGACACGCTCAAAGCCTGTATCCCTGGATGCGAGAGCTTGAATATGTTGTCGCCGACCGAATTCGAGGCGGTTGCCGTCAACAAGATCGGTCCGGTCAAGGCCAGGTTCAAAGGCAAGGTCACGCTCTCGGATCTCGATCCGCCGAACGGATACAGGATTTCCGGGCAGGGCGATGGCGGCGTTGCCGGCTTTGCCAAGGGCGGCGCGGAGGTCAGGCTCACCGACAAGGATGGCGGCACGCTGCTCAGCTACAATGTCGAGGTGCAGATCGGCGGCAAGCTGGCGCAGCTCGGCCAGCGCCTGATCAACGGCGCGGCCAAGAAACTCGCCGACGATTTTTTTGTAAAATTCGCCACGGCCGTAAAGGCCGGCTGAGAAAAGCAAAAGCCCGCCCGTTTTGTCCGGGCGGGCCTCGCTATCCTTGGTCCATTACGGGCAGGGACGCTCGATGCCGTCATATCCGACATAGGTGCCGGTATTCGGGTTGTATGAGCGGAAGCGCTGCATGCAATAGGCGACCGGGTCACCCGGAGGAGGAGCGTAATAAGCCGGCGGCGGCGGGGCGTAATAGCCAGGCGCGGGAGCATAGCCTGGGGCGTAGTAGCCGCGGTTCGAGTTGGCGATAGCGCCGCCGATGATGGCGCCGGCGGCGATGCCGCCGATGATGGCGCCGGTGTTATTGCGCGCCTCCGCGGGCGTCGGGCTCGCCAGAAGCGAAGCCGCGAGTGCCGCGGCCGCAGAAAAGGCTATCAATCTCGTCAGCATTGTCGATCTCCCATCCGTCGGGACGCCGCATTGCGTTCGCTGGTCCCGAACCAATATCTCCACTTTGCAGCTAAAAAGTCGCTTCCGGAAGGGCCGCCGCCGGTTTCTTTCACCGCAGGCCGACCAGCCTGTTAACGCCGGTCTTCCGCCATCTCTTGACCGCTGGCGCGGCCGCGGGCCAGACTTACAGGCGTTCTAAAAGGGCCAGATACCGGTAAACCCGCCCCTTAAGCCAAGGCCCGTTGTTTCGCCGTTGCGTAGCAACAAAATGAGCGGTTACCGGGGAGGAATGATATGACTGCCGTCTCGATGACGGTGAACGGCAAAGCCGTCACCGCCGATGTCGACTCCCGAACTCTGTTGGTGCAGTTTCTGCGCGAAAATCTTCGCCTGACCGGAACGCATGTCGGCTGCGATACCTCGCAATGCGGAGCCTGCGTCGTCCATGTCGACGGCAAGGCGCGCAAATCCTGCACCATGTTCGCCTGGCAGGCGGAAGGGGCGAATGTCACGACTATCGAGGGCGTCGCCAACGGCGCGACGTTGCATCCGATGCAGGAAGCGTTTCGCGAGCATCACGGATTGCAATGCGGCTATTGCACGCCGGGCATGATCATGGCCGCGATCGACATGGTGCATCGCCTGGGCCACGAACTCGACGACAAGACGATCCGCCAAGAGCTCGACGGCAATCTGTGCCGCTGCACCGGCTATCACAATATCGTCAAGGCCATCGCCGCGGGCGCCCGCGCGATGAAGTGATTCGACTCGAGGAGAGTCCCTTGGGGTGAGGAGAAAGCGGCCATGAGCGCGAGCGGGATTGGCGCGAAGGTGCGCCGGAAGGAAGACCACCGGTTCCTCACCGGCAAGGGTCAATACACCGACGATATCAGCCGGCCGGGCGAGACCCGCGCTTACTTCCTGCGCTCGCCGCATGCGCATGCGCGGATCAAAAAGATCGACGTCAAGACGGCGGAAAGAATGCCGGGCGTTGTTGCCGTGTTGACCGGCGAACAGCTTGCCGGCGACAAGATCGGTCATCTCATTTGCGGCTGGATGATCCATTCCAAGGACGGCTCGCCGATGAAGATGGCGCCGCATCCGGCGATCGCGGCCGGAAAGGTCTGCTATGTGGGCGATCCGGTCGCGCTGATCGTCGCCGAGACGCTGGCGCAGGCCAAGGACGCGGCGGAAAAGGTGGCGATCGATTACGAGACGCTTCCGGCAATCGCCGATCCGGCCAAGGCGAAAGCCGGCCCGCAGATTCATGAGATTGCGCCAAAGAACACGATCTACGAATGGCATCTCGGCGATCCGCAAAATGTGGCCGCGGCATTTGCGGCCGCGAAGCACGTCACCAAGATCGACATCGTCAACAACCGCCTCGTGCCCAACGCAATGGAGCCGCGTGTCGCGATCGGCGAATACGACACCGGCAACGACAGCTTCACGCTCTGGAACACGTCGCAAAATCCGCATGTCGCGCGGCTTGTGATCTCGGCTTTTGTCGGCATGGCGCCGGAACACAAGCTGCGCGTGATCGCGCCCGATGTCGGCGGCGGATTCGGCTCCAAGATTTTCATTTACCCGGAAGAAGTCGCGTGCCTGTGGGCGTCGAAGCGAACCGGGCGTCCGGTGAAATGGACGTCGGACCGTTCGGAAGCTTTTCTCGCCGACGCGCATGGCCGCGATCATGTCACGCATGCCGAAATGGCTTTCGGCGCGGACGGAAAGATTCTTGCGTTGCGCGCCAAGACCATCGCAAATCTCGGCGCTTACATGTCCACTTTCTCGTCGTCGGTGCCGACCTATCTCTACGCGACATTGCTCTCGGGGCAGTACGCGATCCCGCATATCTATTGCGAGGTCGACGCGGTCTATACCAACACCGTTCCGGTCGACGCCTATCGCGGCGCGGGGCGGCCGGAAGCGACGTTCGTTGTGGAGCGGCTGGTCGAAATCGGCGCGCGCGAGATGGCCATGGACCCGGCGGAATTGCGCCGGCGCAATTTTGTCAGAACCTTCCCGCACCAGACGCCGGTGATCATGAATTACGACACGGGCGACTATAACGCGTCGCTGAAAAAAGCGATGGAGATTGCCGACGTCAAGGGTTTCGGCAAGCGAAAGCGCGATGCGGCGCGCGACGGCAAGCTGCGCGGCATCGGTTACTCGACCTATATCGAGGCCTGCGGCATCGCGCCCTCGCAGGCCGTCGGCTCGCTCGGCGCCGGCGTGGGCTTGTGGGAATTCCGCCGAAGTGCGCGTCAACCCGACTGGCAGTGTGGAGGTGCTCACCGGCTGCCACGCGCACGGGCAGGGGCACGAGACGACCTTCGCGCAAGTGGTCTCCGACCGGCTCGGCATTCCGATCGAGAATATCTCGATCGTGCATGGCGACACCGACAAGGTGCAGTTCGGCATGGGCACTTACGGTTCGCGCTCCGGCGCGGTCGGCATTTCCGCGATCGTGAAAGCGCTCGACAAGATCGAGATCAAGGCAAAGAAGGTCGCAGCGCACATGCTGGAAGCCTCCGAACGCGACATTGAATTCAAGGACGGCAAGTTCACGGTGGCCGGCACCGACAAATCGGCGGCCTGGGGCGATGTCACGCTCAACGCCTATGTCGCGCATAAATTCTCAGGGCAGGAGCTCGAACCCGGATTGAAGGAAGGCGCGTTCTACGATCCGGTCAATTTCACGTTTCCCGCCGGCTGCCATATCTGCGAAGTCGAGATCGATCCGGAAACCGGAGTCACGCAAATTGTGAACTGGACCGCGGTCGACGATTTCGGCACCGTCATCAATCCGATGATCGTCGAGGGGCAGGTGCATGGCGGGATCGCGCAGGGCGTGGGGCAGGCGCTGCTCGAAAACGCCGTTTACGACAAGGAGGGCCAGCTCGTCAGCGGCTCCTTCATGGACTACACCATGCCGCGCGCGGAAAATTTCCCGATCTTCAAGGTCGACATGACCACAACGAAATGCCCGTCCAATCCGCTCGGCATCAAGGGCTGCGGCGAAGCCGGCGCGATTGCGGCGCCGGCCGCCGTCATCAACGCCGTCACCGACGCGATCGGCTCCGAAGACATCGCAATGCCGGCGACGGCGCAGGCGGTATGGACGGCGCTGCAAAAAGCAAGACCGCGGCAAGCCGCATAGGAGATCTCATGTACGCATTCACGTTCCATCGTCCGACCACGGTGCGGCAGGCGGTCAATCTGCTCGCCAAGCACGAGGACGCCAAATTGCTCGCGGGCGGCCATTCGCTGATCCCGGTGATGAAGCTGCGGCTCGCGAACCCTCCGGTCATCGTCGACCTGTCGAAGGTCGAGGGGATTTCGGGCGTGGAGTTGAAGGGGCGTTCCATCGTCATCGGCGCGATGACGCGGCATGTGGAGGTCGCCAATTCGCAGGTTGCGAAAGATAATCTTCCCGCGCTGGCGGAGGTGCCGGGCTCGATCGGGGACCCGCATGTGCGGGAGGCCGGCACCATTGGCGGCTCGGTCGCCAATAACGATCCAAACGCGGATTATCCCGCGGCCTGCCTCGGTCTCGGCGCGACCATCGTCACGTCGAAGCGGAAGATCCCGGCCGACGAATTCTTCACCGGCATGTTCTCGACCGCGCTCGAACCCGACGAGATCATCACCAAGATATCGTTTCCGATCGCCAAGAAAGCGGCCTACCAGAAATTCAAACATCCGGCCTCGGGCTTCGCACTCGTCGGCGTGTTCGTGTCGAAGCGAGGCTCCGACATTCGCGTGGCGGTGACCGGGGCGGGATCGAACGGCGTGTTCCGGGTGAAGGAATTCGAGGAGGCGCTCAAGAAGCGTTTTGCGCCGAAATCGCTGGAAGGCTTGAGCGTGAAAGCGGACGGTCTCAACAGCGATATCCACGCCGGAGCGGATTACCGTGCACATCTGATAGGCGTTCTGGCGCGCCGCGCGGTGGCTGACGCGGTGAAGCGTTAGGCAGCAAGAAGCGTTAGGCAGCAATAAGTGTCGATATCCGCCATCGTTCCGCCAATTGCGAAACCGGTGGAACCGGCGCCGGCGTTTTGTTGCCGATTTGCCACGAAGCTTGGCCGTATCGAGCCAGCCCGAACCTGTCCACTGTGACGATCCCTTGTGATTCAGTAGCTTGCGGCGTGGCTGCTGAAGGCGTTGAAGCGGCCGGATTGGTTATGGCTTCGAGGGGCGCGGGTGAGTTGGTTTTTGCATTTTGTCGCGGGACCGCGTCGCGTTGGGCGGTCGCTGATCGTCATTCTCGCGACGACACTCGCCCTCCCGTCCGGAATTTTGATTTCGGCGCAAAGCGCCTCGGCTGATTGTTTGCCGGCCGCGGGTCCGAACGTGACCTGTAGCGGGACGACGAACAATCCCGGCGGCGCCGGCTTCGGAGACGGCACGCAGAACAACTTCTCCATCAATGTCCTTTCCGGCGCATCGGTGATCGGCGGCGCGAACGACGGCCTGAACATCGGGGGCGACAATTTCGTCACCAATTACGGCGCCATCATCGGACAAGCCGGCTATGGCATCAACGCCACCGGCAACCTGAATGTCTTCAATGCCGGAACCATCAAGGGACTGGGCAGCGATGGCATCATCGCCGGCGATCTCTTTCTCACCAATGCGAGTTCGGGAACGATCTTCGGCAAAGACCGGGGCATTTTTGTCGACAACGTCACTTTGACAAACTGGGGCGTCATTACCGGCGGCGATACAGGCGTCCGGGCCGTCACGAGTTTTGCCAATGTCGTCAATTACGGAACGATCTCCGGATCGATGCAGACCGGCTATGGCATCCGTGCACCGAGGGTCAACGTCACGAACTTCGGCACAATTTCCGGCGACAATGCAATTCTTCCGACCGGTCCCGGCACCGGATCGGTTCTCGACAATTCCGGGACGATCATCGGCCGAACCGCGGCCGTGGATTTCAGTTCTTCGAGCAACGATACCCTGACATTTCGCCCGGGCTCGCGCATCGTGGGCGCGCTTCAGCTCGGCACGAACGACACTGTGAATATCCATACCGGCCGCGACATCGCCTGGACGCTGGATTTCGGCGGTTGCGGCTGCGGCGGCATCGGAGCGACCGGCTCGACCGTGAAATTTTTCGGCAATGCGCCTTACGTCATCGCCGGGGACAAGATCGCAACGCTCGATGCGACAGCCTTTGGACTGGCGGACAAAAACCTGATGGATTTTTCCGGTTGGGTTTCGTCGCTGCTCGGAGACCGTTTTGGCGAACTCGGCGGCGCGTCCGGCAGTTCGGCGGCGACGGGCTTCGTGCCGGAATCGCCGCGGGTGGCCGACGCGGCACATGCGGCATTTGCGAGCGCGATGCCGGTTTCGTCCTACGCGCCGGCCAGCAAAGGCCCGGGCGCTTTGCCGAACGCAACCTATGTCGATCGCGCGTCCGGCACGGCGATCTGGAGCAAGGCCTTCGCCGGCGTGCGCCAGCAGGATGGCGACGACGTGCTTCTTGCCTCCACGAGTTCGATCTATGGCGGCGCCATCGGCGTGGACGGCCAGTTGCGGCCCGATCTGCGCGTCGGACTTTTCTTCGGCGCAGGCTATGGCAAGTTCGAGGTCGACCGGTCGTCACAGAAAATCGAGACCGATCATGTCTTCGGCGGCGTCTATGGCCGCTTCGACTGGAATGCGCATTTCATCGATTTCGCGGTGACCGCCGGTCATTCCTCGAACGACAATTCGCGCCTCGTCGCCAGCAACCTCGCGCCCGGCGGTCTTGAGACGGCGAGTTCGAAATACGACGGCTGGTTCCTGAGCCCGGAACTGGCTTACGGCATCCGTATTCCAGTCGCTGCCGATATGATCCTGACGCCGACCGCGCGCGTGCGCTATCTCACCGGCCATTTCGGCGGCTATGCCGAAAGCGGCTCGGCGCAAAATCTCGTGGTCGCGGGCCGCGACTTGCAGGACATCGAAGAGCGGTTTGAACTGGCGTTGTCGCGCTTCGATCCGGTCGCGTCGGGCGTTCTCAAGACGACAGCGACGCTTGGCGCCGTCGGCTTGCAGCGTATCGGCGACAAGACGGTCAACTCGGTGTTGCTCGGGCAGAATTTGTCCTTCGCAGCCCCAGGCGAGGATTCGTCCTATGGCGGATATGTCGGGCTCGGCGTCGATTATCGCGCCAGCCAGCGCGTCAATCTGTTCGCGGGCGTCGAAGGCACGCTCATGAACGACAAGAGTCGCACCGGCATCGCCAAGGGTGGCGCGCGCGTTGCGTTTTAAGCTGGCGCCTTTTCCAGCTCGGCCAGAAGATTTTTCAGATCGAGCCGTTCGGTGATCATGGCGATTGCGCCGTCGGCGTTGCGCGGCCATTGCTCGCGCGGACGGTCCCAGTAAAGCTCGACGCCATTCTCGTCCGGATCGCGCAGATAGAGCGCCTCGCTCACGCCATGATCGCTGGCGCCATCGAGCGGGATCTTCGCCTCCATCACGCGCCGCAGCGCGTCGGCCAGGAGCCGCCGTGTCGGGTAGAGGATCGCCGTGTGGTAAAGGCCAGTGGCGCCCGGCGCCGGCGGCTGTCCGCCGCGGCTTTCCCAGGTGTTGATCGCAAGATGATGATGATAGCCGCCGGCCGACATGAATACGGCGCCCGGCCGCTGCGCGGTCACCTCGAAGCCGAGCACGTCGCGATAGAAGCCGAGCGAGCGCTCGAGATCGGCCACTTTCAGATGGACATGGCCGATCCGCACGCCCGGATCGATGGTTTTGGCTGGCTGTCCCGACATGACGCACCCGTGCAATTTCGCCGATGATCGCCAATATGTAAGCGGGCCTGCGCAGGGCACAAGCGAGCCTTCCTTTTGCGCATCTCGCCCATGCGCCGTCCGTGGGCTAAGGTATTGGCATGAAAAAGAATAGTTCGTCTGCGATCCCCGCTTCCATCGACGCCACCCAGGAGCTTCTGGCCGCGGGCCGCTATGTCGGCGACCGCGCGCTCGCAACCGTGCTCTATCTCGCCCTGAAGATGGGGCGGCCGCTTTTCCTCGAAGGCGAGGCCGGCGTTGGCAAGACCGAGATCGCCAAGGTGCTGAGCGAGACGCTCGGCCGCCGGCTGATCCGCCTGCAATGCTACGAGGGGCTCGATATCGCGGCCGCGGTCTATGAATGGAATTACGCCGCGCAGATGATCGCCATTCGTCTCGCCGAAGCGGAAGGCGCGGCCGACCGTGAACGCCTCGAACACGATATTTTCTCCGAACGCTTCCTCATCAAGCGCCCGCTGCTGCAGGCGCTCGAGCCCGATACGGCCGGCGCGCCCGTGCTCCTGATCGATGAACTCGACCGCACCGACGAGGCGTTCGAGGCATTTCTCCTTGAAGTGCTGGCCGATTTTCAGGTCACGATACCGGAAATGGGGACGGTGAAGGCCGCGCATCCGCCGATCATCGTCATCACCTCGAACCGCACGCGCGAAATCCACGACGCGCTCAAGCGGCGCTGCCTCTATCACTGGATCGGCTATCCGGACGCCGCGCGCGAGCTTGCGATCGTGCAGAACAAAGTGCCGGGCATTGCCGGAAAACTCTCGCGCGAGATCGTGCATTTCGTGCAAGCCTTGCGCAAGCAGGACTTGTTCAAGTCGCCCGGCGTCGCCGAAACGCTCGACTGGGCGGCGGCTTTGTCCGAACTCGATGTGGTCGCGCTCGATCCGGCGACCGTCTCCGACACGCTCGGCGTCCTGCTCAAGTATCAGGACGACATCGCGCGGCTCGATGGCGGTAAGGTGAAAGATATCCTCGATGACGCGCGCGCCAGCCTGCGCGCGGCGGAGTAAAACGGCACAAAGGCGCGCCATGACACACAGCGAAGATGCTCTCTGCCGGATTTTTGCAAACAGAGTGCGCGATTCGCAGGACTTCAGTAATTGGGTTCTAGGCTACACGAAATTCCATGGTCGAACGGTAAGCCTGCTACATCAGGAGCAAGTGTCGATCCGTCCCAAAGTGAAACCCGAAAATTGGTGGCGGCACTGGTGGCGAAAGATTCCTGAGTTAAGTCAGGAGCGGGAAACAGATATTTTCTTGGTGTTTGAGAATGACTCCGACAGGATCCGTTTTGCTTTGCACATCGAAAATAAGCAGGATGCTGCCTTCTCGTCCGGCCAGGCTGAAGACTACGAGCCGAGGGCCCGCTGGATGATGGGTATGCCGCGTTATCTGAACTACACGGACTTCCAAACGATGCTAATTGCGCCGAAATCAATTCAAGAACGGAATCCCCAAAAGGTGGCTCTCTTTCATTGCTTCATTTCATACGAGGATATCAGCCGCTTTATTCCTGAGTTTGCTAGAACAACGGTGGCGTGATGAGTGCTGTGGAAAGTGACAGCGCTCCAGGCCGTCTTGCCGAGAACATCGTCTATTTCGCGCGCGCGCTTCGCGCCGCCGGCATTCCGCTCGGGCCGCGCTCTGTGATCGATGCGCTGGATGCGTTGCAAGCGGCCGGAATCGGCACGCGCGACGATTTCTACTGGACGCTGCACGCGGTATTCGTGAAGCGGCACGAACATTCCATGCTGTTCGATCAGGCGTTCCGCATTTTCTTTCGCAAGCGCGCCTATCTGGAACGGCTGATGTCCATGCTGATGCCGCAGGTGCAGACGCCGATCGAGGATCGCGCGCCTCCGGCCTCGCAGCGCGTGCTCGACGCTCTGTTTGCCGGGATCGGCGAGAAGATCGAGCAGCGAAAGTCAGAGATCGAGGTGGACGCGCGGCTGACCATGTCCGATCGCGAGGTGCTCGAGAAAAAGGACTTCGCGCAGATGAGCGCGGCTGAAATCGCCGATGCCAAACAGGCGATCAAGCGATTGGCCCTGCCGCTCGACGAAGTGAAGACACGGCGGCTTGCCTCCGCGCGGCGCGGCCGCATGATCGATCTCCGCCGCACCTTGCGCGCCAGCATGAAAGCCGGCGGCGCGATCATCGATCTGAAATATCTCGGCGAAAAAACGAGACAGCCGCCGATCGTCGCTTTGGTCGATATTTCAGGTTCGATGAGCCAGTATACGAGGCTGTTCCTGCATTTCCTGCATGGCGTCACCGATGCGAGGAAGCGGGTCTCGACCTTCCTGTTCGGAACGCGCCTCACCAATGTCACGCGCGCGTTGCGCGAGCGCGATCCGGACGACGCGCTCGCGGCGTGCTCGTCGAGCGTTCCCGACTGGTCGGGCGGCACCCGGATCGGGACGTCGCTCGCGGCCTTCAACAAGCAATGGGCGCGCCGGGTGCTGTCGCAAGGCGCCATCGTGCTCTTGATCACGGACGGCCTGGAGCGCGATCCCGACGACAGGCTTTCATTTGAAATGGACCGGCTGCACCGCTCCTGCCGCCGCCTGATCTGGCTCAATCCGCTATTGCGCTATGAGGGCTTCGAGGCGCGAGCGGGCGGCATTCGCGCGATGCTGCCGCATGTTGACGAATTGCGTCCCATTCACAATTTGAACTCCATGGCCGACCTCTGCCGCGCCTTGTCCTCCGAGGGCGGGCGAGGGAATGATATCGGCGGAGACCGCAAGGCATTGCTGAAACAGGTGGCGTGATGACCGACACACAAATGCTCGCGCGCGACGAGGACATTCTCAAAGCCGCAGAGGACTGGCGCAAGCTGGGCCGCGATGTGGCGCTTGCGACCGTGGTGGAAACCTGGGGCTCGGCGCCGCGTCCGGTCGGCGCCAATCTCGTGATCGACGGCGAGGGGAATTTCCTGGGCTCGGTCTCCGGCGGCTGCGTCGAGGGCGCGGTGGTGACCGAAGCAATGGATGTGATCGCCGACGGCAAGCCCAAGACCCTGGAATTCGGCGTCGCCGACGAAACCGCCTGGAAAGCGGGCCTGTCCTGCGGCGGTACGATCCGGGTCTATGTCGAGAAGGTGGACTGACAATGCCGAACGTCGAGCTCCTGATTGGCTTTGCAGTGACCACGGCGATCTTCGCCTATACGCCGGGTCCGGCCATGCTGTTCGTGATGGCGCAGACGTTGGCGCGTGGGCGGCGCGGGGGCTTACTTGCGGCGCTCGGCGTTCACACCGGCGGCTATGCGCATGTGCTCGCGGCCTCGTTCGGCTTGTCGGCGATCTTTGTGCATGTGCCGCTCGCCTATATGGCGGTGAAATTCGCAGGCGCCGCTTATCTCGTCTGGCTCGGCATCGATCTCATTCGCAAGCGCAATCAGCCGCTCGATATTCCGAAAGTTACCGGCCGCGTTGGCCGCGGTGCGTTTCTGCAGAGCGTGTCGGTGGAAATCCTCAATCCGAAAGCCGCGATCTTCTTCATCGCGTTCCTTCCGCAATTCGTCGATCCGTCGGCCGGCGCGCCGATTTGGCTGCAATTGCTTGTGCTCGGAACGATCGTCAATCTGACCTTCTCCTCGGCCGATCTCATTTCGGTTCTCCTGACCAGCAAAATTCTGTCTCACATCAATTTGACGCAGGCCGGCACGCGGATCGCACGGACAATCGGTGGCGCCATCTTGGTGGGTCTCGGAGTCCGGCTCGCGTTCGATCGGAATTAGGTTATGCGCCTCGACATCCTCACGGCCCTCAATGCCGAACGCGCGGCGCGGCACGCGGTCGTCATTGTGACCGAAACGCAAAGCGGCAAACAGCGTCTCGTCAAGGGCGAGGATGCGGCGCGCGATCCGCTGAAAGAGTTTTTGATCAAGCATCTGCGCAGCGGCAAGAGCGGCATGGAGGAAACGCCGGAGGGGAGGGTGTTTCTCACCGTGCATGTGCCGCCGCCGCGGCTTGTGATCACCGGCGCCGTCCATATCAGCCAGGCGCTGGCGCCAATGGCGAGGATGCTCAATTACGACGTGACCATCGTCGATCCGCGCACGGCTTTCGCTTCGCCAGAGCGGTTTCCCGATACGAAGGTGATTGCGCAATGGCCGGACACGGCCTTGCCGCCGCTCAAGATCGACCGCTACACCGCGTTCGCAGCGCTGACGCACGATCCGAAGATTGACGATCCCGCGCTCACGCACGCGCTCGCGCGCGATTGCTTCTATATCGGCGCGCTCGGCTCGAAGAAGACGCATGCGCGGCGCGTCGAGCGCCTTAAAGCACAAGGTGTCTCCGACGCGCAGATCGCGCGCATTCACGCGCCGATCGGCCTTGCCATCGGTGCGGTGTCGCCATCCGAAATTGCGGTCTCGATCATGGCCCAGATCACGGCCTCGCTGCGCCAGCCGGAATCCGTGTCATGAAATTTGGAGCGGTTCCGATTGCGCAGGCGCTTGGCGGGACGGCCGTGCATTCCATCCGGCAAGGCGGGTTCGTTCTTAAAAAAGGCACCGTGATCGGCGCTGCCGAGATCGAAGCGCTGAAAGCTGCAGGTATTGCCGACGTCGTGGTCGCACAGATGGATGCCGGTGACGTCGGCGAGGACGAAGCGGCGGCGCGCATCGCATTGGCCTTGAGCGGAGAGGCGGTCGATGCCGATCGCGCCTTCACCGGTCGCTGCAATCTGTTCGCCGCGGGCGCCGGCGTGCTGGTGGTCGACAAATCCGCGATCGATGCCCTCAACAGGATCGACGAGGCGATCACGTTTGCAACATTGGCTGCCTTCAAGCCCGTGGTCGCGGGCGAGATGATTGGCACCGTGAAGATCATTCCCTTCGCGGTTTCCGAGCGATCTCTATCGGCCGCGCTGAAAATCGCGACAAGCGGCAAACCGCTCATTCGCGTCGCCCCCTATCGCATCAAGAAGGTCGGGATCGTTTCCACCTTGCTTCCCGGCTTGTCCGGGAAGGTGATCGACAAGACCTTGAAGATCACGCAGGAGCGCCTTGCGCCTGCCGGAGCTGCGATTGTCGCCGAGAGACGGATCGCGCACGATCAGGCCGCGCTCACAAGCGCGATTTCCGAAGTGCTCCGCGATGGCGCTGAACTCGCGATCGTCTTCGGCGCGTCGGCCATCGCCGACCGCCGCGACGTGATCCCGGCCGCGATCGAGGCGGCGGGCGGGCGCATCGAGCATTTCGGCATGCCGGTCGATCCCGGCAATCTCATCCTGATCGGACAATTGAACGGCAAGACATTGCTCGGCGCGCCCGGTTGCGCGCGTTCGCCGAAGGAGAACGGCTTCGACTGGGTGTTGATGCGCTTGCTCGCCGGCATCCCCGTGACGCGCGAGGACATCACCGGCATGGGTGTCGGCGGTTTGCTGATGGAAATCGTGACCCGGCCGCAGCCGCGCAGCGAGCCGGTGGACGCCGAAAGCACGCGCGTCGGTGCAATCCTGCTCGCCGCCGGCCGCTCCACACGCATGGGCAATGAGAACAAGCTGCTGGCCGAGATCGGCGGAAAATCGCTGGTTCGCATCGCCGCCGAAGAGGCGCTGAAATCGAAGGCGCGGCCGATTGTGGTCGTGACCGGTCATCAGCACGAGCGCGTGCAGGCGGCGCTCAACGGCCTCCTCAACGGCCTCGACGTGACGATCGTGCACAATCCGCATTTCACGGATGGCCTTTCGACGTCGCTGAAATCCGGATTGGCAGCCTTGCCGGAGGAAACCGATGGCGCGCTGGTCTTGCTCGCCGACATGCCGCGCGTCGACGCAGCCCTGATCGACACGCTGATCGGTGCATTCGATCCGGCGCGCGGCGCGCTGGTCGTGGTCCCGACCTTCGACGGCAAGCGCGGCAATCCGGTTCTGTGGTCGCGGCGCTTCTTTTCCGACTTGATGGCGCTGCAGGGCGATGTCGGCGCGCGCCATCTGATCGGCAGCCATGCCGAAGCGGTGACAGAAGTGCCGGTCAGCGGAAACGCGGCGTTGACCGATGTCGACACGCCGGACGCGCTGCGGACGGTGAGGGCGGCCATCGAAGGCCGCTGAGCGGGCAGGGTGAGCCCGCCGGCTAGGCGGTTAAATAATTGATATTGCGTCGTAATTATCGTTCGATCGGGCGCGACGGGCTGCCCTTGCATTCAGCGTCAGGTCGCGCTATTTACTGACTGACCAGTCAGTCATATTATATTAAGGCGTGTCGTGTCAGCGCGCAATCCCAAACGCAGGTCAGAGGCCGCAAGTCCGAAGCGTCCGGTCGTGAACCGCGCTTCGGCAGGCAAAGGCGGCGTGCGCGAAGCCCGCAGCGCGGAGCGGCGCGACGCCATTCTGGCGGCGGCTCTGGAAGAATTCGCCGCCAACGGATTTGCAGGAACGCGCCTCGACGATATTGCGCAGCGCGCGAAGATCGCGAAGGGTACGATCTATCTTTATTTCGCCGACAAGGAGACGCTGTTCCAGGAATTGCTGCGCGCGATGTTCGCCCCGATCGTGCGGGCGCTGGAGCATATTCCGAAAAGCGACATGCCGACGCGCGACATCCTCGAGCGCATGATCGGCCTGTTCGTGCAGGAGGTTCTCGGCACGCGCCGCAAGGATGTCATTCGGTTGATCATCGCGGAAGGGCCGCGCTTCCCGAAGCTCGCCGAATTTCATTATCGCGAAGTCCTGAGCCGCGTGATGGCGGCAATGAGCGCGCTGATGGCGCGCGCCATCGCGCGCGGCGAAGTGAAAAATCAGGCCTATGCGAAATTCCCGCAATTGCTCGCCGCGCCCGGCCTCGTCGCCGTGATCTGGAGCGGCTTGTTCGAACGTTTCGCGCCGCTCGATGTCGCGGCCATGATGCGCGCGCATCTCGATATTGTTTTCGGCGAAAGGAAAACGCCATGATGTTTTGTCGCATTGCTCCGGTGGCGCTCATCGGCGTGGCCTTGCTGCTGGCGGGCTGCAGCAAGGAAGCCGAAAACGAATTCCAGGGCTGGATCGAGGCCGACCTGATTTTCGTCAGTCCCGACGAGCAGGGCCGGGTCGAGACCATGACGGTGCGCGAGGGCGACCGCGTGGAAAAAGGCATGCCGCTCCTCACGCTCGATTCCGATCTGCAGCGCGCCGATCTCGCGGTCGCGGAAGCCGCGTTGCTCAACACCAGGCAGGCCTTCGATCGCGCGCAGCAATTGCTCAAGACGGCTTCCGGCACGCAGCGGGACTATGATGTGGCGCAGGCGGCCTTCCGGCAGGCCGATGCCCAGCTCGGCGCGGCGCAGACGCGCTTGAATCGCCGCAAGCTCGCGAGCCCGGTGGCGGGCATCATCCAGCAAGTCTATTTCCGGCCGGGCGAGACCGTGCCGGCGAGCCGCCCGATCATCTCCGTGCTGCCGCCCGGCAACATCAAGGTGCGGTTCTTTATCCCCGAGCGCATGCTTGCGCGCATCGCGATTGGCGACGAGCTGCATGTGACCTGCGACGGTTGTGCCGGCAATATCACGGCGCCCATCACCTTCATCTCGCGCAATGCGGAATTCACGCCGCCGGTGATCTACAGCCTGGAGGAGCGCTCGAAGCTCGTCTATCTGGTCGAGGCGCGTCCGGCGCTGACCGAGATGTTGCGCGTCGGACAGCCGGTCAGCGTGGAAGTGAAATTGCGCGAGGCGTCCAAGTGAACGCGAAAGCGAGCGCGAAAGTGAACGTGCAAGCGGGCGCCCAAAGGGACGCGCCGTCCGATATCGCGATCGACGTTCACGGCCTCACCAAGGTGTTCGACGGCCGCACGGTCGTGCGCGACCTGTCGATGCAGGTCAAGCGCGGCGCGATCTACGGATTTCTCGGACCCAACGGGTCCGGCAAGACCACGACCATCCGCATGCTGTGCGGCCTGCTGACGCCGGACAAGGGCGAGGGCACGTGCCTCGGCTACAACATTCGCACCGAGGCCGACGAGATCAAGCTGCGTGTCGGATACATGACGCAGAAATTCAGCCTGTATCAGGATCTGTCGGTGCGCGAGAATCTCGAATTCGTGGCGCGGCTTTATGGCGTGCCCAATCCGGTCCGCGCCGCGCGCGACATGATCAAGCGGCTCGGTCTCGATGGCCGCGAGGAGCAGCTGGCGGGGCTTCTGTCCGGCGGCTGGAAGCAGCGGCTCGCGCTCGGCGCCTGCACGTTGCCCAACCCGCAATTGCTGCTGCTCGACGAGCCGACCGCGGGCGTCGATCCGAAAGCGCGCCGCGAATTCTGGAACGAAATCCACGCACTCGCGGCCGACGGCCTCACCGTGCTGGTGTCGACGCATTACATGGACGAAGCCGAGCGCTGTCACGAGATTGCGTATATCGCCTACGGCGTTCTGTTGACTCATGGCACGGTCGCCGAAGTGATCGGACGGGCCGGGCTTGCGACCTACACGGTCAGTGGCGAAAATCTCAACGTCCTGCTGCACGAACTCGACGGCAAGCCCGGCGTCGACATGGTGGCGCCGTTCGGCTCCAGCCTGCATGTGTCCGCGCGCGACGCGGCCGCGCTCGAGCGCGCCATCGCGCCCTATCGCAAGAAGAAGGGCCTCACCTGGGAAAAATCGGAACCGTCGCTCGAGGACGTGTTCATCGACCTGATGGCGCGCGCGAAGGACAATTTCCAATGACCGTGGCCACGCCGCGGAATGCATCCGGCAAGGGCTGGTCCGGCTTCTGGCGCCGCACCGGCGCGATGCTGGTGAAGGAATTCATCCAGCTTCGCCGCGATCGGGTGTCGTTTGCGATGATCATCATGATCCCGCTGATGCAACTCGTGCTGTTCGGCTATGCCATCAACACGACGCCGCGCAATCTGCCGACGGCGGTGCTGTTGCAGGAATCGAGCGACCTCGGCCGCACGATCCTGAAAGCGATGCAGAACACACGCTATTTCAGTGTGATCCATCAGGTGCAGGACGAAGCGGAATTCGACCGGCTGCTGGCGTCGGGCAAGGTGCTGTTCGGCGTCGAAATTCCGCGCGGCTTCGAGCGCGCATTGCGCCGCGGCGACCGGCCGGCCATGCTCGTCGCCGCCGACGCCACCGATCCGGTCGCGTCAGGTTCGGCTTTGGGCGCGTTGTCGCAACTTGCGCAGACCGCGCTGCAAAACGAACGCGCCTTGCCCGACACCTCCAAACCGCTATTCGAGATACGGCAGCACGCGCGCTACAATCCCGCGGCCGTGACCTCGCTCAACATCGTGCCGGGTCTTGTCGGCACCATCCTGACCATGACCATGCTGATTTTCACGGCCTTGTCCGTTACGCGTGAAATCGAACGCGGCACGATGGAAAGCCTGCTCGCGATGCCGATCACGCCGCTTGAAATCATGCTCGGCAAGATCATTCCCTATGTGATCGTGGGCTTCGTGCAGGCCACGCTCATCGTCGGGACCGGCGTACTTTTGTTCGGCGTCCCTATCCTTGGCAGCATCCTGTTGCTCGCGGTCTTGAGCACGCTTTTCATCGCGGCCAATCTTTCGATCGGCTACACCTTCTCGACCGTGGCGCAGAACCAGTTGCAGGCGGTGCAGATGTCGATGATGTTCTTTCTGCCGAATATTCTGCTGTCCGGATTCATGTTCCCCTTCGCCGGCATGCCGGTCTGGGCGCAATGGATCGGCGAGTGTCTTCCGCTCACGCATTACATCCGCATCGTGCGCGCCATTATGCTCAAGGGCGCCGAAATCTCGGACCTGCGCAATGATACGATCGCGCTCGCCATCTTGATGGCGATCGCCATGCTGATCGCCGTCACGCGCTTTCGCCGCACGCTGGATTGATCAGCCGCGACGCATCATCTGGCTCGGGGACTTGCCAAAGTTACGGCGCACCATCGCGGTAAAGGCGCTCGGGCTGGCATAACCGACCGATGCCGCGATGCTTCCGACCGAGGAGCCATTGGATAGCCG
>CAMDXM010000040.1 GCA_945878025.1 Pseudorhodoplanes sinuspersici | reverse complement strand
CGCCGCGCCGATGCGGTTACCGATCAGCCCGCCGATCGCAGCGCCTGCGATGCCGGCTCCGATGCGTGCACCGGTGCCGCCGCCGATCTGCGAACCGATGGCGGCGCCCGCAAGCGCGCCCACCAGGGTCCCGGTATTTTCGCGTGGACCGGCGCCGGTATTCGGATCGCCGGCACAGCCGGCAAGACCGGCCGCGATGAAAACCAGCCCGATAATTCTGACCGCACGCATGACGCCCCTCGCAAGACGACAGAATGGCCGCAGCGACCCGCCCATTCTCAGCATTCACTAATGGGTGGATTACGGCAATTGTCTGTCAGGCCGCCGGCAGCAGCAATTCGGCGCGCAAACCGCCGATTGGCGCGGTGCCGAGCGTGATGCCGCCGCCATAAAGCGCGGCCAATTCGACCACGATGGAAAGCCCCAGCCCCGATCCCGGTTTGGTCTCGTCGAGCCTGCGGCCGCGGCGGGCAACCTGCTCGCGCTCGGAGGGCGTCAGTCCACGGCCGTCATCGTCCACGACGATCCGCACGACCCGCCGGTCCGGTTCCATCTGCTCATAAGTAACCTCGATGACCACGCGCGACTGCGCCCATTTGCACGCATTGTCGACGAGATTGCCGATCATCTCCTCCAGGTCCTGGCGCTCGCCGCGAAATTTTCCTTCTTCCGGAACGTCGAGCTTGATCGACAGCCCCTTGCCGTGATGCGTCTTCTCCATCGTGCGCACCAGCGCATACATCACCGGCTGCACCTCGGTGATGCTGCCGACGACGGTCAGGCGCGCTGCGAGCCGAGCGCGTTCGAGATGCCGCGTGACCTGGTCGCGCATGATCTCGGTCTGCTCCTGGATCTTCGCAGCGAGCGGATCGTCGCCGCGCGCCGCCGCCTCGTTCACCATCACGGACAACGGCGTCTTGAGCGCATGCGCAAGATTTCCGACATGCGTGCGGGCGCGTTCGACGATCTCGCGATTGGCGTCGATCAGCGCGTTCGTCTCTCCGGCGAGCGAGGCGATCTCGACCGGAAAATTACCTTCCAGCCGCTCGGCCGTTCCGGCCCGGATCGCCGCGAGACCGGCCGATATGCGTTTGAGCGGCGCAAGACCGAAGCGAACCTGAAAGATCGTCGTCAAAAAAAGCACCAGCGCAAGGATCGCGAAGGTCATCTGGAGCGCGCGATTGAAGGCGCGCTTTTCGTCTTCGATTTCGACCGCGTCGCCGGCGACCGATACCAGGAAGCTGCCCTCTTCGCCGAGATCGATGGTGCGTTCGATCAATCTCAGTTTCTGATCCTCGGGGCCGTCGACATAACCCTGGCGGATCCCCGTATTTCCGGTGGACGCGGCCGGAAGGCGCGGCAACCCGCCGTCCCAGAGCGAACGCGACGCGCGCACCTCGGATTTTCCTCCGTCGAGACGCGTGACCTGCCAATACCAGCCCGACAGCGGCAATTCGAACAGCGGTTCGCTGACCGATTGCGGAAATTTGTCGGCGGAATCTTCCGGTGACGCGACGTCGGCGACCAATGTCCGAAGATAGACGCCGAGCCGCCGGTCGAAGGCGCGTTCGACCGCCTGACGATAAAGCGACGACAGCACGAATCCGGAAATGATGAGAATGACGACGGTGAAACCTGTCGCGGACAAGAACAGGCGAAACGAGAGTGAATTAACGCGCATTGTCCGGCGGTGTCAGCAGATAACCGAGCCCGCGCACGGTCTGAATGATCTCGACACCGAGCTTCTTGCGGATGCGGCCGACGAAAACCTCGATGGTGTTGGAATCCCGGTCGAAATCCTGATCGTAAAGATGCTCGACCAGCTCCGTCCGCGACACCACGCGGCCGGTATGATGCATCAGGTAGGACAGCAGACGATATTCGTGCGAGGTCAGCTTGACCGGATTGCCGTTGACGGCCACGCGCCCGGTCCGGGTATCGAGCCGGACCGGCCCGCAATTGAACTCGCTCTTGGCGTGACCGGTCGACCGGCGAAGGAGCGCCCGCACCCGGGCCAGGACTTCTTCCAGATGAAAGGGCTTTGGGACGTAATCGTCGGCGCCCGCGTCGAAGCCCTGAACCTTGTCGCTCCAGCGGTCGCGCGCGGTCAGCATCAGGACCGGCATGGCGCGGCCGGCCCGCCGCCAGGCCTCGAGAACCGAAATGCCGTCCATTTTCGGCAATCCGATATCGAGGATGACGGCGTCATAGGGCTCGGTTTCGCCGAGATAATGACCTTCCTCGCCATCGAAAGCGCGGTCGACCACATAGCCGGCGTCCGTCAAGGCCGTTGCGAGCTGCCGGTTCAGGTCGGGATCGTCCTCAACGACGAGGAGACGCAAGGCAAAATCCTTAATCTAGCGGCCGCCGGCAAGTCGTCCGGAACTGGCATCGACGGCCATGTGGGTCACTTTGCCATCCCGCGCAAGCAGTGTCAGCAGGTAGACAAGACCATTTTGCCGTTGGCAGAGCTTCGCTCTGACCACCTCGCCCTTATGAGCGGGGACCGCACGCTTGGCGGCGGCCAGCGGCACGACCTTGCCGCTTGCCTGCACCGCGTGGCGCTGCTCCCGGGTCAGACAGGATGAGACGTCGGCCGCGAGCGCCATTCGTTGCGGCACAAAAATCAGGGCAATGGCAATCAGAATAAATCGAATCATCGGCACACCGCCATATTGCCCGCAATAGCAGCGAATATGCGGCGATCAATCCGCAAAGCCGGAAAAGGTCGCGAAATCCCGCAGCGGCGCTCTCGGCGCGCGCCAGGAATTGATCGTAGCCTGCTCGTTCGCATGGCCGAGTGCGATGCCGCAGAACAGCATCGTGGTGTCGGGCAGATCGATGAAGGTTGAAATCGTGCGGGGAAACGACGCCCAGGCCTCCTGCGGACAGGTGTGCAGTCCGTAATCGCGGGCCAGGAGCATGATGTTCTGGATGAAGCTGCCGAGATCGATCCATTGCCCCAGAACGAACGAGCGTTCGATGGACACGAACAGGCCGACCGGCGCGCCGAAGAATTCGAAATTCCGCGCATATTGCCGGTAACGCGCCGCCTTGTCCTCGCGCGGCACGCCGATCGACCGATAGAGCATCTCGCCGACGGCGACGCGGCGGTCGCTGTAGGGCGGGTTGAGATCGGCGGGATAGATCGGATATTCGGTCCCCTCGCCTTTCGGAAGCTCGCTCATGCGCGGCCGCATCAGGACTCTAAGCGCCTCGAGACGTTCGCCTGCGATCGCGTCGACACGCCATGGCTGGATATTGCCGGCGGATGGCGCGCGCGCCGCGCGCTCGACGATCTCACGAACGGTTTTTTCAGGGATTGGCGTCGGCAGGAACGAACGGCAGGAATATCGGCTGGCAATGGCGTCGCGCACGTCCATCAGGCGGCTCTCCTTCAATCTCACTCTTTCTATGGGACAATGAGGGCGAGGCCAATGGATTGACAGACCGATGCCGACGGTCTCAATGCGTCGCGATGCTTCGCCTTTGCCTCGTCATTCTTTCCGTTTTCGCCTTAGGCCCGGCATCCGCCATGGTCGGCGGCGCGGCCCCGGCGGGCGAATTCGCGCGCGCGGCCATCATGATCGTCGGCTCGCGCGGAAATTTCTGCACCGGCACGCTCATTGCAAAGGATCTCGTGCTCACCGCCGCGCATTGCGTGCCGTCCGGCTCCGACTACAAGCTCGTGCAATTCGACGCGCAGCGGCAGCCGAACCTGCGCGACACCTTGCGTGTCGAGCGGCATCCGCAATTCAGCCAGCAGACTTTCGATAATCACCGCGCGACCGCGGACGTGGCGCTGATCAAGCTCGCGGCGCCCGTTCAAAATGCCGCGCAGGCAACGCTGTTCGGCGGCGCTTTCGCCGTCGCCCCCGGCGATCGCTTTGCCGTCGCAGGCTATGGTCTCACCGAGCGCGGCAACGGAAAAACCGGCGGCGCCCTGCGCGCCGCGAGCCTTGTCGCGACCGGCAAGCCCGGAAATCTCCAGATCAGGCTGGTCGATCCGGCCGCGAAGGGCGAGCGCGCAGGCCTTGGTGCCTGCACCGGCGATTCCGGCGCGCCGGTGTTCCGGGACGACGGCGGACGCTTTCTGGTGATCGGCGTCGTCAGCTGGTCGACCGGCCCGAACGGCGCCGAAGGTTGCGGCGGGCTGACCGGCGTCACGCCGCTCTCTCTGTATCGCAGCTGGGTTGTGGATACCGCGAGAAAACTCGGCAGTTCTCTCGCCCCGTGACAATTGCGTCCTTGCGGTCCGCGAAAGCGCCCCGCTAGAATTTTCGCGGGACGGGGGATTTCATGACGTGTAACGGCGTTTGGCCGGCGGCTGCCTGTGCGCTGCCGCGGCTTGGTTTTGCGGCGATCCTTTCATTGCTGGCAATCGCGGCCGCTCCGGATGACGCGAACGCCATCGTCAGGGGCACGTCGTCTTCCGCCGATCATTACACGGTGCGCGTCATTCGCGGCGGCATCCGCTGCAGCGGCGTCGCGATCGGGCGCAGGCTGGTCGCGACCGCGCGTCATTGCGGGCGCGGCGCGGTGATCGCGGGCGGCGTCCATATCGGCCTGTCCGGCGGCGGCGCCAGCGCCGTTCTCGATGACGGCCGGCGTGTCAGCGTCGCCGGCGACGCGGCGATCCTGCGGCTCGCTTCTCCGCTTCCGTCCTCGATCACGCCCGCTATGGTCGGCGACGGCGAGGGCGATTCCTACCTCATCGCCGGATACGGCACCGCCGACGAACGCCATCGCGGGGCCTTCGGCCAGTTGCGCGAGGCGCGTCTTGTTTCCGCCGAACGCTACGCGCTCGTCGACCCCAACCGTTCCGGCTCGATCGGCGCCAGCGCCTGTTTCGGCGATTCCGGCGGACCGGTCCTGCGCGGCTCCGCGCTGGTCGGCATCGTGACACGCGCCGCGCACCCGTCCCCGCGGATCGCCTGCGGGCATCTCACGCGCTTCGCTCCGATTGTGGTGAGCGGATCGGCCGCTGCGATCGGCGAGGCCGCCGCCGACGGCGTGCCGGTCGATGCGCCACGCAAGGTGAAGCGAAAAAGGCCTGCAACGCCACAACCTTTCTGGAACTCATTCTGGAGGACGAACGCGGCCCGCGCGCTCTGATTTGTCTTCAGGCCTTGCGGACCATCTTACCGCCAGTTCCCAATCGGGCCCGGAGAAAGCCGCCGTTCCGAAATATCCGCCACAGCCCGGCAATTGCATTTTTTCTTTACAAATTCCTAATCCTGGCGGGCGTAGAGTCCTAACCGGTCTTAACGCACAGGAATAATTTGCGGCGCCAGTCATGAATTGCCCGATTTCCTTCATGGCGGATGTCGAAGCCGCGATCCAGCACGGATCCGGCGCGCGGCGCGCCGAAATGCTGCGGCGGGTGACCGATCTTTTCATCGGCCATTGCCCGCAATATTCCGACGACGAAATTGCGCTGTTCGACGACGTCATCAGCCTGCTCGCGGCCGAGATCGAAGTCGCCGCGCGCATCGCGCTCGCGGCGCAGCTCGCGCCGATCCCGAATGCGCCGCAAAAGGTCATCAACCGGCTCGCCACCGACGACGCGATCGAGGTGGCCTGGCCGGTGCTCGCCCATTCCGAGCGGGTCGAGGAAAACGCGCTGATCGAGAGCGCGATGATGCTCTCCCAGCAGCATCTGCTCGCCATCTGCCGGCGGCGCAGCATCAGCGAACGCGTGACGGATGTTCTGATCGCGCGCGGCGAGCGTCCGGTGCTGGCCGGAATTGCCGGCAATCCCGGCGCGCGCATCTCCGAACTCGGCTATGCGACGCTCGTCAACCGCAGCGAGGACGACGACGAGTTGATCGAACGGATCGGCCTGCGCGCCGATATCCCGCGACCGCTATTCCTGAAGCTGCTCACCAACGCCTCGCAGCAGGTGCGCATCAAGCTCAGCGCCGCGCATCCGCTGGCTTCCGACGCCGTCGACGCCGCGGTCAGCGAGGCGAGCGAAGCGATCCAGAATCTCTCGCGCGAGGAATCCTCGCGCTATGCCATCGCAGAAGCGATGATCGCCTCGCTGCACCGCGCCGGCCAGTTGCGCGACGTCGATGTCAGCCGCTTCGCCGATGACGGCCAGTTCGAGGAAACCGTCGTGGCCCTGTCGCTCCTTTGCAGCCTGTCGGTCCAGACGATCGAAAGCGCGATGACGCATGAGCGGATCGAGACCGCGCTCGTATTCGCGAAGGCCGGCGGGCTGTCGCGCGCGACCGCGAAATCCATCCTGCATCTGTGCGCGAGCGTCTCACGGCTTGCGCCCGGCGACATCGAGAAGGGCCTCGCCTCCTTCGACCGGCTCAAGCCCGCGACCGCGCAGGAACTGGTGCGCTTCTACCAATTGCGCGAAGCCACGGTGTTTACGCGCCCGCAATAAACAGAGCCCTATCGCTTCCGTTCCGGCAAGGTCGGATCGACCGGCGTCGCGGAGCCGACAGACGCGGAGGCTTGCTGCGCGGCCGGTCCGCGCAGGGGGCGTTCTTCCATCGAAATCATGAAGGCGAGACCGAAGGCGAGCACAAGGCCCGTCGCCATGAACACAAAGCGGAAGGCCTGCGCGAGATCGGCGCCCGAGGCCGTGCGCGCCAGCGTCTCGACCGACACGCCGGTCGCCCCGCCGACGCCGCCGAGCACGATGGCGCCAAGCAAGGCGACCACCACGGCGGAAACCAGCGAGCGGAAGAAATTGGCGGAGCCCGTCGCGGTCCCGACCTGCGCCGGCAATACCGCGTTCTGCATCGCGACCGTCGAGATCGGAAACACCGTGCCGAGACCAAAGCCGGTCGCCGCGAGAAGCCCGATCACGCCCCAGATCGGCAGATTCGCGGGCCAGATCGCCAGCGCCGACAACGCCGCGATCCCGAGCACGAGGCCGATCAGCGGCATGCGCTTGTAGTGATCGACGAACACCATGGCGCGGCCGGATATGGTCGAGGCGACGACCGTGCAGCCCACCATCGGAATCAGCGCGAGGCCCGATTGGCTGGCCGAGAGATGCCGCACCACTTCGAAATAAAGCGGCACGAAAATCGTCAAGCCGACCAGCACGCCCATGCAGCAGGCCCCCGAAAGCGAGGCGCAGCGCACCACCGGATTGTTGAGGATCGTGAGCGGAAGGAACGGCTCCGGCGTCGCGACCAGCCGCAAGGCAAACAGCATCCACAGAATGGCGGACGCTCCCGCAAGCGCGCCGATCTGCCACGACAGCCAGGGAAAGCGCGTGCCGCCCCAATTGAGCGCGAGCAGCAGCGCGATCGCCGCCGTGATCATCAGCGCGGCGCCCAGAAGATCGAGCTTGTGCTGGCGCGGGCGGAACGGCACCCGGCGCAAGGTGCGGCTCGACATTGCCAGCGCCGCGAGGCCGAGCGGCAGATTGATCCAGAAAATAAACGACCAATGCAGATGCTCGGAAATCACGCCGCCAAGAACCGGTCCGCCCACCGACGAGGATGCGAACACCGCGCCGATATAGCCCTGATAGCGCCCGCGCTCACGCGGCGAGACGAGATCCGCGAGCACGGTCTGCGCCAGCGACATCAGCCCGCCGCCGCCGAGCCCCTGCAGCACGCGGCCCAGAATGAGCGCCGTCATGTTCGGCGCCAGCGCGCAGGCAATCGAGCCAGCGATGAACAGGAGAATGCCGATCAGCATGATGCCGCGGCGGCCATGGATATCCGAGAGCTTGCCGTAAAGCGGGGTTACGGCGGTGGCGGTGAGAAGATACGCGGTCACGACCCAGGACAGGTTCGAGACATCGTTGAAGCTGCGGCCGATGCTCGGCAAAGCGGTCGCGACAATGGTCTGGTCGAGCGCACCGAGAAACATCGCGAGCATGATGCCGATCACGACGGCGCGGATCTCCGGATGCGTCAGCGCCTTGCCGTCCGCGGGCTTTGCGGGAGAGGAAGGCTTTGCGGATTTCGCTTTGATGGAGAATCTCGGATTCATTCGGTCACTTCATCGCGCCGTGTCGCCCTCAAGACAAGAGCCCCGCGTGCAATGCGGCCATGTGCGCGCTCCGTCATGGCCGGCTTCATGCCGGCCATCCACGTCTTGCTTCCTTGTTGCAGCAACCAAAGACGTGGATGGCCGGGACAAGCCCGGCCATGACGACGGAGAGATTGCAACGTACACTCCCCGAATCATGAATCGATATCGCTCCTTCCTCCCGCTCGCGGCGTTGCTGGCCGGCCTGTTCCAGCTCAGCGCCTCCAGCGCGCAACAGCAGCAGCCCCTGTGCGCCGAATGCCTGTCCGTGCGCATCGGCCCGCCGAAAATCGTGCGCGGACCCTCTGGCCAGGAAGCCGACGCGCCCTTTGTCGCGATCAAACTTGGCAACGGCCAGTTTCGCGGCTTCACCTCCAATCACCGCACTTACGCCATCGATGGCTCCTCGCCCGCCGATATGAGCGGGCCAAAACGCGTGGTGCTGCAGCCCGGCCGCAAGGGCACCTTGTCGGATTGCGGAAACTGGCTGACCGGCGCGCTGCCGGCCGACGGCAAGCTGATCGGCCTCATCCACGGCGAATCCGGCTGCGACTACGAGAAGAACCAGACGCACAAGGCGATGGCGGTTGCGACCTCCGCCGACGAGGGACTGAACTGGACAATTCTTGGCGCGGCGATCACCGGCGCCGACAAGCCCGCGCCCGCCAGGCAGACCGGCGAAGGCGACTGCACCCTGGCCGACGGCGGCGACACTTTTTTCTACATCTATTGTCTGCGCGCGCAGGACTGGAAGATCACCGCCGCGCGCGCGCCACGCGGAAATTTCGGCCCCGGCCAATGGATGAAATGGGACGGCTCCGGCTGGCGCATTCCCGCGCTCGATCGCGCGGGCGCCCCGCTCGCCGGATTTCCCGGGCATAGCGCCGCCTTCTACGCGCCGCGCAACACGATGCTGCTGCTGGCCGTCGACAAATCGCTCAAACTCTCGCTCTCGGCCGACAAGGCGAATTTCACGCCCATCAGCGCGCCGCTCGTCGCCTATGAGACCGACGAATGGCGGCGTCCTGCGCCCGACGCGCTTTACGCCTATCCGAGCCTCGTCGGCGAGAACGGCACCAACGCCATCGGCGAGCGCGGATGGCTCACCTATGCGTATGTTCCCCCGAACGAGGATTTCACGCAGCGCTATCTCGTCATGCATGAGATCACGCTGACGCCGAATGCCGGAACGCAGACGCCGCAGGTTCGAACCGCGCTCGCGCGCTACAAGGCGGCCGACGGGCGGCTCTGGTCGACGATCGCGCCCGCGATCGAGAAAGGACCCGGCACTTTCACGCCGGAGAAAATGCTGGGCGATCTGATGACTGCCGCGCCCAGGGAGCCGTCCGAGACGCTCGAGGAATGCGTGCGCGAAAGCGCGGACGTGCCGGATTATCTTCTGACCAGCGGCGGCTGCGACCGCGGCTACAAGCGAAGGCGCAGCGCCGGCTTCGTCTATCGCGATGCGCAGCCCGGCACGGCGGCGCTTTATCGCTGCGCGGCGCCGCGCGGGCGCGTTCATTTTGCCTCGACCGATGAGACTTGCGAAAGCCGCGGCACGAACGAGAAGCGGCTCGGGTTTATTTTGGTGAAGTAAGCAAGACGTGGATGGCCGGGACAAGCCCGGCCATGACGATGTGGATGCAGCGCGCACAATCTCGCCTCCGTCATGGCCGGATTTATTCCGGCCATCCACGTCTCATTTTCAGCCCGAAGCCGCACTTCCTTCGATCGATCCGATCCTATTTTCAAACAGCCAAGTCTCTTCCTTCTCGCGGGCGGTTTCCCGCCGGAGTTTTTCGGTCGCCTCTCTTCGTTTGCGCTCCCTTCATAAGAGGGAGCGGAGCGCCGTAAAGGCGCAACTGTATCGAGCGTGCTCCTGCGAAAGAGCACATGCCGGCCTTGCGATCGGCCAGCTCGCCTTACGGCGCTCCACCGCGGCGTTTTACGAACCTTGGTGCCCCACTTCCTTTGGCCCCGCCGGCGGCTTTCGCCGCGTGCGGGAAGGTGCAAGGGACATTGACCCTAGGCCTCATAATGGGCCCGGAGGCTGCCCTCCAAGGTCGCCCGGGAATGTGATTGCGAGTCACACGCGCGGGCGCCGCTCCCTATCCGCGCTCAGTTTCGCTCTGCAGAGCGCCCCTCAGCGAATGGGGATGGTCCGTAAGTTATAGGATTAGTAAAAGTCAGTCAAGATATAAAATTGAAATAAATCATGTCATCGCCCGCGAAGGCGCGCGATCCAGCACGCAATGACTAATGCGGCCGCGACTGGATGCCCCACCAGCGCGAGGCGTGACAGCAGAGAGACGATGTGCCCGGTCCTTAACCCGTCATCCTGAGGTGCGAGCGAGCCACGGCGAGCGAGCCTCGAAGGATGTACGGCCGTCGCCCTTCGAGGCCCGCCACCGATCTCGGGTTTACCCGAGATCGGCGATTCAAATTGCCCAAGTCGGCTTTAGCCGACTTGGGCGGCGGGCACCTCAGGGTGACGGATCGGAGAGGACGCCCCGCCTACATCTGCGCCGAGGTGCCGCCGTCGACCGTGATCTGCTGGCCGGTGACGTAGGACGAGGCTTCCGCCGCGAGATAGATCGCGGCGCCCGCGAGCTCGCGCGGCTTGCCCCAGCGCCGCATCGGCGTGCGGCTGTTGACGAATTCGACGAATTCCTTGTTGGCCAGCAAGGCCGCGTTCAACTCGGTTTCGAAATAGCCCGGCAAGACACCGTTGACCGTGATGCCGTGCTCGGCGAGTTCGCAGGCGAGCGAGCGCGTCATGCCGATCAGCCCGGTTTTCGCCGCGACATACGCGTGGATGCCCGGCCGCCCGCGCACCGCGGTGAGCGACGTAGTGTAGATGACACGGCCGTATTTGTTCTTCTTCATGTGCGGCACGGAACATTGAGTGACCAGGAAGCAGGCGGTGAGATCCGCCGCGATCACCTCGTTCCATTGCGCCAGCGTCCATTCCTCCAGCGGCTTGCGGATGGTCATGCCGGCATTGGCGATAAGGATATCGAGCCGGCCGTGGCGCCTGGCGATGTCGTCGATCGCAGCGCGCGTTGCGGCTTCGTTGGTGACGTCGAAGACGGAAAAGTCCGCGCGCAGGCCGCGGTCTTTCAGCTTCTTTGCGCCCTCGGCAAGCGTCTTTTCATTGCGGCCATTGAGCACGACAGTCGCGCCGCATTCGGCGAGCCCCTCGGCCATGGCGAAGCCCAGACCGCGCGACGAACCGGTGACGAGCGCGACGCGGCTTTCGAGGGAGAAGAGAGGATGGGTCATGATATTCTCATTTACTGGATAAGACGTTTAGCGCTTGCGCACCTTACGCTTCTTCTCAAGCGTTTCCAAAGTGACCCGCGAACCACCGCGCGCCAGCCGGCGCCGCGCCAGATACGTGTCCTCGATATCCTCGATATGGCGCAGGATCGCCTCACGCGCATAGAAGCTCTTGGTCCGGCCAGTTTTCCTGGCCAGCGCATCCAGGCGCTTCTCGATGTCCAAGGGCAGCCGCAAAGCAAGCATGTCTAACTCTCCGATTGCTATACATGTATAGCAATTAGTCGGATTTTTTCAAGTGACGAGTTCGCAGATCGGGGCGTTTGGAGATTGCCGAAGCCCATCAGATCGGCGCGAGTGGGTTATTTCTGTAGATCAAATTGATCGAAAGAATTCAGGCTCAATCTCAACTTCTTCGACTTTCTTTATGCGGACACCAAGTCCGAGTTGTTTAAGCAAATCGGCCAAAGCATCTCCGTCAACAAGATCAATTGCCGGCGCGCCATCACGCGTGGCCTCGCGGCGCGCATCCGCAGTGAAAGTGCTAGTCGTAAATATCAATCCCTTATCCGCGCGACCTACCATTGCGCCGCGAAAATCTCTCACCACCGCCGAGCCGACTGAACCCTTCCAACGTTTACTCTGAAAAAGAACATGAAACGATACAAGTTGCACTCGAAGCACACCGATCCCGTCAATTCCCCCGTCCCCGCTTCGTCCAGTAACCTCGACCTTTGTAAATCCCGATTCTCGCAACAATCGCTGGCACAGGCGTTCGAAACCGTCAGCTGGCATACTCAACATTGCGTCTAACAGTTGCTCCTTCCAAAAGATTTCAGATTCTGAGTCCGAGCCGTCGCTCTCAATGGACCCTTCCAATTCATCGGCAACTTCTGGAAGTCGAGCGCTGCGCGTCTGCACTCTGACAACTCGCGGAACTTCGCGTAGCGCAGCTTCAGACATTGCGGCGCCAAGAGGCGTAAGGCTCCAAATTCCACGTTCGCTATTTTCAACTGCTCCTACCTTTTTCAAATAGGTCCGCACCCAGGCGAGTTCATACTGAAATTGACTGCGAGGTCCATCACCGTGCGGGACAGCCAGAATTTCATCAGAAAGATGGAGCGCCTCAGAAACATCGTCCTCCATTTCTTCTATGGTGGCGGATCCGCCGCGTGCCTTCAAAGACTCAACGGTTGGGAAAAAATATTCAGAATATGGAGGCAAATCGTGCTAAGTCGCCATTAGGTATGAACCTGTCCTGCGGTCAATTCCGCATCATTATAGCGCTGCGCATCGTCAAATCGAGCTATGCAAAGGTGCGTCGCACCGCCTAACTCCTCAACGTTTCCCCACGCCCCGCCCCGGCCATTTCACGATGTGCTTCTCGAGATCCTCGTCCGGCACTTCGTTCTCGGTGAGATGCACGCGGCCGACGATCGAGACGCCGGCGGCGAACACGGTGTCGGGGTCGCCCGACACCAGCGGATGCCACCAATAGAGGTCGCGCCCATCGGCGACCAGCCGATACCCACAGGTCGGCGGCAGCCAGACGATCTGGCGCACGCTCTTCGGTGTCAGGCGCACGCAATCCTTCACCTTCTTCTGCCGGTTCTTGTAATCCTTGCAGCGCGCGGTCGTGCAATCGAGCAGCTTGCAGGCGACGTCCGTGAAGAACGTCTTCTCCGAGCCCTCCTCCTGCAGCTTGTTGAGACAGCAGCGGCCGCAGCCGTCGCACAGGCTCTCCCATTCGGCCGCACTCATCTCTTCCATGGTCTTGCGCTTCCAGAACGGAAGCGCGTCGGGAATTGGCGCGGGGGTGGGCTTTGGGCTTTTGCGGGCGGCAGGCGGCAAGGTGGTTCCTCTCGTTCGGCCTCACCCTGAGGAGCATTGCGAAGCAATGCGTCTCGAAGGGTGGGCCGCCCCGCATCCTTCGAGACGCCCGCTGCGCGGGCTCCTCAGGATGAGGGCGGATTCGTTTCAGGCCCCGTTTTGGCCCTTTTTTTCGCCAAAAACCATTCACCCTGTGGCCGCGCGGGCATGGCCCGGACGGCGACAATAGGCTAGAACGGCGCAATCAGCCGATTTGCCTTTGCATTCAGGCTTTTGCGGCTGCCGCGCGTGCTGAATTAAAGTGAGACCGCCTTGAGCGAGCCATCCCGTCCCAGCCTGAAGCAGCGTTGGCAGAACTTCCTGCTCGATCTCGATGCGCGCATCGATTCCGGTCTGTTCCATGGCGGGCGCTGGGCGCGCGAACTCTATGAGCGCTTCTCCGCCTATATGGACCGCTTCCATGTCGCCGGCTGGAAACGCTGGCTGCTGGTCGAGCCGATCTCGGAAGGCGCGACCTGGGGCATGGGCGGGCTGATCCTGATGCTGGCGCTCGCCATCCCCGCCTTCCGCGACACCTCGGACGAGGACTGGCTGAAGAAATCCGAACTCGCGGTGATGTTCCTCGACCGCTACGGCAACGAAGTCGGAGCGCGCGGCATCAAGCACAACGACTCGATCCCGCTCGACGAGTTTCCCGATCACCTGATCAAGGCGGTGCTCGCGACCGAGGACCGCCGCTTCTACGAGCACTTTGGCATCGACGTGCTCGGCACCTTCCGGGCCCTCCTCACCAATGCGCGCGCCGGCGGCGTGGTGCAGGGCGGCTCGTCGCTGACGCAGCAGCTCGCCAAAAACCTGTTCCTGTCGAACGAGCGCACCATTGAGCGCAAGGTGAAGGAAGCCTTCCTTGCGATGTTCCTCGAAACGCGTTTGCCGAAAAACGAGATCTTCAAGCTCTATCTCGACCGCGCCTACCTTGGCGGCGGCACTTTCGGCGTCGACGCCGCCGCGCAGTATTATTTCAACAAATCCGCGCGCGATGTGACGCTCGCGGAATCCGCCATGCTGGCCGGCCTGTTCAAGGCGCCGACGCGCTTTGCCCCGCATATCAACCTGCCCGCGGCGCGCGCGCGCGCCAACGTCGTGCTCGACAATCTGGTCGAATCGGGAATGATGACCGAAGGCCAGGTGTTCGGCGCGCGGCGCAATCCCGCCAGCGTCGTCGACCGCAGAGACGAGCGGCCGGCCAATTATTATCTCGACTGGGCCTTCGACGAGATGCGCAAGCTCGTCGACACCTTCCCGAAATCCGTCACCGAGCGCGTGTTCGTCGTGCGCACCGGGCTCGATCCCAATCTGCAGCGGCACGCCGAAAACGTGGTCGAGACCATGCTGCGGCAATACGGTCCGCAATATAAGGCGAAACAGGCCGCGACCGTGGTCATGGAGAATGACGGCACCGTGCGCGCCATGATCGGCGGGCGCGATTACGGCACCAGCCAGTTCAACCGCGCGACCGACGCGACGCGCCAGCCCGGGTCCTCGTTCAAGCCCTATGTCTATGCCGCGGCCCTGATGGGCGGCCTGAAGCCGACATCGATCGTGGTCGACGGGCCGATCTGCATCGGCAATTGGTGCCCGCACAATTATGCCGGCGGCTATTCCGGATCGATGCCGCTCGTGAACGCGCTGATGCGCTCGATCAACACGGTCGCCGTCAAGCTGTCGATCACCATCGGCAACGGCAACGCCAGGACCGGACGCAACAAGATCGTGGCGCTGGCGAAATCCATGGGGCTGCGCACGCCGCTGCCCGACACGCCCTCGCTGCCGATCGGCGCCGACGAAGTCACGGTGCTCGATCACACCGGCGCGTTCGCGACCTTCCCCAATGGCGGCATGGCGGTCTGGCCGCATGCCGCGCTCGAGGTGCGCACCGCCACGGGACAAGTGATCTGGCGCGCCGACCGCGACGGCAAGAAGCCGGTCCGGGTGATGCCGGCGCAGGTCGCGGCGGATATGAACATGATGCTCAACAGGGCGGTCGAGGAAGGCACCGGACGGCGCACCATCATCCCCGGCGTGAAATCCTCCGGCAAGACCGGAACCACCAACGCCTATCGCGACGCCTGGTTCAACGGCTATACCGGCAACATGGTGTCCGCGATCTGGGTCGGCAACGACGATTACGCGCCGACCAATCGCATGACGGGCGGTTCGCTGCCCGGCATGATCTGGCAGCAGATCATGGCCTATGCGCATCAGGGCGTGGAGATAAAGCCCTACCCCGGCGTGACGCCGTCGCAATCCGGGCCGCAGCCGGTGGCCGCGACCGACGCCACGCGCGCGGCCGATTATGTTCCACCGCCCAACCTGCTCACCCGCAAGGGCGCCGACATTCTGGTTCGCATGGAACGCATGCTGGAAGACGCCTCCAGGGCGCTCGCGACGCCGGCGAAGGACCGCAACGCGGGCGGGCCTTCCACGCCGAGCGAGAGCGCGCTTGCCTCGGCGACGCGCCCGGACCGACCGGTCCGCGGCAATTGACGATGCGCGGCGCAGCAGATGTTGTTTGTTGGAAGCATGTGCCCTAGAGATTCGTCATGGCCGGCTTTATGCCGGCCATCCACGTCTTGCTTTCTTTTCCGCGGCAGTAAAGACGTGGATGGCCGGGACAAGCCCGGCCATGACGGACCATAGATGTCTGCGATGCTGTAGCCACCGGGACCGATCGTGCGTTTTCTCGCCGGCCTTCTTTTCGCTTTCGCCGTTGCCGCCATCGTCGGCCTCGGCGCGACGCTGTTCACGCTGACGCGCGGGACCGCGTTCGGCGCCTTCACCATCGGCGCCTGGACCGCATGGCCGCGCAACGGAACCGTCGATATCGACCCTTATGCGCGCGCGGCGGTCGCGCGCAACGGATCGCTTCCAATCGGATCGGGCGACGGCATCGCATTCTTCGCGGGCAAGGACGACAACGGCAACGCGCTCGACGGGCGCTGCGACGTCACGATCAGCGGGAAGACGCCGCAGGCGCGGTTCTGGACGGTGACGCTATACGATACCGACGGACGCCTCATCGCCAACGCGCTCAACCGCTACGGCTTCACCAGCCAGGAGGTCGTCCGCAAGACCGACGGCAGTTTCGACATTTCAATCGCGCCGCGCGCGCGCAGCGGAAACTGGCTGCCGACCGGCGGCGTCGAACGCTACACACTGGCGCTCCGGCTTTACGATACACCCGTCGGCGTCGCGACGCGCACCGGGCGCGAAACGCCGATGCCCTCGATCACGACCGGAACCTGCCCATGATCCGATGGCTCCTGTGGATCGCCGGCGGCGCGGTGCTGGGCGGGATCGTGCATCTCGCGACCGTGCTGATCCTGCCGCGCACCGCGACGCAGGACGCCTATGCGCGCATCTCCGCGATGTCGCCCGTCAACGCCTTCATCGCCATTCCCGACCCCTCCGCCGAACGCAGCACCTTGCCGTTCATGGACCCGGCTTTTGCGTCCGCTGTGTGCCGCTACGACCTCTCGGGTGGTTCGCTGAAATTCTCCGCGCCGGTCAGCCCGGCTTATACGTCGGTCTCGTTCTACACCCGCAACGGCATCGCCTATTACGCCATCAACGACCGCGCCGCCGGACGCCGCGTGATCGAGCTCGATTTGATGACCACCGCGCAGCGCGCCGAACTTCCCGACGACGAGGAAATCACCGCGGCCGACCGCCTGATCGTGGAATCGCCGACCGCGACCGGCCTCATCGTGCTGCGCACCTTCGCGCCGGAGCCCGGCCTCATGCCGCTGGCGAAAAATTCGCTCACCGCGGCGAAATGCGAGAAGCAGTAGTAAGGCGCAAACCTTCGACGAGCGCTCTTCTTATCCTCTCCCCTTGAGGGAGAGGATAAGCAACTGACAACGACTTACTTTGAAATAACAGCCGCGATCGGCGCCGGCGGAACCAGCCGCGCCTGACCGATCCGCGTTTTGAGCAGCGTCCATTGCCGCTCGGCTTCGACCGCCATGGTGGACGGCGTCGAGATGATCAGCCGCTCCATCGCGAAGCGGTAGGCGGCGGCGCGGTCGGTGAGCGAACGATGCACCCAGCCGATCACGAGCTTGTTTTCGGCCATGCGGCGGCGCGCATCGGCGAGTTCTTCCGGCGACAGGACCGAAACGTAAGCGAGGCTTTTCTCGCGCTTGGCGTCGAGATCGACGACCTTGCGCGCGATCTCCAGAAATTGCGGGATGCGGACGATGTCGTCTCGAATGTCGTCGATCAGCCTCGCATAGAGCGCGCTCGCCGACCGGGTGTCGCGGGTCAACAGCCATTCCGCGTAGACCGCCGGATCGAAGGTCCACCATTCATCGAGAAAGACCTGGCTGATGCCGTATTCCGAAAGCACGCTGAACCAGCGCTGCCGGCCATAGGGCGCCTCGATCAGCGGAAAAGCGAGATCGCGAAGCAGCCGCTCCTCGTCGGTGAGCCGGAATTCGGATGGCGGGATGCCCTGTTGCAGGGCGGCGTCGCGTCCGACCCAGGCATGAATGTCGTCGGTGAGCAGCGAAGGCTTCACGCGCCCGAAATCGCCGTTCAGGCATCCGAGCAACGGGATGCAAAACGTGACCGTGCGAAGCCGATACGGCGATCGCCGTTCTTTCGCGGAATCGCTCAAGCCCGTACGCGCCGCCGGCGTTTGCGGCCGGATGCGGCTCCGGGTTTGATCCCGTCCGAAGGAAGTTGAGGCGCGCGCTCGACGCGAACCACCGGAAGGATGATCACCGTGCCGGCGCCAGCCGGGTCGGCGATCACCGGACGCGCCAGCAGGCGCAGCTCGACCGGGAAATCAATGACATTACCCATTTCTCTTCCCCCGCCGTTTCAACCGCCCGATCGGGCGGCGACGGCTGCCGGATTGACCTTGCTGCAATTAAGAGACCGGCAAGGTTAACGGTTCGCTAACGGCGGCGGCCTAAATTGACGGCTCAGCCTTGGACTTCAGCGCAGGACGAGCGCCGTGCCATCTCACGTCTTCCTCAATACCGGCGGCCCGGAATGTCTTGCGCAGGGACACGGCGCCGATATCCGCCCCATTCTGCTGCGGGTGCTGACCGATCTTTACGTGCAGCGGGTCGCGCACTCGGCCGACGAAGAGCGCCACTACACCGAATTGGCGTTGCGGCTGCTGGCGGTCGTGGACCTGCCGGTCCGCATCGTTGTCGCCACGAGGCTCGCGACATTTCCCGGCGCACCGGTCGAGGTCGCACGACGCCTCGCGCGCGATGTGCTCGACGTCGCCGCCCCGGTGCTGAAACATTCGAACGTGTTGCCGCATGCCGAGCTGATCTCGATCGCGGAAGAACTGGGACCGGCCTATGCGGCGGCCGTCGCCGCGCGCGCGGAATTCAGCGCGCTGATCGACCTGCAAGCGATGGAAAAAATGGACATTTCCGAGCCCCAGCCCGACGTGATCGAAGCCGGCGAACAGACCGGCTCCTTGAGCGAGCTCTTCTTCGCCGCCGACGCCGCCGAACGCCGTCTCATCCTGCTCAATCTCGATTACGCCCCGATTTCGCCGGCGCAGCCGGTCGCGGCCGCGCTCGCGCGCGATCCCGTCCGCCGTCTCGAACAGGCGGCGCTCTTGCGAAATACCGCCGAATTCGTGCGCGTGACCGAGGATGCGCTTGGATTGTCCCACAAGCAGGCCGCGCGCATCGCCGACGACCGGTCCGGCGAGACCATCGTCGTGGTGGCGAAGGCGCTTTCGATGCCGGCCGACGTGCTGCAGCGCATTTTGCTCCTGCTCAATCCGGCGATCGGACAATCCGTGCAGCGAGTCTACGATCTCGCGGCGTTGCACGACGAGATGACGCAAGACGCGGCGTTGCGCCTGCTCGCGATCTGGCAGGAATCCGAATTGCACGATCTCAGCTCCAGCCGGCATCGGCTCATGCATTGGGACGATGACATTCCGGATGCGCGCCTCACGACACAGCATCCCGCGCGCGCCGCCGAAAGCCATCCCGGCGGGGACGGCGCTCAGGTCCGGATGGTCTCGCCTTCGCGCTAGGGTGGTGGTTCAGAAATTCCCTTCATTCTCGCCGCGAGTCCGTCAAGGGAATTTCTGAACCAAAACCACACTAGAATTATAATGTTGCTAGTGTCCTTCGATTCCGAAGTTCGCTTGCGAAGCCGCCGCAGAATGAAGCGAACTTCGGAATCGGGACACTAGGGGAGACGTGCACAATCTCCCACCGCCAAAAACCCGCCGCCACGCCCCTTGCATCCGG
>CAMDXM010000039.1 GCA_945878025.1 Pseudorhodoplanes sinuspersici | reverse complement strand
GTCAATGCCGGATTTTCCCTGCAGCAGCGCCTGCACGATGCGCTGAGCCAGATCGGCGATCCCGGCGATATCGACGCCTATCGCGCGCAATTGCGTCACGACCTTCGCACGCCGATCAATGCCGTGAAGGGTTACGGCGAGATGATCGTGGAAGATGCGACGGCCTCCGGGCACGACGCCATCGTTTCCGATCTGCGCAAATTGCTCGACGCGGCCAACGGCATGTTGACCAGGATCGATGCGCTGGTCGCCTTCACCGGCCAGGATGCCGCGGGCGCGCCGCAGGCTTCGGGAGATCAGCTTTCCGGCGCCTCGCGCGTGATCGAAGCCATCCGCGGCATCGAGCGTAACGCCGCCCTGTCCGATATCTCGGGCCGCATCCTCGTGATCGATGACAACGAATCCAACCGCGATCTCGTGGCGCGGCGACTTGCGCGCGACGGCCACGCCGTGGAGACAGCCAGTGGCGGATCACAAGGATTGTCGCTGCTGATGGAGCGGGAATTCGACCTCATCCTGCTCGACATCCTGATGCCGGACATGAGCGGCTACGAGGTTCTGGAGCGGCTGAAAGCCGATCCGGTCACGCGCGAAATTCCCGTCATCATGATTTCCGCGCTCGACGAAGTCGATTCCATCGTGCGCTGCATCGAAGCGGGCGCCGTCGATTACATGCCGAAGCCTTTCGAGCCCGCGCTTCTGCGCGCGCGCATCCGGGCCTGCCTCGAGAACAAGCTGTTGCGCGACCGCGAGCGCGCCATGATCGAGGAAATCAGGAAAGCCCAGGAGCGCAATGAGGCGCTGCTTCTGAGCATCCTTCCGAAAGCCGTGGTCGAGCGGATCAATGACGGCGCGTCGATGGTTGCCGATGACATTCCCGAAGCAACCATCCTGTTCGCCGATCTTGTCGACTTCACGCCGTTTTCCGGAACGATGGCGGCGGTCGACGTGGTCGGATTCCTCAATCGCATTTTTTCGGCTTTCGACCGGCTGGCCGACCGCTTCGGCGCGGAAAAAATCAAGACCATCGGAGACGCCTATATGCTCGCGGTCGGCATTCCGGAGCCGCGTGCGGACCATGCCGAGACGGCGGCGCGGATGGCGCTTGCGATGATCGGGGCGCTGGATACGCTGAAGGCCGAGACCAAGGCGCCGATCCGGCTGCGGATCGGGCTGCACACCGGCCCGGCGATTGCCGGCGTGATCGGGGAGAGGAAGTTCGCCTATGACATCTGGGGCGCGACCGTGAACCTCGCGAGCCGGATGGAATCGCACGGCGTGCCGGACCGGATCCACATTTCGAAAGTGTTGGCGCGTCGGCTCGAAGGAAAATTCAACCTGACGCCGCGCGGCCCGATCGAGGTCAAGGGCGCGGGCCTGATGGAGACCTATTTCCTGGACGGCGAACGCGACTAGAGCATTTCCAGGCGAAGTGGGCACCGGTTCGCCGTCCGGAAATGCGATAAACCAAATAGAGCATTTCCAGGCGAAGTGGGCACCGGTTCGCCGTCTCGCCGCGCTGCGCACGGCGCAGCGGGCCGGAAATGCCATAAACCAAAAAATCGCGGCGTCAGCGGGTGAATGGGTTGGATGGCCAGCTGAACGTACGCTTCAACGCATCCTTGACCGTCTTGGCCGCTTTCTTGGCGCGCTTCGCCAGAGCAAGAAGCCTTGCCTTCTCGACCGTGCGCTGATCGCAGAATTTGTCCACCGCGTCGGTCACGGCCGCCGCGACCAGCGCCTGGCGTTCGGGCGAGGCGAGCGTTTGTTCGTCATTGCGATTGACGATCATGCCCCCTTCCAGCAACACCGCCGGCATCGTGGTTTCGCGCAGAACGATGAGTTTGTCGTAGCGGTAAACGCCCGCGTCCGGATCGACCAGTTCGCGCCGGCGGCTGCCCATGATCGCCTCGGTATAATGGCGGGTATATTGCAGATCGCGGGCTTTCAACTGATTGCCGAGAAGCTTGCCGAACAGAAGGCTCGCCTTGAGTTCCGGATTGTCGAACGAGACGAACAGCGAATGCCCGGTGAAGCGGTTGCTGAAACGGTTCGGCTTGCCGTCATGGTCCCAGTTTTCGAGAAATTGCTCCGGGACGGAATCGTGGTGGATGGAAAGAAAGACATCCGCCTGCGTCGTGTTGGCGTTGCGGACTCTGGAAAACAGCCCCTTCATGGCGGGGCCGGACGTCACCAGCATCATGGTCCGTGAGAACCCCGCCGCCATCAATTTTTGCTCGATCGCCTTCGCCAGCGCGAGGTTGAATTGGTATTCGGTGATGCCGCGCGCGCTCATGGCGCCGGGTTCTTCGAGCGTATGCCCGACGTCGATGACGGCGCGGAACGCCGCGCGGTTGCAGCTCGGCGGTGCGGGCGGCGACGCTGCGCCTTGCGTCTGCGCCCATGCGGTCTGCGGCAGGCTCAGGAGGATGAGCGCGACCAGAAACTCCTTATAGTGATGGTTACATGCCATGAATCGATTCTGTGCCGCCAATGACCAAAACTAGCATGAAACAGGCCGATGGCGCCGATGAGGCCGGCGCTGAAGCGGCGGATTGCTTCGTTTACATGCTCGGAACCTCGGGCAGGGACGGCGCGCGGACCTATGTCGGCTGGACGCTCGATCTCGACCGGCGGCTTGCGCAGCATAATTCAGGCAGGGGCGCGCGCTCGACGCGTGGACGGACATGGGTTCTGCTGCATGTCGAGCGCTTTGCGACGCGCAACGAAGCCATGAGTCGCGAATGGCACTTGAAGCGGGACCGGGCGTTCCGCAAACTGCTGGCGCAAAAGATCATCCGGTAATGTCCGGCGGCGTTTTATATCCCTTGTGTCCGGTTCATGCTCACGCTGCGGCAAATCGAAGTCATCCGCGCCATCATCGTGACCGGCACCATCGGCGGCGCCGCGCGGCTTTTGAATGTGTCGTCGCCCGGCATCAGCCGGGTGATGAAGCATACCGAAAGCTCGCTCGGCCTGCGTCTCTTCATCCGCCGCCAGGGCCGCTACATCCCGACCCCGGAAGCCAAGGATATTTTCAGTCAGATCAACGCCGTCTACGACAAGGTCGAGGACCTTCAGTTCGTCATCCGGCGGCTTGAAAGCGGCGCGATCTCGGAGCTGAAAATCGGCTCGGTCCCGAGCATCGCCAATGTCATGGTCCCGCGCGCGATCAAGCGCGTGCGCGAAAAATATCCCAAGCTCCTGATCGACGTCGACATTCTCAAGATCGAGGAGACGATCGATTATCTCCTGCTTGGAAAAGGGGAGGTCGTGGCGATCAGCTACAAGCTCGACCACCCGCTCTTGACCTTCGAGCCGCTGGCGATGGGCAAGCTGTTTTGCATCGTTCCTGAAAATCACGAACTGGCGCAGCGAAAGCGGGTGACGGCGGCGGAGATTTCGAAATATCCGCTGATCGGCATCGATCCGGAGGACCCCTATGGCCGCATCATGGCCGGCATTTTCGCGCAGCGTTCGCTGAGCTACGACGTCACGATCCGTGCGCGCTTCGGCACGACGGTGTTCGCCCTGGTCAAGCATGGGCTTGGCATCGCCGTGCTCGACCAGTTCACGGTCGCGGAAACCCCGCTGTCGGGTGTCTGCCGTATCCCGATCGCCGAACCGACCGAATTCCAGACTTATTTCGCGTACCGCAAGGACGCCACGCTATCGAGCTTCTGCGAGTATTTTGTCGCGGCCTTGCGCGCCGAAATGCAAGGTAAGGACGGGCCGGAGCGGGGCAAAAGCCCGCTGCGCAGCCGCCCCAAGGCGTTCGCCAGAAAGTAACATCAGGTTTCCAATTCAGTCGAATTTGGTATTTGACGTTACTTCAATGGAACGCCACTGTACGCCCCACGCGGCGTTTGGGATGATCCTGCAATCGCTGCCAATAAGCAAGAAACGCTGATCACATAGGGAGGAATTCATGAGACTGTTTGCAACAGCCGCTGTGGCGGCATTGGCCTTCGCACATCCTGCGGTGGCTCAAGACCTGAAACTGCACGGTGCGCTCGAATTGTCCGGCGCCGGTGCGGTGTCGGGAACCAATTTCCGCGACGGCGTCGTGCTCGCGATCGAGGAAATCAACGCCAAAGGCGGCGTCATGGGGCGCAAGATCGTATTCGAGGCGCTCGATACGCAGAGCAATCCGACCACGGCGCGCGCCGTCATCCAGAAAATCCTCGATGAGAAGCCCTATGTCCTGTTCGGACCGGTGTTCTCCGGCTCGGTCATGGTCACCATGGAAATGGCGCAGGGCGCGAGCGTGCCGCAGATCACCGGCGGCGAAGCCGCGGCGATCACGCAGAAGGGCAATCCCTTCATTTTCCGCACGTCGTTCGGCCAGCAGAGCTCGATGCCGAAGATCGCCAACTATTTCCGCGACGAGCTGAAAGCGAAGAAAGTCGCGGTGCTCTACGTCAATAACGACTTCGGCAAGGGCGGCCGCGACAATTTCATCAAGGAAATGAAAGCGCGCAACATCGACGTGATTGCGGATGTTTCGACTGAATCCGGCGCTGTCGATTTCGCCGCCGACGTCGTCAAGCTGAAATCAGCGAATGCCGATGCGATCTTCGTTTACACCAACGAAGAAGAGAGCGCCCGCTTCCTGCGTGAGGCGCGCAAGCAGAACATCGCGGTTCCGCTGATTGGCGAGACCACGCTGCTCGGCCAGAAGGTGATCGAGCTTGCCGGCCCGGCCGCCAACGGCGCGCGCGGTCATGTCGGGCTCACCATCGATGCCCCGATCCCGGCCATCGCTGCGTTCAAGGACAAGTTCAACAAGCGGTTCAAGTACCTGCCGGATCATAACGGCATCAAGGGCTATACCGGCATGTATCTGGTCAAATACGTGGCCGAGAAGAACAAGAAGTTCGACAGCAAGATGTTCGCGGAAACCGTGCACGGCCTGACGGTCGATCCGAAAGACGAGCCGGGCATTCTGATGAACGCAACCTGGGACAAGAACGGCGATATCGACCGTGAAAGCTTCCTGGCGGAAATCGTCGACGGCAAGCAGAAAATCGTGAAGACGCTTCCGAAACTCAACAAGTAACCGGCAATCTATTCGGGAATCGGACGTTCTAACTATGAGCAATGCTGCGTACAAAGTCGCCGGCGTTATGGGTTGGCCGGTGGCGCAATCGCGCTCGCCCAAGCTGCACGGTTATTGGCTGGACAAGTATAATATTCCCGGCAGCTACATTCTGCTGCCGGTCCAGCCGGAGCATCTTGCGGATGCGATGAAGGGAATGAGGGCATTCGGCTTTGCCGGCTGCAATGTCACCATTCCCCACAAGATCGCAGTGATGGATCTCGTTGACCGCGTCGAACCGCTGGCAAAGCGGATCGGCGCGGTCAACCTGATCGTCGCCGAACCCGATGGTTCATTGAGCGCGTACAACAAGGACGGCTACGGCTTCATTCAGTGCCTGCGCGACGCGCGTCCGGACTGGCGCGCCGATGCGGGACCGATCGTCGTGCTCGGCGCCGGAGGTGGTTCGCGCGCGGCGGTGGTGAGCATGGCGGACGAGGGTGCGCGTGAAATCCGTCTGGTCAATCGCACGATCAGCAAGGCGGAGAAGATCGCGGAAGCCGGCAGTCCCTCGGTCAAGGTCTTTCCCTGGGACAAGCGCGCCGAAGCGCTCGACGGCGCGGCAACGCTCGTCAATTGCACGAGCCTTGGCATGATCGGCCAGCCGCCGCTCGACATCGCACTCGATGCGTTGCCGAAATCGGCGCTTGTCTGCGACATCATCTACAATCCGCTCGAGACGGCCCTGCTCGCGGCGGCGCGCAAGCGCGGCAACACCACCGTGAACGGCCTTGGCATGCTGCTGCACCAGGCGCGTCCGGCTTTTGCGGCCTGGTTCGGCGTGATGCCGGAGGTGACGCCGGAAATACGAAAGGCGATCGAGGCGACGATCTGAACGCGCTTCAAAGCGCAGCAATGGCCTGCACTTCGACGCGAAAATCATCATGCGCAAGTCCATTCACGATCAAAAGCGTATTGGGTGGATAGGACCGATTGGGGAACATGGCGGGGAAATGATGGTGACGCCAGGCTGCGAATGTCGGGATGTCGGCTTTGTCGACGAGATAGCTCGTGAATTGCACGACGTTGCGCCAGTCCGCGCCGGCCGCGCGCAAGGCGCCCTCGATATTTTCGAAAACCTGCCGGCATTGTCCGTCGAAATCGCGGGCGGCGACGACATTGCCCTCGCTGTCGGCGGACGCCATGCCGGCGATGAAGAGGAATTCCGACGCCTGCGCGCGCATCGCGCGCGAATAGGCGCCTTTCGGAGCGCCAAGCGCGTCCGGATTGAGTGTCACGATCTTTGCCACGGTACGATTCCTTCGCTCGATTGGCGGAAGCTTGATCGTCCGGCCGGCAATTGCAAGCGCGCACCCGTGAGCGAAAACGCATGACCACCGATATCCTTCAATTGCTGGTGTCCGGCCTTGCCACCGGCGCGATCTACGCGCTGGTCGCGATCGGGTTCACGCTCCTCTGGCAGACGTCGCAAACGATCAATTTCGCGCAGGGCGAATTCGTGATGCTGCCGGCATTCTATATCCTCATGGCCGGCAATCTCGGCTTGCCGTTCTGGGCGGCCGCCCTCATCGGCATCGCGGTCTCGGTTCTCACGCTCGGTGTGTTGTTCAAACTGGTCGTGGTCGATCCGATGATCCGCCACGGCGTCATGCCGCTCGTGATCGCGACCATCGGCCTTGCTATCGTTCTCAAGGAGGGCGTGAAGGAATTCTACAGCGCGCAGGCGCAGCCATTTCCGCCGCTCGCCGAGGCGACGAACATCGCGATCGGCGGCGTCGTGTTCTCGCTGCAGAGCATCGTCAATCTCGCCATAGCGATCGCCGCCGTCGTCATTTTGCAGTTCTTTCTGTCGCGCACCTATACCGGACGCTGCATGCAGGCGACCGCGCAAAATCCCTCCGTGGCGCGCATTCTCGGCATCGATGTCGATCGGATGATCCTCTACACCTTCGTGATCAATGCCGGGCTCGTGGCGCTTGCATCGATTCTCGTGACCCCGATCTATCTCGCCAAATTCACCAACGGCGAAACGCTCGGCATCTACGCCTTCATCGCCGCCATCATCGGCGGCTTCAATCAAGTGCGCGGCGCGATCCTCGGCGGATTGCTGCTTGGCGTGCTGGACAATCTCGTTGCGACGTATCTGTCGACGCAATACCGCAACGCCTTGCCTCTGCTCATTCTCATTATCGTCGTTCTGGTGCGGCCGCAGGGCCTGCTCGGCCGCGTCGAGGAGCGCACGGTATGAACGCGCGCAACATCGCCATCGCCGCGCTGTCGGCCGTCGTCATCGCCGCGCTGCTGGCGGCGCCCTATGCGCTGAAATCCTATGGCCTTTACATTCTCAGCCTGTGGGCCGTCACCACCATCGGCGCGATCGGGCTCAATCTCACGCTCGGCTATGCCGGGCAAATCTCGCTGGCGCAGGGCGCTTTTGTCGGCATCGGCGCCTATTGCACGGCGATCCTCACGACGAAATACGGTTACCCGCTGCCGTTCACTTATCTCGTCGCCTTCGTCTCGTGCTTCTCCATCGGCTGGGTGCTCGGCTATCCGGCCTTGCGCGTGGAACATCACTATCTCGCCTTCGTCACGCTCGCCTTCACCACGCTCGTCTATCTGATTTTCCGCAACGAGGAATGGCTGACCGGCGGCGTGTCCGGCATCGGCGGAATCCCGCGGCCTGTGATGTTCGGCTATTCGCTGCGCGCGCCCGCGGAATTCTACTATTTCTGTCTCGCAAATCTTGCGGCCATCTCGCTCGCCTTCTGGGGGCTGATCCGCTCGCCCTGGGGCCGCGCCTTTGTCGCCGTGCGTGAAAATCCGGTGCGCGCGCTGTCGCTCGGCGTCGACACGCGGCGCTACACCCTGATCGCGTTTGCGCTCGGCGCCGGGCTTGGCGGGATTTCCGGCGTGCTGCTGGCCCAGCTCGTGCAGTTCATCGATCCTTCCCCGTTCTCGCTGACCGCCTCGCTCAATCTCCTGCTCATGGTGGTCGTCGGCGGGTCCGGATATTTCTTCGGGCCGTTTGTCGGGGCGATTGTCGCCGTCCTGCTGCCGGAATGGCTGCGCTTTTCCGGCGGGCTTTATCTCATTTGCTACGCGATCCTGGTGATGGTGCTGATGGCCTTCTGCCCGACCGGGCTGATCGGCCTCGCGGGCCGCTTCCTGAAGCCCGTTTCAAAACCTGCGCCGGTACCGGCGCGGGAGCAGACGACATGAGCGCGCTCCTGTCCGTCCGCGATTTGCGAAAAAGCTTCGGCGGCATCGTCGCAGTCGACGGTGTGTCGTTCGAGGTCCATGACGGGGAAATTCTCGGCATCATCGGGCCGAATGGCAGCGGCAAATCCACGCTGTTCAACTGCATTCTTGGGCAATTGCAGCCATCGCAAGGCGAAGTCCGGTTCGAGGGACAGGACATCACCGGCATGCGGCCATGCGACCTTAACCGGCGCGGCGTCAGCCGGACCTTCCAGCTCCTGCAAATTTTTCCGCAATTGAGCGTGCGCGAAAATCTCATCCTGGCCGGCCAGGAGCACCAGGGCACGATGACCACGCGGCTGTTCGGGCCGCGCGACGCCGGGCTCGCATCCGCCGCCGAAAAGATGATCGATTTCTTCCGGCTGCGGCATCTCGCTGACGAACTTGCGAGTTCTCTCAGTTACGGGCAGCAGAAATTGCTCGACGCCGCGATGGCCTTCATGTCGGGGCCGCGTCTCGTGCTGCTCGATGAGCCGGCCGGGGGCGTCAATCTCACCATGCTTGAGAGCCTGCGTGAGAGACTGCGCGCCATCAACGCCGAACAGCGCGCGACGTTCATTGTGATCGAGCACAATATGGAATTCGTCATGGCCTTGTGCACGCGCATCGTGGTGCTGGCGGAAGGCCGGATCATCGCGCAAGGCGATCCGGCGAGCGTGCGCGCCGACGAGAAAGTGATCGAGGCCTATCTTGGACACTGAATCGATCCTGACACTGGACGGTGTCTATGCCGGCTACGGCAAGATGACGATTCTGCACGGCACGAATTTCACGGTGCCGCGCAACGCCATCACCACCGTGATCGGCCCGAACGGCGCCGGGAAATCGACCGCGTTCAAGACCATTTTCGGCATGGTGCGCGCGAATGCGGGCCGCATCGCATTCGAGGGCGCCGATATCACCAATCTGCCGCCGCGTGCGCTGATCGAGCGCGGGATCGTCTATGTGCCGCAGGGCCGCAATATCTTCCCGCAGCTCTCCGTGCGCCATAATCTCGAACTCGGCGGCGTGGCGGCGCCGGCGCAGCTCGATCTCGCAGGCCGTATGGAGCAGGCGCTCGACCGCTTCCCCGTCCTGCGGCGCAAGGCAAACCAGCAGGCGTCCACGCTGTCCGGCGGCGAACAGAAAATGCTGGAAATCGCCCGCAGTCTGCTGCTCGAACCGAAGCTGATGTTGGTCGACGAGCCTTCGATCGGCCTTTCCCCGCTCCTCGTGTCGGAACTCTTTTCGCTGCTCAACGATATCAAGGCGCGCGGTGTGACCGTGCTGATGATCGAGCAGAACGCCAAGCGCGCCCTGGAATCCTCCGATTACGGCATCGTGCTCGAACTCGGTCAGACCCGCATGTTCGATCGCGCCGACAAGCTCCTGGCCGATCCGCGCGTGGGCCAGCTCTTCCTTGGCGGGACGATGAAAACGACGAAAGGAGCGGCATGATGGAACGCCGTCTGATCGGTTTGATCGGCTGCAACATCATGAAGTCGCTGTCGCCCGCCTTGCATGAAGACGCATTCGCGGCCGCGGGCGTCAAAGGCCATTATCATCTTATGGACCTCGACGTTCTTGGCGACCGCACGGACTTCGCGCATTTGTTCGAGGCGGTGCGGATCGCGGGATTTGCCGGGATCAATGTCACGCATCCTTTCAAGGAGGCCGTGATCCCGCTGCTCGATGAGGTGTCGCCCGAAGCAAAACAGATCGGCGCGGTGAATACCGTGGTGATCGGCCGCGATGCGCGCACGCGCGGGGACAATACCGACCGTGTCGGGTTCCGCCGTGCATTCGAAGAAACCATCGGCGTTGCGGCAATTGCCGGAAAGCGCGCGGCGGTGATCGGGGCCGGCGGGGCAGGGCGTGCGGTTTCCTTTGCGCTGGTCGATCTCGGCGCGGCGCATGTCGTGATCCACGACAAGGATCACGAGCGCGCGCAGACTTTGGCGGCCGAACTGTCCGGTCATTTCGGCAAGGTGCGCTGCGAAGCGGAAACGGAATTGACCGGCGCCATGCGTGATGCCGCTGGCGCCGTCAATGCGTCTCCCGTGGGCATGCTCGGATATGCCGGCTCGCCCATTCCGGAAGAGCTGATCGCAAGCAGCCAGTGGATCGCGGACGCGGTCTATACGCCGCTCGAGACTCAATTGATCGCGGGCGCGCGCCGCAAGGGCTGCAAGGTAATGACCGGCGGCGGCATGTGCGTGCATCAGGCGGCCGAGGCGTTCCGGCTGTTCACCGGCATCGCGCCCGATATCGCGCGCATGCATGCGTTGTTCAGCCGGGAATGCGCCAAGCGGGATGCGGAACTGGCTGCTGCGTAAAAGCGGACGCAAGAAGACAAGGAAGCAAAGCCATGCAGACCTCAATTGCAACGGTGTCGCTGAGTGGCGGGCTTGCCGAGAAGCTGGAGGCGATCGCGGCCGCGGGCTTCCGCGGCGTCGAGATTTTCGAAAACGACCTGCTGTCGTTCGATGGCACGCCCAAGGATGTCGGCAAGCGCATTGCCGAGCTTGGGCTGAGAACCGTCGCGCTGCAGCCGTTCCGCGATTTCGAGGGCATGCCGGAGCCGCAGCGCGGCCGCGCCTTCGACCGCGCCGAGCGCAAATTCGACGTCATGCAGGAGCTTGGCACCGACATGCTGCTGGTCTGCAGCAATGTGTCGCCCGTGTCTCTTGGCGGTATCGATCGCGCCGCGGCCGATTTCCATGAGCTTGGCGAGCGCGCCGCGAAGCGCGGATTGCGCGTTGGCTTCGAGGCGTTGGCCTGGGGCCGTCATATCAACGACTACCGCGATGCCTGGGAGGTCGTGCGCCGCGCCGACCACAAGGCCATCGGCCTTGTGCTCGACACCTTTCACACCTTCGCCCGCAAGACCGACCTGAAGCCGCTGCGGTCGATCCCGCCGGACAAGATATTCCTCGTGCAGGTCGCGGACGCACCCTGGCTCGACATGGACGTGTTGTCCTGGAGCCGGCATTTTCGGTGTTTCCCGGGGCAGGGCGACATGCCGATTGTAGACTTCGTGGAAGCCGTGCAGGCGACGAATTATTCCGGGCCGCTGTCGCTTGAGATCTTCAACGATCAGTTCCGCGCCGGCTCGACGCGCAATTTCGCGATCGATGGGCTGCGCTCGCTCGTTTATCTCATGGACCAGTTGCGCGAAAAGACAGGTCAGGCCGCGCCCGGCTTGCCGGCCATGCCGCCGCGCTCGCGCTGCCTCGGCATGGAATTCATCGAATTCGCCGCCGACGAGCAATCGTCGGCGGGGCTCGCGCATTTGTTCGGCGCGCTCGGGTTCCGCAATGCCGGCAAGCATAAATCCAAGCAGGTGACGCGCTGGACGCAAGGCGGCATCAATCTCGTGATCAATTCCGAGAAGGAGGGATTCGCGCATTCGCATTACATCACGCACGGAACATCGGTCTGCGCGCTGGGGCTGAAGGTGGACAATGCGGCGGCGACTCTCGATCGCGCCAGGAAGCTGCATGATACGCCCTTCCGCCAGCCGGTCGGTCCCGGCGAATTGGAAATTCCGGCGGTGCGCGGGCTTGGCGGCAGCCTGATCTATTTCGTCGATCCGACCAGCGAGCTGAAGGCGGTTTGGGAGGTCGAATTCGACGCGGTGGCGGCGCAGGCCAAGAACGCGGATGCCGGACTGACCGCGATCGATCACGTGTCGCAATCCATGCGCTACGAGGAAATGTTGTCCTGGCTCCTGTTCTATACCTCGCTGCTCGACGTCACCAAGACGCCGCAGCTCGACATCACCGATCCCGGCGGCATCGTTGTGAGCCAGGTGATTCAGAACGCGGATTATTCGCTGCGCATCGCGCTCAACGGCTCGCAAAGCGAACGCACGCTCTCCTCGCGCTTTCTGTCGGATTATTTCGGGTCGGGCGTGCAGCACATCGCGTTCGCGACCGGCGACATTTTCGCAACCGCGGCGAAACTGAAAGCCAACGGGGTCGAAATCCTGCCGATCCCGGAAAATTACTACGACGACCTCGAAGCGCGTTTCGGCCTGCCGGCCGATCTGCTCAAGCGCCTGCAGGCGGGGAACATCCTCTACGACAAGGACGAGACCGGGGAATATCTGCAGGTCTACACGCAAAGCTTCGAGAATCTGTTCTTCTTCGAGATCGTCGAGCGGCGTGGCTACAAGGGCTTCGGCGCCGCCAATGCGCCGATCCGGCTTGCCGCGCAATCGCGGCAGGCGCGCCACCCCGCCATTCCGCGCCTCTAGGTTACAGCGTGGCGGCTTTGCAAATCGCCGTTGCCGGCGCCGGTCTCATCGGCCGCGCGCATATCGCGTTGATCCGAAAATCACAGCAATGCGCGCTGGCGGCGATTGCCGATCCGGCGCCGCAGGCGGAGACGTTTGCGAAGGAGATCGGGGTTCCGTATTTCGCAAATCTCGAACGGATGCTCGACGAGGTGAAGCCGCAAGGCGTGCAAGGGGTCATTGTCGCGACCCCGAATGCCATGCATGCCGCGAACGGTCTTTTTTGCGTCGAGCGCGGCATTCCCGTTCTGGTCGAAAAGCCGATCACCGACACCGTCGAGAGCGCGGCCAGACTGGCGGCGGCGGCGAGGACGGCCGGCGTGCCGCTCCTCGTCGGTCATCACCGGCGTCACAGCGTCATCCTTGCGCAGGCGCGCGATGTCATCCGCGGCGGCAAGCTCGGCCGGATCACGTCGGTGACGGCGTTCACGACCTTCCTGAAACCCGATGCCTATTTCGACACGGCTTGGCGTCGCGAACCCGGCGGAGGGCCGGTCCTCATCAATCTCATTCACGGCATCGACGATCTGCGTTTTCTCATCGGCGATATCGCGCGCCTGCAGGCCATGACCTCGAACGCGGTGCGTGGCTTTCAGGTGGAGGACAGCGCGGTGGTCAGTCTCCAGTTCGAAAACGGCGCGCTCGGCAGCATCACCTGTTCGGATGCCGGCGCCGCGCCCTGGAGCTGGGAACTGACGTCGGGCGAGAACCCTGCTTTTCCACGCAATCGCGAAGACTGCTACTTCATTTCCGGCACGGATGGCTCGCTCGCCGTGCCGACCATGCGGCTATGGGCATATGGCGCCGAACGCGGCTGGACCGCGCCGTTGCACCGGACAGAGCTCGCGGCGGACGAGGCCGACCCGCTCGCCCGCCAGCTCGAACATTTTTGCGCGGTGATCCGCCGCGAAGCCGAGCCCGTCTGCAGCGGCGAAGACGGCTTGAAGACGCTGCAAGCCACATTCGCTATTCATCAATCGGCGGCCGCGAAGCGGGAAGTCGTGCTCGATTAATTATTGGCTGGCGGTGATGCCGCCATCGACGTAAAGGATTTGTCCGGTCACGAAGGCTGACGCGGGCGCGGCAAAGAAGAGCACCGGCGCCACAACGTCGCTCGGATCGGCGATGCGGCCGAGCGGAATGCGCGCAAGGATTTCCTTCTTGAATTCTGGCCGCTCATAGACATGCCGGATCATCTCGGTATTCACGAAGGTCGGTGCCACGCCGTTGACGGTGATGCCGTGCGGCGCGAGTTCCATGGCGTGCTGCTTCACCAGCATCACGAGGCCGCCCTTGGTCGCGGTATACGCCGAATAACCCTTGCCGCGGATCGCGAGCTGCGAGCGCACCGAGAGAAGATGGATTTGCCGCCCGCCGCGCCCGGCCGCGATCTGCACTTTGGCTGCGGCTTGCGCCAGAAACATCGCGGATTTGAGATTGGTCTGGTAGACGCGGTCGAAGGCCGCTTCGGTGACTTCGGTCAGCGGCTGCTCGATCTGCATGCCGACGCAATTGACCAGCGCATCGAGACGGCCGAAACGCGCAATCACCTGATCGACCGCGCCGGGAATGGTCGACACGTCGGTCACATCGAGCGCGACGGCGCTTGCCTCGATAGCGGAAGCTTGATGGATTTTCTTCGCCAGCGCATCGGCCTTGGCCATGTCGCGCCCGCCGATCACGACATGCGCGCCGTGCATGGCTAGGCCGAAGGCGATGGCTTCGCCGAGGCCTCCGTATCCGCCGGGAATGAAGGCGACCAGTCCGGCAAGGTCGAACATGCCGGCCAGGGATTGGCCGGCATCGAGCTCGGGCGTGATCGCGGTTTTGTCTTTGCCGGACATGATCAATCGAATTGCAGGCCGCCGTTAAGGTCGAGGATCTCGCCGGTGATGAAACCCGACAAGGGCGACAGGAAGAAGTGCACGCAATGAGCGAATTCCTCCGGCTCGCAGAAGCGCCCGACCGGAATCTGTTTCAGCAATGCATCGCGCTGCGCCTGCGTCAATTGCTCCTCGACCATCGGCGTGCGGATGTAAGCGGGCGCGATCGCGTTGACTGTGATGCCGAATGACGTGGTCTCGCGCGCGAGCGAGAAGGTGAGCGCCGCGAGCGCGCCTTTGGACGTCGTATAGGCTGTGCCGGCGGTGAGCCCGCCGGACTTCATCGCGAACGAGCAGGTATTCACGATGCGCCCGCGCTTGCGCGCTTTCATGCCCGGCACGACAAGGCGCGAGAGATAGAAGGCGCCGTCGAGATTGACCGCCAGCACCTTGCGCCATTCATCGGGTGTGGTTTCCGCGACCTTGTTGTTGGAAAGGATTCCGGCATTGTTAATCAGCACATCGACCGGGCCGAGGTCGCTTTCGATCTTGCGGAACGCGGTTTCCACGGCCGCGGGGTCCGATATATCAAAGCCGAAGCCGCGCGCGGATGCGCCAATGCCTGCCACGGCCGCGTCAAGTTTCGCGCCCGCAAGATCGGCCATTGCGACGCGATAGCCTTCGGCCGCCAGCATACTCGCGGTCGCAAGCCCCATAGAGCCGGCGGCGCCGGTGACCAGCGCAACCGCGCCTTGCCCGAAGCCGCTCATGCTAGCGTCCCGGCGACGCGGATCATCTCCGGCCCAAGGTAGGTCTTGGCGCGCTCATCGCCGATTAACGATTTGAAAGTCGCATGCGGTGTCACCCCGCCATTCGACACCAGCAGGAAGCGTTCCGCAATCTCCGACAAAATCTCGAGGTGATAGCTCGCGGTCGGGTGCAGGCAGACGAAGACGAGGCGTCCTTCCGCGCGCAGCTTGCGGAAGAAATCCAGCATGAAACCGATATAGCCGTCCTGCGGGTTGAATTGCGGCTCGTCGAACAGGTGAACCATCGGTTTCTTCGAGGGCGAGGAAGCGAGCATGAAGGAGGGCACGACTTTGCGAAAACGGCGGACCTGATAGGACTGATGATAATGGATCGCGAGGCGATCGCGCTCGCGATATTTCACGCGGTGGATATCGGTCCCGGCGACGATAACCTTGCCCCCGGTCGGCTCATTCGAGCCGGTCATCATCTCGAACAAAGTGGTTTTGCCGGCGCCGTTCGGCCCCACAACGCCCACGATCGCGGGCTCGTCAATGGTCAAGTCCGCTTCTAGGGTGAAGGTCGGCACCCGTGAGAAATGGCCTCGCGTGTAAACCTTCTTCAGCTTGTCGAGGACGATCAGCGGCTCGGTCATCAGGCCCCCAGCAATTTCTTGCGCAACGCCTTGTTCTCGCGCAATTGCGCCGCCGGGCCGGACCAGGCGATGCGGCCGCGGTCCAGAATGGCGGCGCGATCGGCGACCGACAGCGCGATTTCGGCATTCTGTTCGACTACCAGCGAGGCCACGCCTTCGCTCTTGAGGCGGCGGATGGTCGCAAGCACGTCGCCCACGACTTTTGGTGCCAGTCCCTGGCTTGGCTCATCGAACAGCACGATGCCCGGCGAGCCGATCAAGGCGCGCGCGATGGCAACCATCTGCATTTCGCCGCCGGACAGGTTCTCACATTCGCGTTCCATCAGGTATTCGAGCGGGGAGAAGATTTCGCAGGTTTCCTTCACGCTCCAGGCGCGGAAGCGGGTTTTCTTTTTCGCGATGCTTAAGTTTCGCGCGACCGTCAGCGTCGGGCACAGCCGCCGATCATCCGGCACCCAGCCGATGCCCTTGCGCGCGATTTCATGCGTGGGCCCGCGCGTCACATCCGCGCCGTCGAACTTGATCGCGCCGCGGCGCGGCTTGGTCAGCGCCAGGATCGAGCGGATGGTGGTGGTCTTGCCGGCGCCGTTGGGGCCGAGCAGGGCGAAGATCTCTCCGGGCGCGACACTGAGAGAGACACCGAACAGAGCCTGCGTCTCGCCGTAGAAGGTGTCGATATTGTCGATCTCGAGGATCATGAGAACTTTCCGAGATTGGACCGTTTGACCCAGGGGTTTTCCTGCAATTGCAAAGGCGTGCCGCGCGCCACCACCTGACCCCAGTGCAGCACCGAGATACGGTCCGCGAGCGAAAAGAGAAAGCTCATGTCGTGCTCGATCACGATCATGGTCAGCTTGCCTTTGAGCTTTTGTGCGAGGCCCAGCAGGCGCTGCACGCCGTCGGTGCCAAGGCCCGAGGTCGGCTCATCGAGACAAAGGACGCGCGGCTTTTGCGCCAGCGCCACCGCGATCTCCAGCGCCCTGCGGTCGCCATAGGGCAATTCCTTGGCGCGGATATCCGCCTTGTCGGCAAGGCCGACATCGGCGAGCACTTTTTCCGCCTCGGACTTGAAATGGCTGTCGCCGGCGGCGGCGCGGCGCATATCGAAGCCGCGGTCACGGAATTGCGGCAGCGCGACCATCACATTGTCGCGCGCGGTATATTCGTCGAACAGGGTCATGATCTGGAACGAGCGCGCCACGCCTTTTCGCGCGATGCGATGTGGCGGCAAACCGGCGACATTCTCGCCATCGAGAAAGAGTTCGCCGCGCGTTGGCTTGGCGCGCCCGGTCAGCACATTGAAGAACGTGGTCTTGCCGGCGCCGTTCGGGCCCATGATGCCGTGGCATTCTTTCTCCAGCACCGACATATCGACTTCTTCCAGCACGACGCGATCGCCGAACCGGACGTGTACGCCCTTGGCTTCGATCAAGGCCATGGTCAGCTCCGGAACAGGAGGCGCAAGGCCGACATGCCTTGTGCATGCCGCGCCTTGGCTTTGGCGCTGTCAACGATGGAGCGGAACGCGCCGGCAATGCCTTCCGGCTTGAACAGCACGATCACAATGAAGAGGAGCCCGAACCAGAGCATCCAGGCGCTGGTCATGGCGCCGATCACGTCGCGCGCGATCAGGAACGTAAAGACGCCGACCACCGGACCCCAGAAACTGACGAGCCCGCCGCCGACCAGCGTCATCATCACGATGTAGCCGGACTGGTGCAGGCTCATCACGTCGGGGAAGGCGGCAAGCTGCGCCATCGCGAACAGGCCGCCGGCCAATCCGGACAATCCGGTGGAGATCGCGAACACCGACGCCTTGTAGAACCAGACCTTGTAGCCGAGATGCGCGGCGCGGGTTTCGCTCTGGCGGATGGCGGACAGCACGCGGCCGTAGGGCGAATGCGTCAACCGCCACAGCGCGATCACGATCACGACAAAAACCGCGAGCACGAAATAATAGAACGACACGTTGCTCTTCAGATCGAAAGACACGAAACCGAAATCGGCCGGCAGCCGCGCGATTTTCAGGAGGCCGTCCTCCCCGCCGGTGATGCTGTGGGACTTGATCGCGATGGTCCAGAAAATCTGGCCGAAGGCGATGGTCATGAAGGCGTAATAGATGCCGCGCCGGTGCGATATGAAAAGCGCCGCCAATGCGCCCGCGAATGCCGCTGCGAGCGTTGTCACCACAAGACAGATCCACAGATTGGACGAGACGTTGAATTGGCAAAGCCCGAAGGCATAGGCGCCGATTCCGAAAAAGGCGCCATGCCCGAACGAGGGCAGGCCCGCTGTGCCGAGCACGAGATTGAAGGAGAGGGCGTAGATTGACCAGATCAGGATCTCGATGCCGAGATAGGGATAGAGGCCGATCCTGGAAATCCAGAGCGGGATGGTGGCGAGTAAAAGCCACACGATCAGCATGGTCGGCGTGATCAGCCGCGCGGCGTCCGGAGAATTGGGCGAGGCACCGTTCATGTCAGGCCTCAAGAACGCTTTTCTTGCCGAACAATCCGCGTGCGCGGAAGGTCACGACCGCGACGAGGAGGATATACATCGACAAGAGCGACCATTCGGAAGCATAGGCGCCTGACAGCCCGACGGCGAGCCCGACCAGAATTCCGGCAGAGACCGCGCCCCAGAAACTGCCGACGCCGCCGAGCACAATCACGAGAAACGCCGGCACGACGGCGTCCACGCCCATATGCGGCCGGATACCCCAGATCGGCGCGACAATGATGCCGGCAACGGCCGCCAGCATGGTGCCGAAGATGAACACGGCAAGCCGCAGGCGAGACAGATTGATGCCGAGTGCGCGCACGATTTCGGAGTCATGCGCGCCGGCCTTGACGATCGCGCCAAAGGGCGTCTTTTCGATCACCAGCCAGACAAGCCCGATGATGAGGGCGGAGATGCCGGCCGCATAGAAGCGATAGGTGGACCAGATCAAATCCTGGAAAATGAACCCGCCGCTGATCGTTTGCGGAACCTGCAAGACATAGTCGCGCGTGCCCCAGGTGAGGCGAATGGCCTCCTCGATCACCATCGCGGCCCCGAATGTGAGGAGGAGGCCATAGAGCGGGTCCTTGCCGTAGGTCCGCCGCATGCAGAGTTCCACCGCTGCGCCGGCAATTCCGACGATCGCAGGCGCGATCACCAATGTCAGCGCATAGCGCCAGCCGAGCGGCAGCGCGATCCATGTCGCGGTCCAGTCGGCCGGCAGCGGCGGCTTCGGGCCGAGCAATTGCAGGCCGACATAGGCGCCGAGCGCGAATAGCGAGCCATGCGCGAGATTGATCTGCTCCATCAAACCGACGATCAGCATGAAGCCGAGCGCGATCAGCGCGAACAGCAAACCGAGCGTCAGTCCGTTGAGAATGTGAGGAAGGATGTCGATCACGAAGGCGTTCCGTGGCCTTAAGAGAAAATGCCGGGCCGCGTGGGGCGGCCCGGCTTTCAGTCGCTTCAGGAGTCTACGCTCGGGACCTGGTCGTACGGCGCAAGCTTGCACTTGCCGGGCGCCGCATCGTCCATCGCGGTTTTCGGCTCGGTCCAGCTGATGATCTCGAACAGGTCGCTCTTGTCCGACGGCTTCATGTTGCGGC
>CAMDXM010000038.1 GCA_945878025.1 Pseudorhodoplanes sinuspersici | reverse complement strand
GGCGAAACACTCACCATCATACCACCGGGCGCAACGCGTACGTTCCGGCAGGAGTTCGAGACCATCCTGTTCAATGAGATGAATTTTCGCGCTGAAGCGCGTTACACCGATCTGTTCCGGGAGCGCGCGGCCAAGCGCAAGAAAGGGGTGACCGCCCCCAAAATCTATTTCGAGTATTGCTCTGAGGAAGTGATGGTCAGCGAACTCGTCTCAGGCGTGTGGATGTGGGAGCTGATGGCCGCGGTCGACAACAACGACCGTGAATTCCTGGCGAAGGCGCGCGAAATCGGCATCGAGCCGAAATCGCTCGCCCGCAAGCTTGTCAGGGTAATGCAGCACGAGATGCAGGAGGAGCTTTTCTTCCACGCCGATCCGCATCCGGCCAACATTGTTGTCATGGCCGATAACGTGATTTGCTTTCTCGACTTCGGAGCCGTTGGCCGCTTTTCAACGCAGACCCGAAAGACCATTCGCCAGTTCCAGTATCACATGATCAAGGGCGATATCGGGCGGATGGCCAATTGCGCGATCAGTCTTCTTGGCCCGCTTCCGCCAATGGACGTGGAAGGCGTCCGCCACGAATTCGAGAAAATCTACGCCGACGCGGTCTATGCGATGAAAAGCAATGACGCCGAGTGGTGGGAAAAAAGCGCCGCGCAGGGCTGGCTGCGTTTTCTCGAGGTGGCGCGCCAATTCCACATCCCCGCCGGGGTCGATACGATCCAGTTTTTCAGGACGACCTTTGCCTACGACGCCGTCATCATGCGGCTGCACAAGAATCTCGATGTCACCAGGGAATGGGAGGCCTACGCCAAAGAGGCGGCCAAAGAGGCGCGCCAGCGCGTGCAAAAAAGCCTGCACCAGAGACGTTTCGGACCAACCGACATGGACTATGTCCAGTTTGAAGAATTCGGCGACATGTTTCGGCAGTTCACTTTCCAGCTGCAGCAAAATATCGAGAACCCGATCATCCGCTTCAGGAATATCGTCGGAAAAATCGCCTATGTCGTATCCCTTATGCTCAAGATCGGCGTTTTGGCCTTCGGTGCAATCGGCCTTGGTTATATCACCGACGCGGTCTCAAAACGGTGGTTTGGTTACGACATCGACTGGCGCTCGGCCTGGGAGCAAACGACAACCTTCGGCTGGGTTCAGCTCATTCTGATCATGATCATCTTTGTGATCGTGCGGCGGATCATTATTCGACTGAATGTACCGGACACGAGGCTCGATGCGGAGCGGTAAGATTATCGGTCTTGAGGCCGCAGGTTCCGCGGTCACTTGAACGAAAGCGAGAGCGGGACGCCTTTGGCGTCCGGACAATCCATATGGCCCGTCATGTTGTCGGAAAAATTTCCGCTAAATGTACACTGGGCGCCCTCAAACAAAATCGTCGCATTGATCCGGGACGGCGCGCCTGATTCCGCAATCTCATAACTCAACTCGCCCGGCTTTTCCTGTGGGCCGTTGGCGCTGCAGAAGCCAACATGTTTCCAGGTCACCGGACCGGAAAACGCGCGCTTGCCGGCCGACATTCGCTCCGTGAGCGCACCATTTAATTCCCATTCCGACAAGTATCCAGCGGCGCCGGTTACCTGTCGCAATTGCGCCTGCGCCGGCTCGAAAGCCATGCCAAGAACGATCAAGACCGCAAAAAACTTCAGCACATTCGGCTCCGGCGCGTGCATCTTCAATAACCGGCGCGGCATCAGCCTAGCCTTTTGCCAGTTTCGGGCCAAGGCGGCGCCGCCAGTGATCGATATCCGTGTCCAAACGCGCGCCATTTGCAGCACGCCAAAACGGCGCGATTCGGATAATGGTCGGTTGCCGGCCAATGGCCGATGATATAACCTCAAACTTCAGTGCAAAGCTTGTTTCTGAGCAACATAAAACGCGGCGGAACAAATGATTGCCGTGACGATTATCGATCTGCTCATTTCGTCCCGTCACGAGCGACGGCCGTTCGACCTGTTTGGTTGCCGCCTGCGGGAAGCCATTTGTGCTGATGCTGACCGCGAACAGCCCACCGAGATCTCACTCGCACACTAGGACAGACACCATGGACAAGCTCGTCAGGCGGGTCACCGTTGTTCAGGGTAGCGACGCCAAGGTCGTTTATCAAAGCGAAGACGATCCTTTTGACAGTTCCGGGAAGCCGAACTTCAAGAAGCTCGAGGAAGGCGTGCGGCATATGCTGAAAGCGCAGGTGATTGCCGCGCAGGAGGCCTATGACCGGCATCTCGAGTCCGCCAAGAAAGAAGGAAATTCCTGGCTGACCGATGCGCCAGGCAATTTCATGAAGGCGCGCAAGAAAGCCATGAAAGAGATGCGAGACAGCATGCCGAAGGAAATGCGCAAGCACATGCCGTTCGGCATGCCGAACGACGACGATAAGGAGGATTGAGTATGTCAACCACGACAACGAACGCGCCCGAAACACAGCGGGACGGCAGCAAGTCGCAGGTCGTGGTCGTCGATCTCGGCGAACCACAATCCTCCGTGGCGGTGCAGCGCCTCTGCAAGGGCAAGGGCACGTTGTTCAATCACGTCGATCAGATCGTCAAGGACCTGGTGGCGCAAGGGACGGTCAAGTCCGGCGCGCAACCGGTCGTCATTGTGGTGCGCGAGTACCCCGTGCCGCCGTGGTTTTCCGCCGGCGATGATGACGACGACGACTGATGGGCGCGGGCCAAGCCGGCGAATTGATCGATAAATTTCCGGCCCTCGTCTATCGCGATCGATAAGCAAGGGCCGTTGTGCATATGGTCGTTTAATTCGAAATTGCGCCTGGCCCTTTCAGCGTTTCCTCGGTGGCGGAACGGCTCCCAGCCGGTCCGGTCCAGTTCGGTTACCCAGGGTGGTATCGTGTGCCCAACGCTACTGTCGACAATTGCATCAACCACTAGTCAATCCGCGCCTTCCAACAGCCTTGGCACCGTCCATGATGGCCTTGAATTGCGGGGGCTTGTAACGCAGAATTCATCGGTAATTGCGACCGTTACGGGGGACATGAACGCTCTCAAGTGATTGACGACTCGGCGATAGGGCGCCGGGCCAAAATGGAGAGGATACATGACCAAGACCGGACGGGCCCTGCGCCTTGCGCGGCTATTCAAGAGTCACGAGCGGCCGCTATTCCTCGTTCCCCTGGACCATACCCTGACGGACGGACCGTTCACTGACGCGCATCAATACGACAACCTGCTCGACGTCCTGGCCGACAACGGCGTCGATGCGATCGCCGTCCACAAAGGACGCCTCGGTCATCTGCGCAGCGGCGTCTACGCAAAGCTTTCCGTCATCGTCCACGTCAGCGCATCGACCAAATACGCGGCAGATCCCAACTACAAATACCAGGTTGGGGACGCGGAGGAATGCCTGCGCAGAGGCGCGGACGCTGTCAGCGTTCACGTCAATCTGGGCGCCGTCACCGAAGACAGTCAGATCCGCATGATGGCAAGCATGGCCGAAGCCTGCGACCGCGTCGGGCTTCCGATGCTCGCCATGATCTACCCGCGCGGTCCGGGCGTGAAGGATCATCCGCCGCTGGAAACGCTGTTGCACGCCGCCTGCCTCGCCGTCGATGTCGGCGTCGATATCGTGAAGCTGCCGCTCGCCGGCTGCTCTGTTCAGGACATGATGCAGATCGTCAATTCGTGTCCCATTCCAGTCCTCGCCGCCGGGGGCGCGAAAGTGTCGGACAAGGATTTTGGCACCTTCGCCGCCGATGTCATGAAAAGCGGTGCGCGCGGGCTCGCAGCCGGACGCAACATATTCATGGCGACCGATCCCGCGGCAAAAGTGCGCGAGATCCGCAGAATCCTCCATTCGAATTATCTCAGTGTCCTTCGGACGCCCGCGCCCACCCTCAGCTCGCAAAATTCCCCGCTCGTGGAATCCGTGAACGGTGGCAAACGGCAGTAGCATTTTCTCGACAGGCTTTGATTTCAGAATCAGGAGTGCATTTTGTGACAACAGCGTGGCTCGATTTACGAAACCGCAAGACCGACGACATCGTCGAAATCGTCGAAGCGGCAGTGGAGAACCAGATCGAAGCGGTGATCACAAACGGCGTTGCCGACGGCAAGCTTAAACGCCGGAACGGCATCCAGCTGGTCGCGTTCAAAGACGACGACGCCGCCGGAACGGCCGACGCCGACATATCGGTGCATTCCTACAATGGCCGAACCTCAGACCTGTTGGCGTCGCAGATGAAGCAGGGCCAGAAGGACGGCATTCTTATCGATGTCACCAACAAGGACAATCTTGAGGACGCTTGCGCGGCGGTCCGCGCCGGCCTCCTGACCGTCATCCGTTTCAAGGATCCGACAAAGATCCCGCTCGAGATCGTGCTCGCCGCGGGTTCACGCCGTGGCGCCAAGATCATGACCTTCGTCTCCGATCTGGAGGAAGCAAAGGTCGTTATGAGCGTGCTGGAATCGGGGCCGGACGGCGTGATCATCGCGCCACGGTCCATGGCCGACATAGAAACCCTTGGCCAGCTTTGCGGGCCAAGGCGCGGGCATCTGCAGTTGAAAGAATTTTCGGTGACGGAAATTTCCAATGCGGGAACGGGCGACCGCGTCTGCGTGGATACCTGCTCGAACTTCTTTCCGGACGAAGGCCTCTTGGTCGGTTCGTTCGGTGGCGGGTTTCTTCTGTGTTGCAGCGAAACCCATCCGCTTCCCTACATGCCGACAAGACCGTTTCGCGTGAATGCCGGCGCGGTCAGCTCGTATATTCTCTCGACCGTCGAGCGGACCAATTATCTGAGCGAGCTGCGCCAGGGCCACACGGTGACCGGGGTCAGGGTGACCGGCGAGACGCGCCCTATGGTGGTCGGGCGCTGCAAGATCGAAACGCGGCCGCTGCTTCTGGTCAAGACGCAGAGCGCGGATGGCGAAACGGCCTCGATCCTGTTGCAAAACGACTGGCATGTCCGCGTGCTCGGGCGCGGCGGCGCCGTTCATAACATCACCGAACTCGCGGTCGGAACGATCGTGATGGGATATTCGGCGGCGCGCGCTCGGCATGTCGGCATGCCGGTCGATGAATATTGCCTGGAGCAGTGACGACCGGTCATGTGCCGAGCTTCGACCGCGGGATCGGGCCCCTGTCTGATGTTCCCGTTCCATTGCGGGGCAATATGGACCTCTTCCCGACGCCGGATTCGGTCTTCAGGAAATTCGCGGAATCGGCGGTGGTCGAACCGCGCAAAAGGAAGCGGTTTCTTTCGCTGCTGAATCTTTTCGGCATCACCAGCTATGCCGAGAAAAATCGCCAGAAAATGATCTCGCTTGCCGAGCGGGGTATCAATCCTTTCGATATCGATACGATCCCCAATAATTTTAGCGGAATTTTTGCTGAATTCGGCGTTTCCATTCTACTTGAGAAGACGAATGAATCCGTCGCGCAACGCGCGACCAAGCTTATCGTTGCGGCCCTCAAATACCGCCGGTCCTTGCTGGATGATGTGCTGGAAAAGGAAGGGCGCGGCGGAACGGTTATCGACAACGACCGTAATCACAACCTATTTGGCCGCGTCGCCAATGTCAGAAAGACCGGACTGAAGTGGAGAAAGGATATCAGACACTGCAGGAACAGCGCGCATATCGTCGTCGCCGTCGATGGGTTCTTTTACAAACTTCCCGTCATTGACGACAACGACACTATGATTGCTGCCGGAGACATTCTGCATGATATCGATTCGATCATTGCGGCAGCGGCGAAGGACAAGAATCCCCCAAAACCCTACGGCCTCATCACGACGAATATCGTCAAGTCCTCAGCTGGCGTTTTTTACGCCGACGATCTCGATGAATCGATAAAAGCAATCGACGAGGCTATATTCCTGATTGCAATCGACACTGTGAGACGTTCGGCGGATGAAAACGACGCCGCGCAAGATATTCATATCCGCAACCATCATAACCGCGATTACCGGAAATCCCTCCAGCTGGTAGTCCTGCAAAACGGTTTCTCCGGCGCTACATTCAATTTCTTTGCCGGAGTTGAAGGAGTATTGGCGGCGACGTTTGCGTCATGGATAAATTCACATGCAACGACAATCCCGCCTATCGTTGCGGCAAAGACGCAAAATCGGTACTCAAAACTGAATTTTGATAAAATCGATTTCGGGAAACTGCCTCTGGCTCAATTAAGGGTCAAAGTCGCAAAATATTCATGCGACTTTCCCCTGATCAAAAAGATTGATGCCATCGGCAAGGACGGAATCAAACGGCTAAACGTCAGTCCCGATGCGTTTTTCCACGCAGCGGCACACTTGGCGTACTACGAAAAATTCAAAAAAATCCCGTCGGTGCACAATCTCGCGGACATCCGCGGCATCAAGTTCGGGTCAGTGACTCGCTATCTGACCACGACCGGCGAAATGGCGCAATTCCTTGAAAGCCAGACCAAGCCTGCTTTGCTCAATGCATGTCGCGCCCACAAGGAGAAGATTGGCGCGATCAAGTCCGGAGATAACCCGATCCATTATGCATATTACTATCTATACACCGCCATTGGCTTCAAGCCTTTGCTGGCGATAATGCTCTTTCGAATTTTCGTGCCCGATCTTATTACGAAACATATTTCGCCCGACATATGGGCCTCCAACATCCCGGCTTTGCCCGGACTATATTGCCTGGGCAGATTCGGCATGCTTTTCAAATTCGCCCGCAACAATTGCCTTGCGGGGCACTACCTGCTCTTTCCCGACCATATTAAAATCTGCTTTCTTTCAAACAAAAAGAGCTTCCTGGAATCGTGGCCATTCGACAGGGCGCTCAATGACGCGATGATCAAGCTGAAACAAATCCTGTCTTGAAATCACATATCGCGCGTCACGCGGCCGCAAGCGCCGGACGTGGTCTCGCCCGCAATTACGTCACCGCTCGGTCTTCCCGCTTGAATATGTCGGATGGCGGATTTGACGGTTTCTTGATCACCAGAAAATTGGCTCCATAATAAAACAGCCTGGACATCAACGGTCCAACGCCCTTGATGAAGACATAGCGTTGTTCAGAATGACACCCCATTCTGGACTTGAAGACGGTTGCGGTCTGCCCGACGTTGATTTTGGCAAGCCCCGCCCGCAGCGCGCGATCGAAGCCGGCAAACATCAGATTGAAATAGATGTCGAACTCGCGATTGAGATCGTAATTTATCCCGGCATACATCATGTGGTAGGTCGAGATGTCGCGCAGGCACCAGCCGAAGCCGATGATTTTTGAGTCCCGCGCCAACGCAACAAGCTCGATCTGTCCCGCGAAGCGCAAGGTCAATTGCCGATAATACTCGATCGGCAGCACCTCCACCTTGAGATCGGATTTCGCGACCATCTCACAATACATGGCATGAACGTCGGGCGTGTAGACCCTCACGATGTCCTGCGGGTCGACGAACACCACCGGCTCGATCCCGGTATTACGAAGTTTTTTCGTCGATCGCGTGATCTGCATGCGATAGTTCGCGCGCAACGCGGTGCAATATTGCGCAAAACTCTCAAATGACGGTTCGAGACAATGCATCGGCGGAATTTCTATGCGTCGATATCCGTGTGCCAGCAATGGTCCCATCCGATCGAGATCGTCTGCCGCAAATTCCTTATAGATGATGACGTCGCTTCCGTTCTCAGCCGCGAGCCGATCCATTACCGCATCGAGCGCAGCCAGGGCCTGCCGACTGGCAGCCTTTGATGCAAAGGCGATGCTCTTCTCGCCGGGCGAGCCTGGCAGGCTGCAGAACAGCACTTTCAAATGCCGAAATCGCGACAGCATTTTGGGCCCATGCCGGATCACCCAGGCCACGCGCGGATCGGTAAAATCCAGAAGATCGATCATGGCCGCGGTCAGACAGGCACACGCCGCGGGATGGCCGTCATCGCCGTCCACGATGACGTACCAGAAGCGGCAGTCCTTCATGCTGGTCTCAACCGCGCCGATGAAACGAGGGTCCAGGAAGACCGAGGCGCCGCTGTCCGTGCAGACGCGGCGCCAAGCGTCGAGATCGACGTCGTCGATAGAATTGAAGACCCGGCAGGTATAGGGCGCCGTCACGGTGTCCGCGGAGCCGAGCGCAGGTGAGGCATCCTTGGCTAGGTTGTCGTATTGTGCGAACGCGCCAGCCTCCGCAAAGGCTTGCCGATTTGAGGAAATGTCAGGCCTGTTCATCGGTGCCCGCTTTCTTCGCACCCCAATTGTTCTGAAGAGCGTAGGCGAGCGTGCGCGACAGGAAATGCCGGTCGATGATTGGCGGCGATCTGAATTTGGCGCCGAGATCGCGGGCGGCCGCCTCGATCTGGAATTGCGGTTCGGTCGTGCAATAAGGCGCATAGGCTTCGTGAATGACATCGATCCGCCGCTGCATCCGGTTGAGCAGCGGGCCCTGAGCCTTCAGCGCGATATCCTTCGCGGCCCTGGTGCCGCAAAGGACAATCCCGCCGATCCTCAGATGATCGAGCGACCACCAAAGGACATCGTGCATGCGAGGCGGATTGTCATGGACCAGATTGTAGGTGTCGTTGCGCGCCGGCAAATCGACGGCGGCCACGATCATGTCCGCGACCCAGTCGATCGGGATGTAGTTGATGTGTTTGTCGGCTCCGAGGATCGCCAGCGGCGCGCGGACCGTACCGTCGTCGTCGACCGTGACGTCCGGCGGAAGGCCGTTGCCGCGACGCTTGCGCAAATTCTCCGCCGTTCGATGCATCGGCTCGAAAAACCCATAATGTCCGTCGAAGGTGGACGTGGTCCCGTCCTCGCTGCCGACAAGGATGCTCGGCCGGAAAATCGTGAAACGGCGCGTGCTGTCCGCAAGCGCCCATGAGCGCAGCAACATCTCGCCCTGGAATTTCGATTGCTCATAAGGGTTACGCCAACACTGGCCGTTCGAAATTCGCTCTTCGGAGAGGTAATCACCGTCGCCGACCACATAGGCGGTGGAGACATGCAGGACCTGATTTACGCCAAGCACGTCCATCATCTGCAAGACGTGCCGCACCCCGGCGACGTTCGCGAGATATGTCCCGTTCTGATCGTAGAAGCTGATGGAGCCCGCGCAATTGAGCACGCGGCCGATGCGCCCGGCGAGGAATTTGAAGTCGTCATCAGTGAGGCCGCAACGCGGCTCGGTGATGTCGCCGCGGACAACCTGAACGTTGTCGCGTTTTCCGACTATCGCCTCGATGCGTGCACGCGCAGCGTCATGGTTGTCGGCCCGCACCAAACAGACGACATCGCGGCCTTCGCGACAAAATCGCTCAAGCAGCATCGAACCGAGGGCGCCGGTCGCCCCTGTAAGTAAGATGCCCTCCTTCACGCTCGCAATCTCCTAAAGTCAGAATTCTAAAACTTCAGCTTTCGGCGAAAAATGCGATGTTAAGCAGGACTCCCCCCGGTTGACCGGCCAAGGATGCAAGTCTGCGCCGATGACGTCAACCGCATGAGAACCTGCTCTCGCGCCGAAGAGCGCGGGAACCAGTGCATGCGGTAACGCTATCCGGATGAAGAAGGCAGCGCGTGGTACCGCACCGGCCACCTCACCGTCATCCGTACCCACATAGAGGTCGTCGCCGCCTCCCCGAAGGTTCATGCACGCCCGCTTATCTGGCCGGCCAAGAGCTTCGCCAGTTCGCGAATGGTCGGCGCATCGAACAGAATAGCTTCCGGCTGCGCTTTTCCGGTCAGGCGTTCGAGTTCCGCGCTCACATCCATCGCAAGCAATGAGTCACCGCCCTTTTCGAAAAAATCATCATCGACGGAAATCACGTCGGTCTTCAGGACTTTCTTCCAGATTTGCATCAAATCCGAATGCAGCCGGTTCTCGACCGGCGCCACCCCTTCCACGCTGCCGTTCATCATCTCACTAAGACGCTTGCGCTGGACTTTGCCGGACATCCCTTTCGGAAACTGATCGACCACGACGATCCGGCGCGGAATCTTGAACGCGGCAAGCTTGTCGGAAAGGAATTCACGCAGCGCGTCGGGCGTCACTTTCGCGTCTGGACGCAAGATCACCGCCGCGGCGACATCTTCGCCGAGCCGCGGATGCGGCACGGCGTAAGCGGCGGCTTGCGCGACACCGGGATGCTGCAACAGCGCCTGATCGACTTCCAGTGGCGCGATCTTTTCGCCGCCGCGATTGATAATCTCTTTCTTGCGTCCATGCAGGGTGAGAAAGCCTTCCGCATCGATGCTGCCGACGTCGCCAGTCCGGTACGCGCCGTCGATGAAAGCCGCAAGATTGAGTTCTGGAGCATTGAGATAGCCGGCCGTCACGGACGGCCCGCGCACGAGGATTTCCCCACGTTCGCCGGCGGGAAGCTCCCGCCCGTCGTCATCGACAATGCTGACAATGCCCGGCCAGGGGATGCCGACGGTGCCGGCCTTTGCGCCACCCGGCGGCGGGCGGTTGGTGGCAATCTGCGCGGTTTCACTCGATCCGTAATGCTCCAGGACCGGCACGCCGAGAACATCCTGCATACGCGCGCCCATATCTGCGGCGAGCGGCGCACCGGCAGATGAGACAAAGCGCAGCGAATGCATGGACCGTGTGTCGGGCCGCTCCTGCAACTTTTCAAGGACGGCAAGATGCAACGTCGGACCGGCCGAGTACCATGTGGGTTTCAGGTCGCCGAACCATTCCGACGGATCGACATTCATGGCGTTGGCCGGGAACGCGGTGCTGCCGCCGGTCAGCAAGGGTGGCAGCACGGCCGTTGTCAGTGCGTGCGAATAATAGACCGGCGACACGGTCAGGCAGCGATCCTGCGGCGTCAACCCGAACCACGTCTGCAAACGCTCAACGACCGCCAGCATGTTGCGATGGCTGAAAGGAACGAGATTGGGATCCGCCGTGGTTCCCGACGTGTGCAGGATAAAGAGAGGCGTGTGCGCATTCGTCTCATCCGGCGGCAATTGTGAACCGATTTTCGGCACCGCGAATGTGAGCGCAAGCCTGCCCGGCTGCGTGACGCTCGCTTCGATGATCGGTACGCCACGTTCCTTGGCGACGCTGCGCGTGGCGGAAGCGGTATCGCGAAGGACGACGACGGCATCGGGGCGAAGAATCTGCAGACAGCGATTGACTTCGGGAATGGTCAGTTTCGGATCGATCGGCACGGCCGTGGCCGCGCAGGAAATGGCGACAATTGCGAGTGCGGCTTGCGCGGGATTTGCGATCGCGACCGCGATCCGCGCATTTTGATCGAAACCGGCCGCGCGTAGCAGCGCGCGCACGTCCTCGATCTGGTCTTGCAATTCGCGATAGGAAACGGGGGCGAAATGAGAGCCGACAATGGCTGCCGCGTCGGGTTGACGCGCGGCATGCCCCTGTATCACCGACCCTATGGTCCGCTCGCCGACCGATTCACTCATACTCATCTCCGCGGCCAATCCACGACTGAAACGGTAAAATCGTCACTAAAATTCCAACCGCAAAATTACATCGAGCGGCGCGCTTCGGCAATCTGGTGCAATGCCTATTCCGCCCGTCACATGATGGTCAGGTCCCACCGTGTCGGCGGCGCCAGCTGGCCGGACCGCGGCGTCGGGAATACCCCGATTTGAAAACGCTGCGGGGCGGGTATGAACAGATTTGCCAGAAATGCGGCGGTTGGCATCACGGTGGAGCGGGGCGCGACCAATGCATGAACATCCTGCGCAGCGAGATGGGTGCACAGATGGCTCACGAGCCGCACCCGTTCCGCGCCGCTCAATCCGTCCTCCGCCCACAGATCAAGGAAAGCCGCATTGACAGTTTCACGCCCGTGCATCGTCGTGGCATGACAATTGACCATGCCCTTGATCTCGCCGTCGCGCTCGAAAACGAGTGTTTGGAAAACGGAACTGACGAGTTGTGACTCCAATTGCGCAGGCTGCCAGTCCATAGCCCAATCAAAACCCGCCGTGGTCTTGGCGAGTATTTGCGCGCAGCGCCCCAGATCTCCGGCGCGATAAAGGCGGACATGGGGATCATATTTATGCGGCGTGAAACGAAGCACCGGACCAAAGATGCGGTTCGCCATCCGCTCCCAAGCCCCCACCCCGGCGCGCGCAAGTGCCCGCGTTTCCAGAAATTTGGCCCAGTATCCGGTCCTGAAAACAAGCTTGAAATTTCGCGGATAGGTCGTCGCGTATTTGGTCCAGAAGCGATAGGAGGCTGAGGTCGGGTCGTCAAGGACCGTGCCAATTGCAAACGCGAAGCCTTGGTCTTCGATGTCACGGCGAAGCCGCTGGATCAGAGGCAAAGCGGCGCCGCGATATTCAGGATCGACGCTGAAGCCGGTGCAAATCGCGACCGGGAAAACGGTGCCGCCGACCCGCAGCGATTGTGGAAATAAAAATACGGTGCCGACAAGCTTTGCCCCCTGATAGGCGACCAGGGTCCGCCCGCCGCTTTCCGGCGACACACGCCAGCGCATGAAAGCGGCAGCCGGGATCGGGAACCAGGTTTTACCGCCATATTCATCGATCCAAACCCGGCGTCCGAATTCTGCGAGATCTGCGAAGTCGCCGTGATAGTCCCGGATTTCAATCCCGGCCATTAAATCCCCGTCTCGACAATGCGGGCTTGCGTCACCGGTTGGTCAGCTCCGTGACCGCGATACTAACCGTTCCCTCCGCTTCGACAATGACGCGCACCGTCTTGGCATCGAAACCGATGTCGGCGAGACGGATGTCGACCACGGCGGCATCGACCTGCACACCGGGCACGGTGTTGCGGGAATCGGAAATCGCGGCTTCGACATTCCTGCGGATGTCGGCTGTCATCGGCCGCAGATCGATCACCGAGTTCTCCGCCACCATTCGTTCCAGCGCGGGGACCGCGGCGCGCGCCGCCAATGCCAGCGCGCCAAGTGCTCCTTCAGACTCGATGTCGACCGTGACGTCGTCCAAGCGCAATGTCTGCCGCGCGCGATCGAGCGCCGGCCGCCCCCATACGTGAATGACCCCGTCGGCGGAGAAACCAAACCAGCTCTTGGTCTCGTTCGCGGTGACACCGAGAGACATCAGCAAACGGTTGCCGGACGCGGCAAGATTGACGCTGCGGATCGTCGCCGTCACCGCGCCACGCCTGTCCTCGGGGAAAACTTTTCCCTTGAGCTGCGCCTCGATCTGTCGATTGACCTCGGTCAGCGGCATATCGACCGGCATTTCGATTTTCACGCGTCCGCGATCGAGCTGCTGGACGATATCCAATTGCGCCGGAAACGGGCAATCGGGTTTTGTCTCATTGGGAACGATGCGCGTATCGGCCTGAACACCGATGGTCAACGTGACCGCGTTGTTGTCGATGCGCGGCTGCGCCGCCATCGCTCGGGTCGGGCGCAATTCGAGCCATAATTTCGGCGCGCCGGGCACACCCTGCCCGAGCGGAATGGAGCGGCACATCCTCGCCCATCCCTCTCGCGCGCCCTGCTCAACAGAAGAGTCGTTGCCCATACGCGACTGCAATGCGGCGACCTGCTCGCTGACGAGTTGATCGAGCTTGGGCTTCATCTCATTGGACAGATTGAGCTGCATGCCCATGATCGACAACGACGCATCCCCGATCGAAGCCTGCGCCGTGAGATTGGGCGCTATGCGCCAGCCCGGAAGAATGCTGGGCCGCGCCGTCAGCATGACATTGCCGGAGAATTCGACGCGCTGATCCTGTGTCGAGCCAGACCGGCTCTGTGCCCCTGGCTGGCTTTGGCTGCCGGGTGATCCTCCGCCGGGCGAACCGAAAAAACCTCCCGGCGGGCCGGGAAAGCCGGGCGGGCCACGGAATCCGCCGGGTGGGGCCGGGAATCCGCCGGGCGGTCCGGGAAACCCGCCTTGGCCGAGCGAAAGCCCGGAGGCCTGCAGCGATCCGCGCAAAGCCGTCGACAGCTGCAACCCTTCCGGGTTGCCCACAATTTCGAACGGCGTTCGCGTCACCGACCAGCCGATCTCGGCATTGGGCATGTTCGGCATTTGAGGCATTTGAGGCATTTGAGGCATCTGCGGCATGCCGAGCTTGCCGGAGATTTCGGGCGGCGCCGCTTTCTCCAAGGCATTGCGGATCGCCGTCAGTGTGATCACCGCAGGCGTCACGATCATCGAATTGCGGCTGACGGGAGCGAGCGACGGCGTGTCGACGAGCTTCGGCCGGCGGTCCAGCGTGCCCGGCGCAAACCATTTCATCGCCCAAATGGCGCCGGAAATTGCAACGACCGCGATGAGCGCGCCGATGCCAATTTTACCCCATGGCCAATTCACGCCGCGCTATCCTTCCGTGCTGATCGGTTTAAGTTTATTTGAGAATTGATCGTGATGCCAGCATCGCATCCGCGTCTGACCCGAAGCGGAAAGGTAATTTGCTTCATCTCCGAAAGTAGCGCCCAACTTGACATGCGCTATCCTAGCGGCGAGCCCTGAGGGGACCATGGCAAGACCAGCGCCTGAAAACCTGTTGTCGGTCCTGCCGAAGGAACTTTCAGCCGCCTTGTTCGCGGCCGCGCGGCGACAACACCTCAAGGCTGACCAAACCCTGTTCACGGCCGGAGACCCCGGCGACGGTTGCTACCGGGTCGAGACTGGCGTCCTGAAGGTGACGGTGGTGTCCGGTGCAGGCAGGGAGAGAATCCTGGCGATTCTCGGTCCAGGCGCATTGGTCGGCGAACTCGCAATGATCGATGCGCAACCACGCTCGGCGTCGGTTGTCGCAGCGCGCGATTCCGAAGTCAGTTACATCAGTCGCCGCACGTTCGAAGCGGTTGCCGAAGCCCATCCGGAGGTTTACCGCCACATCGTCAGCCTGCTGGTGCGGCGTTTGCGTGACACGAATTCGGTCGTCACCGCGATGACGTTCCTGTCGCTCAAGGGCCGGGTCGCATACGCCCTGCTGAGCCTCGCCGACGCTTTCGGGCAGGACGTCGGATCGGGACGCATTCTGGTGCGCCAGAAGATCACGCAAACCGATCTCGCCGCGATGACGGGTATCGCGCGCGAAAATGTCAGCCGGATTCTCAACGACTGGATTCGTGATAAACGTGTGAGCCGGCTCTCCGGCTATTATTGCCTGGAGGATCGCGCCGCGATCAAGCACGAGGCCGAAATGTGAGCTGCGCAAAAACGCCGACCCTGATCCGTTCCTTGCGAACGGATCAGGGTCGTTGGCGAACTTTGCTTTAAGGTCAGCTCTTCGGCGGCGGAACGGCTTTGACCGCGTCCTGGCAGCCGGACGACAGCGATGAGACGTTCTTGCGGAGGCATTGAAACGCCGCGCCGCCGTTGGGATTCACGCCCATGCAGTGGGACATGTAGTCCATCACGCAGTTATTGCGCAGGGCGGCGATATGTTTCTGCGGCATCTGCTCCATCGCGGACGCAGGCGCGGCGAAACCCGCAATACCCGCGATCACAGCGAGGGCCGCAACAGAGGTGATGAATTTGGTCATCGGTCTCTCCTGGGTTTGGATGCGGGAGCGCATCCGTTGATAATCGTATGTAGGCCGAGACCGGCCGTCGGGTTGTGACGGCGAACACAGAAAGGCTGTTTTGCAGCGCGAAAGGCCGTTTTTGGCAAAAAGTCGACATCCGACGGGCTCCGATGCGCGTCCGCTCCTGAGCGCGGCCGTCTTCGGAAAGCAGCCCGTACCATCGGCTGCTGCCGCCGCCATCATCGGCGAAAACTTTGGCGGCGCGCCGCGCGCGGACACCAGCGCCCATACAACGCGCTAAAAATACTGGTGGCGGACGCAGTCGTAGTCGAACCCGTCTCCACACCCAAATTCCCTGCTAACAGGGAATTTTACAGGGAAAATATCGAATTTCGGCATTTGGGAACGTCAGAGACGGCAGATGTCAGCCAAATTCAATCGCTTCTTGCTTAAATCCCTAAGCCCGATAACAGGGAATTATTTCGACGAAGCAGGGAATCCCCCTAGTGGGATCAGCGAATGATTAAATTGACAGAATATGTCTAGCCTCGGCGGGCCATGGTGCTGCCGATGGAATGTCACGAACAAATTGCGTTCAGTTGAGAACTATAGGGCAAGCCAGGAACTTCGCTTCGCTTGGCGCATCAGGAAAGACGCTTCCAATATTATCGCGGATTATCGCCGTTGTTGTACCTTCAGGTGCCAGTTGCCCTTCATGCGACCTCGGCGCCGTTGTTTTCCCTGACGCGACTCGCGATGCGTTTCAGGCCGTAGACAGCGCCCGTAATCTTGATCGGCACAGTGCCCCCTGGGTGATACGGCCAAAATCCCAGACGATGTAAATATCGGATTTTTCGCTGGCGCGCCTGCCGCCCGTTGTGGTTCACTAGGCGGACCTCGTTCCACCAGCTCAGATTTATAGGGTAAGGAACCACCTGTGCCGACGAACCTCTTCTCTCCTTTTAAAATGCGTGGTTTGACGCTGCCCAATCGCATCGTGGTGTCCCCTATGGGGCAATATTCGGGTGATGAGAACGGGAAAGCGACCGAATGGCACTTGATGCACTTGGGCCAGATGTCGGTGTCTGGCGCAGGGCTGCTAATCACAGAAGCGACGGCCGTGCAATCAACCGGCCGGATCAGCAAGCATGATTTGAGCCTCTTTTCCGATGCGCACGCTGAAGCGCTCGCACCAGCGGTCGCCTTCTGCCGAAAATATGGCGGCGCCAAGGTCGGTATGCAGCTCTATCACGCCGGACGCAAAGGCTCGGTGACGGTGGCGTGGGAGGGACAGAAACCGATTGCCATCGAGAACGGCGGATGGCCGATCTACAACGCCTCACCGATCGCTTTCCCCGGCCGCGTCGATCCGCTCGAAATGAATGAGGCTCAAATCGATGAGACTGTCCGCGCCTTCGCCGCAGCCGCGCAGCGCGCCGACCGCATCGGCGTCGATCTCATTGAAATCCACGGGGCGCACGGCTACCTCATCCACGGCTTCCTGTCGCCGTTGTCCAACCAGCGCAAGGACAAATACGGCGAAAGTCTTGAGAACCGGATGCGCTTCGCACTCGATGTATTCGACGCGATTCGCGCAGTATGGCCAGAACGCAAGCCACTCGGCATGCGGCTCTCAGCCACCGATTGGGCCGAGGGTGGATGGACGCTTGACGACAGCGTCGAATTATCGCGCCAACTAAAGAAGCGCGGCTGCGATTTCATCACAGCGTCGAGCGGCGGAGCAACGCCGGATCAGAAGCTGAAGGTGCACCCGGGTTATCAAGTACCGTTTGCCGAACGTATCCGCAAGGAAGCGAGCATTCCTACGATGGCAGTCGGACTCATCACCGAAGCCAAGCAGGCCGAAGAGATTCTCGTTAAGGAACAGGCCGACCTGATCGCCCTGGCGCGTGGCGTGATGTTCAATCCACGCTGGCCGTGGCACGCAGCGATCGAGCTCGGCGAACCGGTCTATTATCCGCCGCAATATCAACGTGCGCATCCGTCGATGCGTGGCGGCGACTTCCTCAAGCCGCGCGCCGACACCTGAACTATCGCGGCGTCAGTAGCGCCACGACTTCGCGCATCTGCTTAATGTCGTCGAGTTGGCCGATCGCATCGGCCGCCTCGCGTGCTTTCACCTCGCCGAGCGCGGGGGTCGCAAGCCGCATGAACTTCTGCGACACCGTAGCATCGTCCAGAGGATTGGTCGGGGAGCCGTAGGGATCATCGACCAGACGCTCGAACGAGCGGCCCGAATTCGTGGTGATCCGCACCTTCGCCGAGCGAGCTGCCGGATAATTGGCGTGACAGGTTTGGTCGACCGCGATGCGGACCCTACCGGCACCGGACAGAATCGTCTCGTCCTTGCGCGCACTGTCCCCGAAGTCGGCCATATCGAGCGGCCGGCCACTGAGCGCCACGCCAATGCAGAACGGAAAGCTCATCTGCGCTGATGCCATATCGCCCCACCCGGTATGGGCGTGCTCGGCAGCGATGGCGTAGGTGCCGATCTCGACAGCTGCGACGTCGGACGATTCAAGCTTCTGTTCGCCGACGATATGGCGCACCGCGTCGATCGCCGGATGCAGGTGACGGCAGCATGCATAGGGCTTCATGTAGCAGCGCGTGACGGCGAGCAACTCGGGCCGCTGCGAAATCCTGAAGCGTGCCGCGGCCTGATCGAGCGACGAGAACGCCTGGAATACACCGTCCCGCTCGGTGAGCACACCAGTCGGGCCGGTGAGGCCGCGCTCCGCCATCAAGGCCGCCAACGCGCCTTCACGCGCGGCGTGGCCGGCATGTGTGCGTTTGATCTCCCCGCCGCCATGCAAGAACGCGAACAATCCCGCCGAGGCGCTCGCGGCAATGCCGAGCGCCCGCTCGATCATATCGGCATTCTGCCCGTGCAGAACGCCGAGCGTGACGGCCGCCGCAAGCGGACCAACAACCGACGTGTTGTGGAATCCGCGTTCGCGCGACTGCGGATGGATCGCTTCGGCAATGCGCGTGCAGGTCTCATAACCCGCCGCTACCGCTGCCATGAATATGTGCGCATTCCGTCCTTCCGCGGCCGAAAAGATCAGCGCGGTCGGAACGACGACGGCTCCCGGATGCACGGAGCCCGCGCGATAGCCATCGTCGACCTCAAGGCCGTGCGCGGCGGTCGCCATTGCGTAAACGGCCGACAGTGGATCGAACGCGCTAGCCGTGCCTGGAACAACCGATGTCCCTGATAGGCCCGCGGCCGCGAATGTTTCGCAGACGACGCGGGTCACATCCTGATTGCCGCCCGCAAGCGCGGCGCCAATCGTATCGAGCACATGCCGGCGGATGCAACGCCGTTCCTCGTCGGCTAGTTGCTCGTAACGCAGCTCAGCTGCGAAGCGGGCGAGACGCAGCGTCGCGTCTGAGGCACGGCCGATGGATTTGGAAGGCGCGTTCATCGCTTTGTCTCCGTATCAGAGACTATCAGAATATCGAGCGCCACGACGCCCTCGCCCTCGCGCTTGATGAGCAACGGATTGATCTCGGCTTCCCGGACCGATGAGTTTTTGGTCGCGCCGATAGCCGAAAAAGCGCTCACGGCCCGCGCGAGCGCGTCGACATCGCCCTTCGGCAACGCGCGATAGCCAGTGATCACACGAAGACCGCGCACCTCGTCGATCATTTCCCTCGCTTCTGCCACGCTAACCGGTGCGATGCGCGTGACGACATCTTCGATGAGTTCGGCAAGCACGCCGCCGCTCCCTAGGGTGACCATCGGGCCAACTTGCGAATCGTAACGGTAACCGAGCAGTGCTTCGGCCAACCCGCTCTCCATCGACTGCACCTCGAACCCTTCGATGCGCGCGTCCGGCAAGCGTTGGCGCACGGTCCTCAGCATCGCGCGGGCCGCCTTGCAAAGCGCATCTGGCGACGAAATGCCGAGGACGACACCACCGGCTTCGGTCTTGTGGGCGATGTCCGGGGACAAAATTTTGAGCGCAACCGGAAACCGCAGCGCCAGTGCCGTTAATTTTTCGGCGGTGGCGTCGCCGTCGCCGCGCACGATCTTTGCATCGGGCCCGGGAATGCGAAGCGCTGCAAGCAACGCTGCACCTGTCGTGGTGTCCGGTGCTTTCGCAGTAACGGGTACGCGCGGTGCACGCCAGCGCAGTAACGCGCGAACCGCGTCGGCGCACGATTCCGGCGTGCGAAAGGCGGCAATGCCGGCAGCCTGCAGCATCCAAAGCGACCGCTCGGCCTCCGGCGTCAGAAACACAGCGATCGGCTTCGTGCTTGTCTTGGCGGCTTC
>CAMDXM010000037.1 GCA_945878025.1 Pseudorhodoplanes sinuspersici | reverse complement strand
CAAAGAACGGATAGCTGCCGATGCTCACACCGGGATGCTGTTTGGCCACTTCGCCAAGCTCGGTGCCGATATCGCCCTCGCGCAAGTCGGCGCGGATCGATTCCGAGAGCATCTGCGCGCCGGTTTTGAGTTTGGGCGCCACTTCGTCGAGCATCGCCTGCATGATCGCAGGCACGCCCGCCATGGTGATGACATTGCCGATCCAGAATCCGGGCGCGGCGGACACTTTGTTGGGCACAAGCTCGGCGCCGTTCGGCACGCGGGCCATGCGCATGCGCGCCTCGTTCATTTCCGTGCCGAGCGCGTCGAAGCGCGCCTTCATCACCGCGACCGCGCGCGGATGGTGATCGATGCCGACGCCGAACGCCTTGGCCACAGAGTCGGCGGTGATGTCGTCATGGGTTGGACCGATGCCGCCGGTCGTGAACACATATGTATAGCGCGCCCGCAGCGCGTTGAGCGCGGTCACGATCTCGTCTTCCACATCGGGGACGACGCGAACCTCGCGCAGATCGATGCCGATATTGGTCAGGTATTCGGCGATGTAGCCGATATTCTTGTCCTTGGTCCGGCCGGACAGGATCTCGTCCCCGATCACCAGGATTGCCGCGGTAATGACGCCACGCCCCGCCGGTCCGCTCATGCTCACCATTCCTCTATGCAAGGATACATAATCCCCTGCCGCTCCATTGGTCAAAATCCGCCTAAAAACCAGTCACCGGGGTTTCCGAGGCCGCCGCGCCGCACCTTTCGCCCCCGTTCCCCTAAAGTCTTTGTGTTGGTGCGAAGCTTGCAGCTAACATCGCGGAATGTCCGGTGCATCCGGACAACGGGCGGGCTTGTGAATGGCGGTGGCGTTCGATGAAATGACGGGCCAGGACGGAACGATCCGGCCGGCCTACAAGGAATTGTCCTCCTGGCTCGGGGAAGTGCGGCCGGATGTGCTCGATTACAGGCGCCGGGAGGCCGAGCTCCTGTTCCGGCGCATCGGCATCACCTTCGCGGTCTATGGCGAGGCGGATTCCCAGGAACGGCTGATTCCCTTCGACGTCATCCCGCGCATCATTTCCGCCTCCGAATGGAAGCTGCTCAGCCGCGGGCTCGAGCAGCGCGTGAAGGCGATCAACGCCTATATCAAGGACATCTATGGCAAGCGCGAATCCTTACGCGCCGGGATCGTGCCGGAAGACCTCGTATTCCAGAATCCGGTCTTCCGCCCCGAAATGAACGGCCAGAAAGTCCCGCACGATATTTACGTCCACATCGCCGGCATCGACATCGTGCGGGTCGATTCCGAGACCTTCTACGTCCTCGAAGACAACGTGCGCACGCCGTCGGGCGTGTCCTACATGCTGGAAAACCGCGAGATCATGCTGCGGCTTTTCCCCGAACTGTTCTCCCGCCACCGCATCGCGCCGGTCGAGAATTATCCCGACGAATTGCTGGCGACCCTGCAATCGGTGGCGCCGCATTCCGCCGCCGCCGAGCCGAGCGTGGTTCTGCTCACGCCCGGCGTCTACAATTCGGCTTATTACGAACACTCGTTTCTCGCCGACAAGCTCGGCATCGAGCTGGTCGAAGGGCGCGACCTGTTCGTGAAGGGCGAGGAAGTGTTCATGCGCACGACGCAGGGGCCCAAGCGTGTCGACGTGATCTATCGAAGGCTCGACGACGACTTCCTCGATCCGCTCGCCTTCCGTCCCGATTCCGCGCTCGGCGTTCCCGGAATCATGTCGGCCTATCAGGCCGGCAATGTGACGCTGGCCAACGCGGTCGGCACCGGAATCGCCGACGACAAGGCGGTCTACAGCTACATGCCGGAAATCGTGAAGTTCTTCCTCGGGGAAGAACCGATCCTCAAAAACGTGCCGACCTACCGGTGCCGCGAGGAAAAGCATCTCACTTATGTCCTCGACAACATCGAGCAGCTGGTCGTGAAGGAAGTTCACGGCTCCGGCGGCTACGGCATGCTGATCGGCCCGACCGCCGACAAGGCCACGATCGCGGCGTTCAAGTCCAAGCTCAAATCGCAGCCGGCCAATTTCATCGCGCAGCCGACGCTCGCGCTCTCCACCTGCCCCACTTGCGTCGACGCCGGCATCGCGCCGCGCCATGTCGATCTGCGCCCCTTCGTGCTGACCGGAAAAGACAAGGTCCGCATCGTGCCGGGCGGCCTCACGCGCGTCGCGCTCAAGGCCGGATCGCTGGTGGTCAATTCCAGCCAGGGCGGCGGCACCAAAGACACCTGGGTGTTGGACAGCTGACATGCTTTCGCGCACCGCCGACAATCTTTACTGGCTCGCGCGTTATGTGGAACGCGCGGAATATCTCGCGCGCATTCTGGAAGCGACGCAGCGTCTCACGGCGCTCCCGCTCGCTTATGTCGGCGAAAGCAACGAATGGGAATCGGCGGTCGCGACCGCCGGATGCGCCAACGCGTTCTACGCGGTGTTTCCGGAAGCCAACGAGGAAAACGTCACCGACTTTCTCGCTTTCTCAACCGACAATCCGTCCTCGATCCGCTCCTGTTTCGAGGCTGCGCGTACCAATGCCCGCGCTGTGCGCACCGCACTCACCATGGAAATGTGGGACGCGATCAACGGCACCTGGCTCGAACTCAAGCGCTACGGCAACGGCCCGACCTCGCGCGAGGAATTGTCCCGGTTCCTGCGCTGGGTGCAGGAATCGTCATTGCTGTTCGACGGCTCAGCCTACCGGACGATGCTGCGCAACGACGCTTATTCGTTTACGCGGCTTGGCGTCTTCATGGAACGCGCCGACAACACCGCGCGTATCCTCGATGTGAAATATCACATGCTGCTGCCCGCGCACGAACATGTCGGCGGACCACTGGATTATTTCCAGTGGACCGCCATCCTGCGCTCGGTCTCGGCGCTGACCTCCTATCATTGGGTTTATCGCGAAAGCCTGAAACCCTGGCTGATCGCGGATTTCCTGATCCTGAAAGAGGAGATGCCTCGCTCCCTCGCAAGCTGCTACGAGAATATCGTGACCCATCTCGACAAGATTGCATCCGCCTATGGCCGCCAGGGGCCGTCCCAAAGGCTCGCCCGCGGCATCCGGACGCGGCTGCAGAACAGCCGGATGGACGAGATTTTCCAGACCGGCCTGCACGAGTTCATCCAGAGCTTCATTGCAGACAACAATCGCATCGGCGCGACCGTCAGCCAGCAATATCTGACGTGACATCGCGGCTTGTAACCGGCATCCTGCCGGGCGAAATTTGCCGTCTTTTCAGCAAGCCAGCCGCCGCGTTGTCCCATGCGTATCCAGATTTCACACGACACCATCTATCAATACGCGAACCCGCCGGCCGGCGTGATCCAGATCTTGCGCATGACGCCCCGCAATCATGACGGGCAATATGTCAGCGCGTGGCGCATCGACATTTCTGCGGATTGCAGAGTCGACGCGCAGGAAGATTCCTTCGGCAATCTCACGCACACATTCAGCGTGGAGGGGCCGGTTTCGGAACTGAACGTCCATGTCGAGGGTGAAGTCGATACCGACGACATGCATGGCCTCGTACGGGGCGCGATCGAGCGTTTCCCGCCCGCATTGTTTCTGCGCGAAACGCCGCTCACCGCCCCCGACCCGGCCATTCGCGACTTCGCGACCGCCGCCAAGGCGTCGGCGAAGGCCGACACCCTTTCGATCCTGCATGCCCTGCTGACCGCGGTTCACGCGGAATTGACCTTCGACGTCGATCCGACCCATGCGGCGACGACCGCGCAGGAATCCTTCGCGATCAAGCGCGGGGTGTGCCAGGACCTGACCCATATTTTCATCGCCTGCGCGCGAAGCATCGGCATTCCGGCGCGCTATGTCAGCGGCTATTTCTTCCGGAATGACGGCGTCGTCGAGCAGAATGCGGGCCACGCCTGGGCGGAAGCCTTTATCGAAGGGCTTGGCTGGGTCGGCTTCGACGCCGCCAACAAGATTTCCACGACCGACGCGCATTTGCGGGTCGCGATCGGGCTCGATTACCTAAGCGCCGCGCCGATCCGCGGCACGCGCTATGGCGGCGGCGACGAGGCGCTCACCGTGCGCGTGCATGTCGACCAGGCCATGCGGCAGGTTCAAGGTTGAATGAACAACGACGGCACCGCTATAACAAGCCGGGCTTGGGGGAGTGAAAGCGATATGACCTATTGTTGCGGAATTCTGGTGCGCGAAGGCCTGGTCATGATCGCCGACACCCGCACCAATGCGGGCCTCGACAACGTCTCGACCTTCCGCAAGCTGCATGTCTTCAAGCAGCCGGGCGAGCGCATCATGGCGATCGCCTCTTCCGGCAATCTGTCGATCAGCCAGTCCGTGGTGTCGATGCTCACCGAGGGCCTCGAGAACAAGGAGACCGGCGAAATCGAAACGCTGATGAACGCGCCGACCATGTTTCAGGCCGCGCTTCGCGTCGGCCGCGTCATCCGTCACATCCACGATACCGAGGGCGGCGCGCTTTCGGCGTCCGACGTGAAATTCGACGTCGCGTTCCTGTTCGGCGGCCAGATCAAGGGCGAGCGCCTGCGGCTCTTTATGATTTACTCCGCCGGCAACTTCATCGAATGCACGACCGACACGCCCTATCTGCAGATCGGCGAGCACAAATACGGCAAGCCGGTGCTCGATCGCGCGGTCACCTACGGCGTCGATCTCTACGACTCGCTCAAAATCGGCCTGATCTCGATGGATTCGACCATGCGCTCCAATCTCGCCGTCGGCATGCCGATCGATATCCTGGTCGCGCGCCGCGACGTCTGCGACGCCGAATTGTCGTACCGCATCGAGCCCGGCGAGCCCTATTTTCACGATCTGCGCGAGCGATGGTCGTCGGCCTTGCGCGCCGCCCATATCGCCATTCCGCGTCCGCCTTACGCGAATCCGACCTGAGTGGCGCCGCTCCGTTAACCGGGCATTTACGACGAATTTCGAAACATCGCGCGCCCGGCGCAGAACAGGAATGAAACCGCAGGCTGCAAGTCATTAGCAAACTTTATCGCCTATTTTTCCGGCGCAAAGTTCAAATGGCAGGGGCAGCTTGTGTTGGCGGCAAACCGGTCGCACTTGGCCGAACCCGCGACCCAGAAAGGCTGGGATCGCGCAAGGCTGAGTGTCGTCGTTCCGATCAGCGTCATCGTCGCGGTGGCGATCGTCTGCATTATCGTTGCGGTGCTGACGTCGGCGCAGCGCGCCGATGAGGTCGCGGTCGATCACGACAAGCGCCTGCTCACACGCTCGATCACCAATCACGGCGAGCGCATCCTGCGCGAACTCGAAAGCGTCGCGCTGACCGAACAGGCCGTCCGCAACGTCCGTGCGAATTTCGATCAGGACTGGGTCCAGCGCCGCGTCGGACTCTGGCTGAAGAATTTCTTCGACCACGATTTCGTATTTGTCGCCGATTCCAGGAATAATCTGGTCTATGCCCTGCTCGGCCGCGCCAGCGTCGATCCGCGCTGGTTCAATTCCATCCTTCCCGAGCTCGCGCCGACGGTCGATTATGTGCGCGGCCGCGCCGGGCCGAATCCCGATCGCGCCATCCGCATTTCGGAATTCGGCCGCGCCGACGATCAGCTCGCCGCCACCCGCGTCGCGCTGGTCCAGCAATTTCTCGGCCGCCCCGCCATCGTCGCCGCCGTTCTCGTGCTGCCGATCGACGGCGCCGTCGAACCGGGCGAACGGCAGAGCGCCCCGATCATGCTCACCGTCAAATTCATCGACGAGGAGGTGCTGGCCGAGATCGCCGGCCGCCTGCAGCTCAAGAATTTGAGGAAAACGGGGTCCGAGGTCATTTCGCCGGCCGACCACACGCTCGATCTCGCCGACGACCGCAACAATTCGATCGCGCGTTTTGCCTGGAGCCCGAAGCGTCCGGGCGCCGAGATCGTTCACAGCGTCATTCCCTTCATCGCCGTGGCGCTGGCCGGCTTCGCGCTGCTGGCCGGACTGATTTTCGGATACATGCGGCGCACCACCGCGACCCTCGCCGCGAGCGAAAACTCCCTGCGTTATCTGGCGTTGCACGATCCGCTTTGCGGATTGCCCAACCGCAACTATTTCAGCGAGCGGCTGCAATCGGTGATCAAGGATGTCCAGCGCGGCGGATCCTCGGCGGCCGTCTTCTACATCGATCTCGACCATTTCAAGGACGTGAACGACACGCTCGGTCATCCGATCGGCGACGAACTCATTCGCAATGTCACCTTCCGCCTGAGCGGAACGCTGCGGACCGACGATGTCGTCGCGCGGCTCGGCGGCGACGAATTCGCGGTCATTTCGTCGCTCGGCGTCGACACCACGACCTTGCAGCAGACCGCGGGCCGGATCATTTCCGCCTTGTGCGCGCCCTATTCCATCAGCGGCCACAATATCGTTATCGGCGCGAGCATCGGCATCGCCATCATCGACAAACGCTCAGAGGGCGGCGCCGCCGACATCATGCGCTACGCCGACATGGCGCTCTACCGCGCCAAGAACGAAGGCCGCAATCGCGCCTGCATCTATGACGCGGCGATGGACGCGGACCTGTCGAACCGCAAATTGCTCGAACACGACCTGCGTCTCGCGATCGAGGAGGACGGGCTGACGTTGCATTATCAGCCGATCATGAATTCGAGCGGCGAGAAGATTCTCGGGGTCGAGGCGCTCTGCCGCTGGATTCATCCGGAGCGCGGCAATATCGAGCCGGCAAAATTCATCCCGATTGCCGAGCATTCCGGGCTGATCATCGAACTCGGCGAATGGGTCCTGCGCCGCGCCTGTACCGAAGCGAAGGAATGGCCCGATATCACGGTCGCCGTGAACGTCTCGCCCCTGCAATTCCGCCGGCTCGATTTTGTCGACGTGGTGGAGCGGATCTTGCAGGAAACCGATCTCGATCCGAACCGCCTCGAACTCGAACTGACCGAAAGCACCTTGCTCGGCAATGTCGAGACCGCCGAGATCGCGATGCATCGCCTCAAGGCGCTCGGCGTGAAGCTCGCGCTCGACGATTTCGGCACCGGCTATTCGTCGCTCGCCTATCTGCGGCGTTTCCCGTTCGACAAGCTCAAGATCGACCGCTCCTTCGTCCGCTCGATCGAGCGCGCGCCCGACGCCGCCGCGATCGTGCACGCCATCGTCGGCCTCGGCCGCGGCCTTGGCATGAAAGTCACCGCCGAAGGCGTGGAGACCGCCGAGCAGCAGCTGTTCCTGCGCGCGGCAGGGGTGCATTGCATGCAGGGCTATCGCTTCGGCAAGCCGGGCTCGCCGACGCTGATCAGCGCAAGGCTTGCTGCTCCCGGCGCCTGGCGCTCGATCGAAGGCGACGCCGCCGCGCTCGCGGGTTAATTGCTTTCGTCGCACGAGGGCATGATCCCGAAAAGTAGGCGCCGGTTTTCGGACAAGATCACGCCCTCCTAAAAATGAGACACCCCCGTTGCAGGCGGGGCTCGCAGCCGTCAGGATGCGCGCCCTGCGAAATCGAGTGTCTGAAACGGGAGTGAATGAATGGCTGGGTCTTTGAAAGTGGCGGTGGTGACGGGCGCCGGAACGGGTGTCGGGCGCGCGGCGGCGCTGGCTCTGATGAAGGACGGCTTTGCCGTGGTGCTGGCCGGCCGGCGCAAGGAGCCGCTCGAAGCCGTCGCCAAGGAAGGCGCGCCCGCAAAGAGCCTCGTCGTGCCGACCGACGTGTCCGACCCGGCGCAGATCAAGGCGCTGTTCGCAAAGATCAAGGAGACCTTCGGCCGGCTTGACGTCTTGTTCAACAATGCCGGCATGGGGGCGCCGCCGGTGCCGCTGGAGGAACTGCCTTTCGACAAATGGAAGCAGGTGGTCGACACCAACCTGACGGCGCCGTTCCTGTGCTCGCAGGAAGCCATGAGGATCATGCGCGACCAGACTCCGCGCGGCGGCCGCATCATCAATAACGGCTCGATCTCCGCGCATGCGCCGCGGCCTTTGTCGGTCGCCTATACCTCGACCAAGCACGCGATCACGGGCCTCACCAAATGCATCGCGCTCGACGGGCGCAAATACGGCATCGCCTGCGGACAGATCGATATCGGCAACGCCGCGACGCCGATGACCGACCGCATGGTCGCGGGCGACGGCGTCTTGCAGGCGAACGGGACGATGGCGCAGGAGCCGCGCATGCCGGCCGAGGATGTCGGCAAGGCGGTCGCGTATATGGCGGGCCTTGGGCCTGACTCGAACGTGCTGTTCATGACGGTGATGGCGACCCAGATGCCGTTCGTCGGACGGGGATAAGTCCAGTATTATGGCGCAAACGCCACAAGCGGCTTAGTGGCCCGGCGCGCTATGAGCGCGCTTTCCATCGTGGGGCTGGTTTACTTGCTCTGGCTAGGCGCGGCAGGTCGCCCCTGCTTGATCCATTGGATGGTTTCGGAGATAGGGCGCGAACCTATCGTCAACAGCACACCCTCTAGCGGCGGATCGAAGAACGGTAGGTTGTTCGCCATATTCTGGCGAACGTTCTGGAAGCCATACCGCGACACGTTTCGGTCACCGACCGCAAGCCCAGCCTTTGTTAGGGCGTCAGCCAGCGCCTCGGCGGCGTTCTTCCAAGCAAACCAAGGCTGGTTCGGTTCTTCTTTGGTCCAGGGCTTCCCTGTGGTGTATGCGACCGAAACGCCATCCGGGATGGCGTCATTTTGGCGGCCGATTTGTTGCGGCCGCCAACCAAACCGCGACAACACCATTGCAATTTCGTTGGCGAGATTTTGGGCCTCTGGGTCATTGGCCACTTGGTACACCAACAATGTTCCTGCGAACGGTGCCACCCCTGCAAAATACTCAGCGGCCCTAGGTGCCTCATTAATTCCGATTATGCCGACATTGCGCGGCAGCATCACCGTTTGCAGGGCGAGATTGTCGGCTTGGAGTTGTGCGGTCTCTCTATTGAGGCGCGCGGCCCGCATTTGGGCATCGGCGGCCATAGCCGAGCCGCGTGACGCTTCTGCACGAGCCATCTCCGCTTGCGCTTGGGATTCTGCGATCTGCTTGGCGGATTCCAGCCTGTATGCCTCAAATTCAGCTTGGGTACGCGCGTTCTCGTCGCGCGTAGAAACCACCACTGCCGCTGTCGTTACCACGACGGCCACCGCCGCTAACGCGGCGAAGCCAAGCGCCCAAAGCATGAGCTGTTCCCAGCCATGCAGGTCGATTCCGAACACGAGCCTTACCCCCGCCGAAGCCTTTGCGTTCATAGTTTCCGTTCTTTCGGCGTTCGGGACAATCGCGACCATCTGTTGGGTTCTGATAAAGTTACGAAAAGATAGTTATATCTCTTCTTAGGATGCGGGCGCTTAGGCGACGTTCCGCAGATACCGGCGGCGATCCGGTTTGCCCGCACTGTGGCAGCCTCAATGCCTACGATTGCCGCCGCCAAATGGCGCGGTGGCGCCTGCGCAATAATACCGGATAAGTCCGACCGCGTCTCAGCCAGCGCTTGACCTGAGGATTGATCCTGCCATTCGATGCAATGGCCGGTTACCACCACGGGATCGATGCTTCAACTTCAATCCGCATTTGGCGTCATCGCGCTTCTGGCTCTGGCATTCGCCATCAGCGAGAAGCGCGATGCCGTTTCCTGGCGGCAGGCGACTTTAAGCCTTGCGCTGACGATCCTGCTCGCGATCGTCCTTTTGAAAATCCCGCCGGTGCGCTTTGCTGTGGCCTCGGTCAACGGCGCGGTCGACGCGGTGGCCGCGGCGGCCAAGGCCGGCAGTTCCTTCGTGTTCGGCTATCTCGGCGGCGGGCCGCTGCCTTTCGACCCGAAAATTCCCGGCAGTGAGTTCGTGCTCGCCTTCAACGCGCTGCCGATCGTGCTGGTGGTCAGCGTTCTCACCACGCTCCTGTTCTACTGGAAAATCCTGCCGCCGGTGGTGCGCGGATTTTCGTACGCGCTGGAACGCACGCTCGGAATCGGCGGCGCGGTCGGGCTCTCGACCGCCGCCAATATTTTCGTCGGCATGGTGGAGGCGCCGCTCTTCATCCGGCCTTATTTGGCAAAGCTCACGCGCGCCGAATTGTTCGTCGTGATGACCGGCGGCATGGCAGGCATCGCCGGCACCGTGCTCGTGCTCTACGCGACCATCCTGCAGCCGCTCATTCCCGACGTCGCGGGACATCTCGTCGTCGCCTCGGTGCTGGGCGCGCCGGCCGCCATTCTGGTCAGCGGATTGATGGTGCCCGAAACGAAAAAGCGAAAGACCAAAGGCACGCTCGAGGACCCGCAATCGCAGGCCGCGAACACGATGGATGCCGTGGTGATCGGCACGGCCGAGGGGCTCGCCCTCCTCCTCAACATCATCGCCATGCTGCTGGTGCTGGTCGCTTTGGTGCATCTCGCCAACGCGATCCTGAGCGTCATCCCGGACGTCGCCGGCGCGCCGATCACCCTTCAAAGGATGCTCGGCCTCGTCATGGCGCCGGTCTGCTGGCTGATGGGCATTCCCTGGAGCGAGGCGGTCACCGCCGGTTCGCTCATGGGCCTCAAAACAGTGCTCAACGAATTCATCGCCTATCTGGAATTGTCGAAACTGCCCGCCGGGAGCTTAAGCGAACGCTCGCGCCTGATCATGCTTTATGCGCTGTGCGGCTTTGCGAATTTTGGCTCGCTCGGGATCATGATCGCCGGCCTCACCACCATGGCGCCGCAGCGCCGGCCGGAGATCGTGTCGCTCGGCCTCAAGACCATCGTCTCGGGCACGCTCGCGACCATGGTGATCGGCGCGATTATCGGCGTGCTGAATTAGCCGGTTTTGCCGCTCCGCCTCATCCCAGCAATACTGTCATCGCCCGACAAATCTCGGGTTCACCCGAGATTCGCAATTTTAAGTGCGCAAGTCGGCTTTAGCCGACTTGGGCATTTTAATTTGCCGATCTCGGGTAAACCAGAGATCGGTGCGGGGCATGACAGTTCATAATTCTCAACCCGTCTTCCCCGACGTCCTGCAGCGCGAATAGGTGATGGCGTCGTCGCGATCGCTTTTCACGATGAGCTTGTCCGGCGCGACGAGCTTGAGTTCGAGGCTCGCGCGCGGCCGGCGCTTTTCGCCCTCGTCGAAGCGCGTCGCGGCGGCTTTCACGCTGCCGTCCGGCTGCCGCTTGATCTCGCCAAGCTTGAACAGCGAGGCGAACGAAGCGACGCGCTTTGCCTCCACCGTCAGCCGCCCGTCGCTGTCCTCGTCGTCGCAGGCGTCGGCCTCGAATCCCCAGATCCCGATCATTTCCTTCGGCAAGGCCGGCAAGGAAGGGTTCGCCGGCTGCGCGAAGGCGGGTGCGACGCTCAGAAACGCCAGTGCGGCAAGAAAGGTTTTCATCGGGCCTCCGGAATGCGCGCAGAATGCCGCGCTTTTCGAGCCTTGCAAATAGCGTGCTGGGTCATCCTGCGATTTTCGCATCACCGGCATTTCTCTGTTGTCATCGCCCGCACCGATTTCGGGTTTACCCGAGATCGGCAATTAAAGTGCCCAAGTCGGCTAAAGCCGACTTGGGTGGCGGGCGATCCAGCTAAAATTCAAGCAAGACGTGGATGGCCGGAATAAATCCGGCCATGACGGGTGGGAGCTAAGCGCAGCATCTAACATTCGTCATGGCCGGGCTTGTTATCGCAAGTCGGGTACACCCGACTTGCGACACTTGATAACACGCAACTCGGGCAAGCCCGAGTTGCGTTGCCATCCACGTCTTTATTGCTCAGATACGAAATATCTTTATAAGTGAACTTTATCTTGACTGCTGTTTCCGCTCTGCTATTTTTCACCCATCCCCATTCGCCGAGGGGCGTTCTCGAGGCGATCTGAACGTGGATGGGGAGCGGCGCCCGCGCGCAGGTCTCGCAAACCTGTTCCCGGGAGTCCCTGGATCGGCCTCCCGGCGCATGATGACGCCCAGGGCTCGTTCCTTGCGTCTTTCCGGGCCCCGGCGGCGAAACCGCCGGACACCCCCGGGCAAAGGCAAGCGGGGTCCCAGGGATTGAAGACGCCGCGGTGGAGCGCCGTAAGGCGAGACCGGTCGATCGCAAGACCGGTGCGGCTCCTCGCAAGAGCCGCCACACCAAATATGCGCCGAGCGGCGCTCCGCTCCCTCTTGTGAAGGGAGCGCCATCGCGAGAGACGACCGGAAAACTCCGGCGGGAAACCGCTCGCGAGACCGGACGAGGCTGCGCTGTTTGAAAATTGGATTCCGAAGGATGATCGCGAGACTTGCGCGATTGTTACTCCGCCTCATCCTGAGGAGCGCCGAAGGCGCGTCTCGAAGGATGCAGGCGACCCAGACAGGGGCCTCGTGCTTCGAGACGCGGCTGCGCCGCTCCTCAGCATGAGGGTTTAGGGCGGCGGTTCGCGACGGCCCAAAAATAATTCAACCAGATGGTTGAATTATAAAAGGACCCTGCTATATTCAACCACATGGTTGAACAACACGCGGCCCTCGACACCGTTTTTCACGCCCTTGCCGACCCCACGCGGCGGGCGATGCTGCGCAGCCTTTCCGCCGGCGAGCGCAATGTCAGCGACCTCGCCGCACCGTTCCGCATGTCGTTCGCGGCCTCGGCCAAGCACGTGAAGGTGCTGGAAAATGCCGGTCTCGTGCGGCGCAAGGTGCACGGGCGCTCGCATGTCATCCGGCTCAATCCGGCGCCGCTCGCCGCCGCCGACAAATGGTTGCGCTATTACGAGCGCTTCTGGAGCGAGCGGCTCGACGTGCTTGAGGCGCTCATCCGCGCCGAAGACAAAGCCACCCGAAAACGATCCCGCAAGTGAATGGAGTTGTAGTCATGGAAGCCTTTGGCGTTGTCACCGAACCCAGAACCGTCCGGCTTGAACGCATCCTGCCCGGACCGATCGAGCGCGTCTGGTCTTATCTCACCGAGTCAGAGAAGCGCGGCAAATGGCTGATGGCCGGCGAATGGGAGTTGCGCGTCGGCGGCCGCGTCACGATGACGGTCAACAATGAAAGCCTGTCCGCGGACAAGGAAACGCCGGAGCGTTACAAGTCCAGCCATGGCCACAAGGTCGAAGGACAGATCACGCGCATCGAACCGCCTCGCCTGCTCGCCTTCGTCTGGAACATGAGTGGCGGGCCGTCAGAAGTGACGTTTGAACTGACGCCGAAAGGAAACGACGTCCTGTTCGTGGTCACGCATCGCCGGCTGCCGAGCCGCGACGTCATGGTGAACGTATCGACCGGCTGGCATACGCATGTCGGCATCCTGATCGACATCCTCAACAACGCGGAGCCACGGCCATTCTGGAAGACGTTTGTCGGTCTGGAGCCGGAATACCAAAAGCGCATCGCGCCGTGAGAGAAAATAGACGCGGTCGTTGACGGCTCTCTCGCCGTCATCCTGAGGTGCGCGTGAGCGAAGCGAGCGCGCCTCGAAGGATGAATCGGCCGTCCATCCTTCGAGGCTCGCTAACGCTCGCACCTCAGGATGACGGATTGAAATTCGCAGTGGCTCTAACTGACCCGAGGATCGAGTCAGTGCAGCCGGAACACCCCGTCGACCGCCTTGATTTCCGCCGGCTTGATCAGGCGGGAATGCGCGACCGTGATCGAATGCAGTGCGCCTTCGATCGATGTCTGCCAGAATTGCAGAAAGCCTTTCAGCTCGGGAAAGTGCGGGCAGAGGTCGTATTCCTGCCAGACATAGGTTTGCAGGAGCCAGGGATGGTCGGGACGCCGGTACAGGATCTGTGCGGTGGTCAGACCGAAGCCTTCCACCTGCCGCTGGAAGTCACGAGAGATCATGCGAATCCTCAAGTCCGTTACGGCTCAAGTCTTCTGCGACGCCCGCCTCATCACAAGCCTAAAAAGTTAATTTAGTTCCTAAAATCAAGGCACTAGCAGCATCGGGTCAGGATTGCTGACAGACCGCCGCGGTCACATTAACCCTGGTAGCAGTCGTACTTGACGAGTGCTAAAAATTTCGGGCAAACCTCTTGCACCACAAAGACCCGCGCCTAGATCGTGGGCTGAGCATGGATCACGGATCCATCTCGCTTTCAAAAATCTAGAGGCACCAAGTACTTAAGGAGAGTCCCATGAAGTTCCGTCCGCTTCACGATCGCGTTGTCGTCAAGCGCATCGAGGCCGATTCCAAGTCGGCCGGTGGCATCATCATTCCCGATACCGCCCAGGAAAAACCCCAGCAGGGCGAAGTCGTCGCAGTAGGCCCCGGCGGCCGCGACGATCACGGCAAGCTGATTCCGATCGACGTGCATCCGAAGGACATCATCCTGTTCGGCAAATGGTCGGGCACGGAAGTGAAAATCGACGGTGTCGAATATCTCATCATGAAAGAGAGCGACATCATGGGCGTGCTGGATAACAGCGTCGCCAAGAAAAAGGCCGCCTGAGGCTCAACTCTTTGAATTGAAGGACACCCTACAATGTCAGCGAAAGACGTAAAATTCGGCGTTGAAGCGCGCGACCGCATGTTGCGCGGCGTCGATATTCTCGCCAACGCGGTCAAGGTGACGCTCGGTCCGAAGGGCCGCAACGTCATTCTCGACAAGTCGTTCGGCGCTCCCCGCATCACCAAGGACGGTGTGACGGTGGCGAAGGAAATCGAACTTGACGACAAGTTCGAAAACATGGGCGCGCAGATGGTGCGCGAAGTTGCCTCGAAGTCGTCCGACTTCGCCGGTGACGGCACCACCACCGCCACGGTTCTGGCCCAGGCGATCGTTCGCGAAGGCTCCAAGGCCGTCGCGGCCGGCATGAACCCGATGGATCTCAAGCGCGGCATCGATCTCGCGGTCGAAGCGGTGGTCGAGGACCTCAAGAAGAACTCCAAGCGCGTCACCTCGAACGAGGAAATCGCCCAGGTCGGCACCATTTCGGCCAACGGCGACAAGGAAATCGGTGACTTCCTTGCCAAGGCGATGGCCAAGGTCGGCAACGAAGGCGTGATCACGGTCGAGGAAGCCAAGTCGCTCGACACCGAACTCGATGTCGTCGAAGGCATGCAGTTCGACCGCGGCTACATCTCGCCCTACTTCATCACCAACGCCGACAAGATGCGCGTCGAATTCGACGACGCCTACATCCTTGTCTACGAAAAGAAGCTGTCGGGCCTGCAGGAATTGCTCCCGCTGCTCGAAGCCGTTGTGCAGACCTCCAAGCCCCTCGTCATCATCGCCGAGGAAGTGGAAGGCGAAGCGCTCGCGACCCTCGTGGTCAACAAGCTGCGCGGCGGCCTCAAGGTCGCGGCAGTGAAGGCTCCGGGCTTCGGCGACCGCCGCAAGGCCATGCTGCAGGACATCGCGATCCTGACCGGCGGCCAGGCGATCTCGGAAGATCTCGGCATCAAGCTTGAGAACGTGACCCTCAATATGCTGGGCAAGTCCAAGAAGGTGATCATCGAGAAGGAAAACACCACGATCGTGAACGGCGCCGGCAAGAAGGCCGACATCGAAGCGCGCGTGGCGCAGATCAAGGCGCAGATCGAGGAAACCACCTCGGACTACGACAAGGAGAAGCTGCAGGAGCGTCTCGCCAAGCTCGCGGGCGGGGTCGCTGTGATCCGCGTCGGCGGCGCGACCGAGGTCGAGGTGAAGGAGCGCAAGGATCGCGTCGATGACGCGATGCACGCCACCCGCGCCGCGGTCGAGGAAGGCATTCTGCCGGGCGGCGGCGTCGCCCTGCTGCGCGCCACCGAGGCTCTGAAGAAGATCCGTACCCAGAACGACGACCAGAAGACCGGCGTCGATATCGTCCGCAAGGCGATCAGCGCCCCGGCCCGTCAGATCGCCACCAATGCGGGCGAAGACGGTTCGGTCATCGTCGGCAAGATCATGGAAAAGGATCAATACGCCTACGGCTTCGACGCCCAGAACGGCGAATACGTGAACATGGTGTCCAAGGGCATCATCGATCCGACCAAGGTGGTTCGCGCCGCGATCCAGAATGCCGGCTCGGTGGCCGGTCTCCTGATCACGACCGAAGCCATGGTCGCCGAACTGCCGAAGAAGAACGCCCCGGCGATGCCTGGCGGCGGCGGCGGAATGGGCGGCATGGGCGGAATGGACTTCTAAGGAAGTCCATTCGCCCAAATGTCAAAAAGACCGAAGCCGGGCAAGCCCGGCTTCGGTGGCGGCATGGATTTCCAATCCACCCACCCACGTCGGAAATAAAGAAGGCCCGGGAGCGATCCCGGGCCTTTCGTTTTGAGATAGCGCGGCTACCGCTCGATCGTTATGTCTGACGGTGAACGGAGGTCCCGCCATGGCAAGTGCAAATGGCCGCATCTACACGGGCATCGGCGGCTGGAATTTTGCGCCCTGGCGCGGCGTTTTCTATCCAAAGGTGTTGCCGCATTCGCGCGAGCTTGCCTATGCGAGCGAGCATCTGACGTCGATCGAGATCAACTCGACATTTTACGGATCGCAAAAGCCTGCAACATTCCGCAAATGGGCGAACGAAACGCCGGACGGATTTGTGTTCTCCCTGAAGGGCCCGCGCTTCGCGACCAACCGGCGTGTGCTGGCCGAGGCGGGAGACTCGATCGAGCGTTTCCTGAATTCCGGCATTGCCGAACTCGGCGGCCGGCTCGGGCCTCTGCTGTGGCAATTCGCGCCGACCAAAGTTTTCGACGAAAAGGATTTCGGAAAATTCCTCGAATTGCTGCCGGCGAAACTCGGCAAGGCGCCGCTGCGGCATGTGGTCGAGGTGCGGCACGATTCCTTTTGCACGCCCGCTTTCATCGCGCTGCTGCGCAAATTCGGCGTGCCGGTGGTGTTCGCGGAGCATGAAACCTACCCCGCGATCGCGGACATCGTGGGCGACTTTGTCTATGCGCGGCTGCAGCGCGGCGAGGAAAAACTGAAAGCCGGCTATCCGCCGAAGGCGCTCGATGCATGGGCGGCGCGCGCGAAGCTTTGGGCGGGCGGAGGCGATCCGAAAGATCTTCCGCATATCGCGCCCAAGCCAGCACCCGCGAAGCAGCCGCGCGATACGTTCATCTATTTCATTCATGAGGCGAAGGTGCGCGCGCCGGCCGCCGCCATGGCGCTGATCGAACGGGTCAAGTGATGGCGAAAGCAAAGCCGATACTCTTCACTATCGGCTATGAAGGCGCGACGCCCGACGCGCTGATCGGTGAACTCAAACGCGCCAAGGTGAAACTGCTGGTCGATACCCGCGCGGTGGCGAATTCCCGCAAGCCCGGCTTTTCCAAGCGCCAGCTCGCGGCCGCCTTGGACGAAAGCGGCATCGCCTATCTGCATCTGCAGAAGCTCGGCACGCCCGCCGAGGGCCGCGCGGCCGCGCGCGCCGGCGATCTCAAGACATTGTGGAAAATATACGAAAAGCAATTGAAGACGCCGGAAGCGAAGGAAGCGATGGAGGAGTTGCTCGCCATTGTGCAGAGCGGCAAGCGCGTGTGCCTCCTCTGCTTCGAGCGCGATGTCGCACATTGCCACCGCCAGCGTATCGCCGAGATCGTGCATGACCGGACCGGCGCCGTTGTCAACAACATTGCGCCGCCGCTTTTCTGAAGGCGGAACGGTCCGCCACGCGATAAAATTGGCGCGCGTGAACTTGCCGTGGAAATGCTAGTGTCCCGATTCCGAAGTTCGCTTAATTCTGCGGCGGCTTCGTAAGCGAACTTCGGAATCGACGGACACTAGCAACATTATGATTCTAGTGTGGTTTTGGTTCAGAAATTCCCTTGACGGACTCGCGGCGAGAATGAAGGGCATTTCTGAACCACCACACTAGGTTTCCATTGCATTGCATGCGAGCAATTGCCTAGGTTCGCCGCGTAACGAATTTGGATTGGAAAAGAAACGAAATGACTCTCGCTGACGTCCTGGGTTACATCGCCGCATTCCTCGTTTTCCTGACATTCTCGATGAAGACCATGGTCCCGTTACGGATCGTGGGCATCTGCAGCAACGTCTTTTTCATCGCCTATGGATATCTCGCTCCCGCCTACCCGCTTCTCGTCCTGCACACCTGCCTGCTGCCGCTGAATATCTTCCGGTTGCAGCAAATGCTCACGCTGGTGCGGCAGATCGGCGAAGCGACCCAGGGCGATCTGAACATGGAATGGCTGAAGCCGTTTACGACCAAACGAACGGTCAAGGCCGGGGACGTTCTCTTCCGCAAGACGGACAAGGCCGATTCCATGTATTTCGTGGTGTCGGGCGAATTCGAGGTTTCGGAACTTGGCGTTTCGATCGGCGCGGGCCAGGTCCTGGGCGAGCTCGGCTTGCTTGCGCCCGACCAGGTTCGCACCCAGACCATCCGATGCGTCAAGGACGCCGAAATCCTGCACATCGCCTATGACCAGGTGAGGCAGCTTTATTTCCAGAATCCGAAATTCGGATTCTATTTCCTGCAACTCACCAGCCGCCGCCTGTTCGAGAATATCGCGCGGCTTGAGAAGCGGCTGGCGGAAAAAGGCGCGTAGCCGGGCGCTATTCGGCCGGCTGCGCCACCGCTGCCCGTTTGCTTTCGGGCTTGGCCACGAGAAGCGCCAGCACGAACGTCGCCGCGAAGAAAACGAAGGCGATGATCGCGGTGACGAACAACACGAGGTCGAAGCCGCCGCGACTATGCAGATAGGCGATGGCCGCGACCGACGCGCCGGCGCTGATGAACACCAGAAAATAGCGTACGGCATAAACGCGGCCGCGCCACGCGTCGGCTGTGTAGCGCGCGATCACCATGTCGTTGACCGTCACCTGCCCGTAGAGGCCGACCATCGCGACCGTCAGCGCAACCATCAGCATCGGGCCGGTCACGAACAGCGACCAGGTAACGCCCGCGAACAGAAGCGCGGTCACGATCGCAAACAGAATATGCGGGGCGATCCACTCGACCAGGCGGCCAACAGCCAATTGTGCAAGTCCGCCGGCAACAAAGACCGCTGTGGCGATCCAGCCGACTTCTTTCAGCGTGAGATTTGGTATGCGCTCGTCCACGAGCTTGGGTAACGCGACCGTGACGATATTGAAAGCAAGTCCGGCGCCAAGCGCGATCACGATAAAGAGGCCAAAGATGGCGACGGCCAGCGCTCTGCTGACGCGCACCGCCGGCGCCGAATTTCGCTTTGCGCCGTGATGCCGGTCGTCCGGGACGATCCAGAGATACACAAATCCGGTCGCAATACAGACCACAGCGGGGACGGCAAAGGCCGCGCGCCATGTGAAGTAGAACGCGATGAAAGCGGTGACGCCCGCCGCCAGCGCGACGCCTAGATTTCCGCACACGCCGTTGAACGCAAGCGTGCGCCCGCGCGCCTTCGAGGCCTCGATCAGCATCGCCATGCCGACCGGATGATAGATCGCGGCGAACATGCCGAGGAGAAAGAGCGCGCAAGCGAGCACGATCAGCGTCGGCGAGAGCGCGGCGGCGGCAAGCGACACGCCGCAGCCGAAATAAAACAGCGCCATCATGTTGCGGCGGCTCCAGCGGTCGGCGAGCCAGCCGGCAGGCAGCGAGAACACCCCGAAGGCGACGAAGGACGCGGTGCCGAGCGCGATCAATTCGCCATAAGGGCGGCCATAAACCGCTTCGAGGCCGAGCACCACGGTCGGGAAGATCAGCATCACGTAATGATCGAGCGCATGCGCCCAATTGAGAAACCAGATCGAGCGGCGGGTTTCGATCGGAAACGGAGCAAGATCGGATGCTGAGGACATTTCGGAATCGCTTTCGGCAGCCTCGGGACGCGCAATATAGGGCTTGCCAAATCGCGACGTTCGGCCGAGTTTCGTCGTGTTCAGGCCAAAAAACGGTATTTGGATGCCACGAAAGCCCGTCTATCGCCGCAACATGGATGACGCCCCGCGCCCGGTCGCGGCGATGGCGAAGTCCTGGCGCGACGGCGACGAGATCCCGTTCCACATGCATCGCCGCGGGCAGCTCATTCACGCTGTGAGCGGCGTGATGCGGATCGAAACCGAACACGCGGCCTGGATCGTGCCGCCCGCGCTCGCGCTCTGGATGCCGCCCGGCTATCCGCACGGCATGATGATGCGCGGGCATCTCGAGATGCGCACGGTCTATATCGAGGACAGCTATTGCGACGCGCTTCCGCAGGCGCCGATGCTGGTGGAAGTCGGCGGCCTGATGCGCGAGTTGATCCTCGCCGCCCTGGAAGAGCCGCTCGACTACGACGACGCCGGGCGCGGCGGACGCATCGCGCAGATGATCCTCGCCGAACTCGCGCGGATGCAGGAACGCAAACTCGACGTGCCGATGCCGCGCGACGAACGCGCCGCCAAGGTCGCGCGCGCCTTGCTCCAAAGCCCGGA
>CAMDXM010000036.1 GCA_945878025.1 Pseudorhodoplanes sinuspersici | reverse complement strand
GGACTGGAACAAATCGGGCGAGACGCCGGTGTCGCTCGGCTACGATCGCGTGCGTTTTCTGGCGCCGGTGTTTTTCGGGGACACCATCAATGTCGAATACAAGATCAGCGCCATCGATCCGGTGAAACGCCGCGCGACCGGCGATATCGCGATCACCAATCAGGACGGCACGCTGGTCGCGGTCGCGCAGCACATCCTGAAATGGGTGAAGAACGATTGATTTTCGCGCCGGGCTGCATGCCTGACGCCGATCCAAATTTTCGTACAGCCGCGCCTTGCTTTTCATTCTCTCAGCTTGCGGGGAGAGGCAAAGAACTCGCGTTCGCATTTTTTAATCCCCATGATGAGGAGCACCCGAAGGGTGCGTCTCGAAGCACGCGGCGGGTGAACGGGCCGCCTTCCGATCTCGGGTTCACCCGAGATCGGATGCGCCGTCCCTCCCCCTGAAGGGGAGGGAAAGAAAGAGCCGCGCTCCATTTCCAATCCGTCATCCTGAGGTGCGAGCAAGCGAAGCACGCGAGCCTCGAAGGATAGACGGCCCGGACTGTTGGCCGTGCATCCTTCGAGGCCCGGCAAGCGCCGGGCGCCTCAGGATGACGGATCAAGGTCCGTCTACTCGCCGATTCAAATATCAAACAGCGCAGCCTCGTCCGGTCTCGCGGGCGGTTTCCCGCCGGAGTTTTCCGGTCGTTTCTGGCGATGGCGCTCCCCCACGAAAGCGGAGCGCGTCTTGGCTCCCCACAAAAGGGCGGAGCCCGTCTTCACTCCCAAGAGAGGGAGTGGAGCGCCGCTTGGCGCATATTCAGTGTGGCGGCTCTTGCGAGGAGCCGCACCGGTCTTGCGATCGACCGGTCTCGCCTTACGGCGCTCCACTGCGGCGTTTTCAATCCCTGGTGCCCCACTTCCTTCCGGCCCGGTATCGGCGGTCTCGCCGCCGGGGGGCCGGGAAGGTGTAAAGGACATTGACCCTCGGCCTCATAATGGGCCCGGAGGCTGCCCTCCAGGGACTCCCGGGGCCACGATTGCGAATCGTGGACGCGGGCGCCGCTCCCCATTCACATCCAGTTTCGCCTGCAGGACGTCCCTCAAGCGAATGGGGATGATTCGTAAGTTATAGCATAAGTAAATATCAATCAAGAGAGATTTCGGGACGGTCGGCGCAATTTTTCCGCTGTCATTCCGGGACGCGAGTGAAGCGAGCGGACCCGGAATCCATAATCCAGATTCGGGGTTATGGATTCCGGGTTCGCGGGCTATCGCCCGCGCCCCGGAATGACTGTGAGCAAGACGTGGATGGCCGGAATAAATCCGGCCATGACGGGGAGAGACGACGCGCTCCATCCACGCCGTCATGGCCGGGCTTGTCCCGACCATCCACGTCTTGCTCTTGTCACGGATCGACGCCGCATCCGGGCGCGACGGCGTCCCGTTTTTGCTTCTTAACCGCCGCCCGCGTCGAGCTCGGTCTTCGTCAGCGCGAATTGCAGCCGGTAGAGGCCGCGTTCGATCGGCGGCTTGGCGCCTTGGCGCATGAAGGCGTCGTCGCTTGCGAGGTCGCACCGGATGGCGGAAATGGCGTCCTGCTCGATGCCCTCGATCAGCACGACCCAGTCGGCGACCTGATCCGGCTGCGCACGCAGTTTCTTTTCGGCAGTGTCGCCCTGGCTCGCGGCCTGCTGTCCTTGCAGGAGATGCGCGCCGACAATGCCGGGCGCACCGGACACCGGCCGCAGGATCTTTTCGGCAATCGCGGTCTTGAACGCACTGGCATTGGCCTGCGTGGACAGCCGGATGGTTTCGATCCACGCGCCTTCGCCGCGCCCGAAACTCGTCGCCAGATCGCAAACGGTGCGTGAGGTATCGGTGAATTCGGCGACCACGCGCCTGGTCCAGTCGGTCGGCGCATTCAGGCGTGCACGATAAGCGTCCGAGGTGAGGGCGCTTGTGTCGGCGGTCTCATAGAAATTGAAGTATTTCGGCGCGCCGTCGATCGCGACATAACGGCGTCCGCGCAGGAAGCCCGGCAGGCCGACGCGCTCAGGAATATGCTCGCGTACGTGCCAGGCGACGAAATCGTCTTCCGCCGACGGCGCGATTCCGTTCCAGATGGCGAGAACGCCTTTTCCAAGCAAAGCCATATCGACGCCTACCTCTTGAATTCGGCCGCGCGGCCTTCCCGGAAGGCTCGGATGCCTTCCATGTGGTCGCCAGCCGCGAAGCACAACGTGTTCATCTCGTTTTCATAACGCAGGCCCGCGTCGAGCGGCGCGGAAAGCGACATGCGCACGCAGGCTTTCACGGATTCGACGGCGACCGGGCTATAGCCCGCGATCTTGCCGCACAACGCCATCGCGGTTGATTCCACATCCATGTCTTCGACCAGGATATCGATCAAGCCCAGACGGAATGCTTCGTCCGCGCCGATCGGCTCACCCGTGAGCAAAAGACGCATCGCCTGGCCGTATCCGATCAGCCGCGGCAGCATCTGCGAGGCGCCGCCGCCGCCGACCCAGCCGCGCGTGACTTCCGGGCAGCCGAATTTGGCCGAGCGGCCGGCGACGCGGATGTCGCAGGCGAGCGCCATTTCGCAGCCGCCGCCGAGGACCCAGCCTTTCAGCGCCGCGATCACCGGCTTCTTGATGTTGCGGATCGCGGCTTCGTAGATCACGCGATTGCGGAATTTCCAGGCGCTCGGATATTCCGCGAGCGAATTGAGGTCGCTGCCGGAGCAGAAGGCGCGCTCGCCGGCGCCCTTCAGCAGCACCACGCGGATGGAATCGTCGTTGTCGACCTTGGCGCAGAAATCCTGCAAGGCCGCCGCCATCTCCGGCGTCATGGCATTGTGTTTCTGCGGACGGTTGAGCGTGATCTCGGCGACGAAGTCGGCGACCTTGAATATAATGTCTTTTGTCATGTTTTCTTTCTCCGTCGGGTCACAGGCGATGGATCAGTAATCCGCCATCGACGTGGTAAGCGTCGCCGGTGCTGAAGTGAAAATTGCCGGAGGCGAGCGAGGTCGCGACCCGGGCGATGTCTTCGGGTTCGCCCCAGCGCCGCGTGGGCGAGATGCCCTCCGCGATCAGCTTGTCGTATTTTTCCTTGACGACGGCCGTCATGTCGGAGCGAATGATGCCGGGGCGGATTTCGAAACAGGCGATGTCTTTTTCGGCGAGCCGCACGGCATAGAGTTTGGTCATCATCGAGACGCCGGTCTTGGACAGGCAATATTCCGCGCGATCGGGCGCGACCAGAACGGCATTGGCCGATGACAGGCTGATGATGGAGCGCGGATGCGGCGACGCCGCCGCGACCATGCGCCGCGCGATCTCCTGCGTGAGAAAGAAAGTGCCGCGCAGATTGACGCCCATCACCTCGTCGTAGCTTTCCGGCGTCACTTCGAGAATGTCGCCGCGCTTGCGCACGGAAATGCCGGCATTGTTGACCAGACAATCGAGGCCGCCGAACGCCGAGAACGCCTTCTCGGCCAATGACGGAAGAGCTTTCAGATCCGCGATATTGCCTTGCAGATAGACCGCTTTCGCGCCGCGCTCGCGCAAGCCGGCCATCGCCTCCTGCGCTTCGCCTTCCTCGACCAGATCGGCGATCACGACGTCATAGCCCGCGTCCGCGAACGCGAAAGCGATGCCGCGGCCAATGCCCCTGCGCGCGCCGGTTACAAAGACACGGGGACGTTGCGTCATGCGCGACCTTTCGAGCGACTTGCGTTGCGGTTTATGAAGCTTTGCGGCCGTAGAATTCGCCGAGCATCCGTTCCATGAACAGCGCCGTGCGCGATCCGCTCTCTCCGGTGGAGGGGCATTTGCCCTTGCCGTTCAGCTCGTCGACGATGGTCTGGATCAGCGGCTGATGGACGTGAGGCGGATCGCCGGCCGGGATTTCCTCGACCTTGTCGCCGTGGAAGACCCGGATCGGCACAGGCGCCGTGGTCGAGAATTGAATCCGACCCTTGGCGCCGACGATCTCGTTCATCTCGTATTCGTAGTCGGCGGTGTAGCACCAGGTGCCCTGGCCCATGACGCCCGACGCGAAACGATAGGCGCCGGTGACCAGATCCTCGGATCTGTATTTTCCGCCCTGGTTGACGGCGAAGCCGCGCACCTCCTCGATCGGCCCGAACAGGAAATCGAGGAAATCCATGGTGTGGCAGGCGCCCTCGAAGAAGATGCCGCCGCCGCTCAGTTTCGGGTCCGCGCGCCAGGCGAAGCCGGTGGTGTCCGTCGCCGGATCGAACTGCCTGGCGAACAGGCGCGACGTCACAAGACGCACGTCGCCGATCGCGCCGCTGTCGAGCAGCTCTTTCACCTTCAGGAAGCGCGGCAGCGCGCGCCGGTAATAGCCGACCCAGAGCGGCACTTTCGCGGCTTTGGCGGCGTCGATCATGGCGCGGCATTGCGCATAATCCATCGCCATCGGCTTTTCGACATAGACCGGCTTGCCGGCTTTCGCGCAACGCATGGCATAGTCGAGATGCGTGTCGGTCAATGTCGCGATATAGATCGCGTCGATATCGTCTGCCTTGATGATCGCGTCGGCGTCGTCATGCCAGCGCGGCACTTTATGGCGTTTGGCGAAATCCTGCGCCTTTGCGCCATTGCGCCGCATCACGGCGACCAGCGTCGAATTGTTCGCTTTGTAGAAACCGGGACCGCTCTTGACCTCCGCGACATCGCCGCAGCCGATCATGCCCCACCGGATGGTTTTCATGGATACTCCAGACGCGTTCCTCGTCCGCGCGGTTCAGCCGGTTTCGGCTCCGCGCGTGTTATCGCAGCATTGTAGCGGGACAGGGCGGAGATGAAACATCAAAACGGCCGCATCGTCTGCATCCAGCGCATGCCATCCTCGGTCCTTGCGCGCGGCTTGTATTCGAGCCCGATCAAGCCGCCATAACCGATGGCATCGAGCGCGGCAAAAATCGCCGAATAATTGACTTCGCCCTCATCGGGCTCCGCGCGCGAGGGGACGGCCGCGATCTGGACATGGCCGATGGCGTCGCGGTGCTTTTCGAGACGCCTGATCAGGTCGCCTTCCATGATCTGCACATGATAGACGTCGAACAGCAATTTCACATTCGGCCGATCGATGTCTTTCAGGATCGAAACGATGTCATCCGAGCGCGAGACCAGATAATTCGGCATGTCGCGCGAATTGAGCGGCTCAAGAATGATCGTGATCCCGGCTGTCGCGGCCTTTTCAGCCGCGGCGCGAACATTCGCAATGTAAGTCTTGAGGGCGGCTTTGTGCTGTTCCGGCGGCAGGCGGCCCGCCATCACGTGGATAACCGATGCGCCGAGTGCGCTTGCATATTGCAGCGCCTGGTCGAAATCGCGATCGAAATCGGCTTCGCGGCCCGGTACGCCGGCGAGGCCCCATTCGCCCTTCTGGATATCACCGGGCGCGGTGTTGAGTCCGGTCAATGTCACCCCCGACGATTGCAGGCGGTCCTTGAGCACCGAGACCGGAAATTCGTAGGGGAAATGACATTCCACATGCGAGAGCCCGCACGCCCTGGCCGCGCCGATGCGGTCGAGAAACGGGCGCTCGGCAAACATGAAGGAGATGTTGGCGGTGAAACGGCGCATCGCATTCACGACTTCGGCGTCTGGAACACGCGGATCAGTTCCTCGATCTGCCCGTCGGTCAGGCGGCGCGGATTTTCGCCGCGCAGGAGCAGGACGAGCTTCGCGGTTTCCTCGAGTTCTTCGGAGGCGTAAGCCGCCGTCTCCACATCCTTCGCGGAAACGACGGGGCCGTGATTGGCGAGCAGCACCGCGGCGTATTTGCCGCCGAGCGCGCGGATAAGATCGCCCATCGCCGGATCGCCGGGCCGCACATAGGGAACGAGCTTCACGCGTCCGACCCGCATCACGACATAGGGCGTCAGCGGCGGAATGGCGTCATCCGGATCGATGCCGGGCAGGCAGGACAAGGCAGTGGCATGCGTCGAATGCAGGTGCACGACCGCACCCGCGCCTTTGCGGGTTTCGTAGAAGGCCTGATGCAGGAAGATTTCCTTCGACGGCGCGTCGCCGCCGACATGTTTGCCCGTTGCATCGAGTTTGGAAATGCGCGCTGGATCGAGGAAGCCGAAACAGGAATTGGTCGGCGTGATCAGCAATCCGTCCTCGACACGCGCGCTGATATTGCCGGACGAGCCCACGGTATAGCCGCGCTGGAACAGCGACTGTGCGAGCCGCACGATGGTGTCGCGGATGGCGGATTCGTTCATGCGGCGCCTCGCAGCGAGTGAAGCGCCTTTTCGAAGAAATCGGGCGCGCCGAAATTTCCGGATTTGAGCGCAAGCGCCAGTGGCTTTCCGTCGGCGCTTGCGAGCGCGGGCACGCCGGGATCGATTTCCGGCCCGATCGACAACGATTGCAGGCCGAGCGCGAGAACGACCGCGCCCGATGTCTCGCCGCCCGCGACCACCAGCCGCCGCACGCCGGAATCGACGAGCGCGCGCGCGGTGTCGGCGAACAATGTTTCGAGCTTGTGCGAGACCTGCTCGCGGCCGAACGCGTTTTGTGAAGCGCGCACCTTTTCCGGATTGTCGGACGAGTAGATCAGCGGAGCCTGGCCCTCGTGCTCGCGCACAAACGTCACCAGCGATTTCGGCGTGATTTTTCCCTGCATCACGGCGTCGACCTCGATCGGCAGCGAGGGATGATCGCGCTTGTGCAATTCGATCTGCCCGAGCGTGGCCTTGGAGCATGAGCCCGCAAGGATCGCTTCCGGACCGGCGACGCCAGCGAAGGCATTGCCTTTGCCCGAAGCAGCGCCGCTGCGGATCAGGTTCGCGGGCAGACCGAGCGCGATGCCGGAGCCGCCGGTGAGGAGCGGGATGCTTGCGCACGCCTCGCCGATCGCCAGCAGGTCTTCATCCGAAATCGCATCCACGATGACAAGACGCTGTTTTGCCTGCTCGGCCCGTCGCAAGGCCTGACGGATCGCGCCGCCACCCTGACGCACGATATTCCATGCGATCAGTCCGACCGGCTCTTTCGTTTGCTTGCCAAGCCAGCGCTGCAAATCCGCATCGGTCATCGGATTGAGCGGATGATTTTCCATTCCGGACTCGTTCAGGAGCCGGCCATTCACGAACAGATGGCCCTGATAGACAGTGCGGCCGGTGGTCGGGAACGCCGGCGTCGCCGGCACGCCATGGACGCCGAGCGCCCTGGCCAGGGCTTCGCCGACCGGTCCGATATTGCCTTCGGGCGTGGAATCGAAGGTCGAGCAATATTTGAAGACGAATTGCCTGCAGCCCTGGCGCCGCAGCCAGGCCATCGCATCGAGCGACAAGGCCACGGCTTCGTCCGCCGGGATCGAGCGCGATTTGAGCGCGACAACGCCGGCTTCGCAAGATGCGGGCGCGTCATGCTTCGGCAATCCGAGAAACTGGATTGTCGACAGCCCGCCTTTGGCCAGCGTATTGGCGATGTCGCTTGCGCCGGTGAAATCGTCGGCAATCACGCCCAGATGCATCACACGCGTCCTGCAAACTTAAAGACTATACGACCGCGCGCAAATTCTCGTGCATGCGCTGTTTGGCGTCGAAGTCGGCTTCGAGATTCATCGCTTCGGGCGTGAACAGGCGGCGGTCCATGCGCTTGAGCTGCGGGGAGACGCGCGGTTTGAAGCCCATATGCGCGAGCACGTCTTTTTCGAGATCGATGCCGGGCGCGATTTCGATCACCTCGAGGAGACCGTCGACGGCTTTGAGCACCGCGCGCTCGGTGACGAACAGCGCAATGCGTCCTTGTTCTTCCGCGAAGCGGGCGTTGTAGCAGATCTGCTCGATGTCCTTGACGAAACGCGCGAAGCGGCCCTCGGTCACGATCCGCAAGGTCCCATTGACGCAATCGGTTTCGAGCCCGCCGGCGGTGAAGGTGCCGCTGAACACGACTTTCTTTGCGTTCTGGCTGATATTGATGAAGCCGCCGATGCCGATGATCTTGTCGGCGAAGCGGCTGACATTCACATTGCCGGCCGGATCGACCTCGCCGAAGGACAGAAAGGCGATATCGAGCCCGCCGCCGTCGTAGAAATCGAATTGATAGGGCTGGTCGACCAGTGCGTCGTAATTCTGCGCCGCGCCGGAATCCGGGCCGGTGACTGGCGCGCCGCCGATGAATCCCTGCTCGTTGGTGAGCGAGATCCGGTTGAGGATTCGCTCCTCGGCCGCGACCGGCGAAATCCCGGTCGATATCCCGGCGCCGAGATTGCAGATCGCGCCCGGCATCAGCTCCATTGCCGCGCGCCGCGCCACGATCTTGCGGGTCGTGAACGGCATCGACTTGATCGCGGTCTGCGGCCCGCGCGTCTCGCCGGCATAGGTCGGATCGTAATCGGTGACGAAGGTCTGGCGCTGCTGCGGATTGATCACGACGTAATCGACCAGAATGCCCGGAATTTTCACGTCCTTCGGTTTGAGCGTTCCCGCGCGCGCCATGCGCTTGACTTGCACCACCACGAGGCCGCCATTTCGCCGGGTCGCCTGCGCCATGGAGAGCATCTCGCCGAAAATGGCTTCCTGCTCCATGGTGATGTTGCCGTCTTCATCCGCGGTGGTGCCGCGCAGGAAGGCGATGTCGAAACGCAACGGCTTGAAGCGCAGCCATTCCTCGCCGCCGATGGTCAGTAATTCGACGAGGTCCTCTTTCGCGCTCTCGCTCTGGCGCGCGCCGCGCTGGCGCGGATCGACAAATGTATGAAGGCCGGTCTTGGTGATGAGACCGGGCCGCCCGCCCGCGATCTCGCGCATCAATTGCGAGAGCACGCCCTGCGGCAAGGTGTAGGACTCGATCTTGTTCTCGCGCGCCAGCGGCACAAGGCGAGGGGAATCGACCAGCGCGCTGGTTACGCTGCGCTTGATCAGGCCCTCGTGTCCGAAATGATCGGCGCCCTTGCCGGTCTTGCGATCGCCGATGCCGACGACATGGCACACAGTGAGATCCCGCGGCTGTCCTTCGCTGAGAAAGCGCGCCTCGATTTCGGCGAGCGGGGCTTCCGGCACGGCATGTCCGCCGCCCGATCCGCTGATCAGGACGGTGAATTTGGATTGCACCAGCTTGGCGGCGTCGGCGGCGGAGATCAGTTTCATTTGCGTTTCCGGATATTCTTGTTGTGCCGGATTGACAGCGGTCCGGCGCATATGTAACCGCTTACATAAAGTCAACGCGCAAGCCTTGTCAACGCATGGCCGGCTTGCACATTGGCGGGCATATTCGCAGAGGAGGGATGGGTGGCAAAGTCAGGTCTCGACAGTGTTGCGGTCGGCCAGCATTACACATTTTCGAAGACCGTTGGCGAGACCGACGTCATGCTGTTCGCCGGCATTACCGGCGACTTCAGCGACACCCACGTCAACGACCAATACATGAAGGAAAAGTCGAATCTGGGCGAGCGCATCGCGCATGGCGCGCTGATGGTCGGGTTCATGTCGACCGCTTCCACCTTGAGCATCGCGCATGTGATTCATCAGGACAATCTTGATGATTTTCCGGTGTCCGCCGGTTATGACAAGGTGCGTTTCATCAAGCCGGTGAAATTCGGCGATACGATCACCGTGCATTATACCGTCGCCTCCATCGATCGCGGCGCCGGCAAATCCGTGGCCAAGGTCGAGGTGATGAATCAGCGCAACGAAGTTGTCGCCGCGGCCGAGCACATCATGCGCTGGGCGAAGAAATTGTCGGTGAAGGCTGCTTGACGCGGAATTATTTTCGCGAACCTGAGGGGAGCCCGCATACGTGAAAGGCCGCAAACAGAAACAGGTGGGCAGGAAAGCCGCGCGGCCGGCCAATGTGCGGGAAGCTTTGGTGCGCGCCAAGCCGCCGCTCGAACTGGTCCTGGACAAGGCCGACATCGAAGGCCGCGTTAATGTCGGCTTGCGCGATGTCGCCCGTGTCGCCGGCGTTTCGACCGCGACCGTGTCGCGCGCGATCAATGACCCCAGGCTTGTATCCGAGGAGTTGCGCACGCGGATCGATTCCGTCATCCGGCATCTTGGCTGGGTTCCCGATGGCGCAGCGCGCGCGCTGGCCACCCGTCGCAGCGCCACCATCGGCGCGGTATTTCCGACGCTGACGCATGGCGATTTCGCGCGCGCGATTCAGGCGCTGCAAGACGAACTGACCCAGAAGGGTTACACGCTGCTGCTGGCCTGCTCGGAATACAAACCGGAGCAGGAATATCGGCAGGCGCGCAAGCTCGTCGAGCGTGGCGTGGAGGCGCTTATTCTGGTCGGTGAAGCGCATGCGCCGGAGCTGACGGATTTTCTGCTGACGCGCAAGGTCCTGTATGTGAACAGCTTCGTCTATAACCCGAAAACGCACGGCACCTGCATCGGCCCGGATAATCGCAAGGCGCTGTACCGGCTGACGAAATATCTTATCGATCTCGGCCACACACGCTTTGGCCTGGTCGCGCAATCGACGCTCAACAACGATCGCGCGCAGGCCCGCCTGCAGGGCGTGCACGACGCGCTGGCCGAGCGCGGCATTGCGATCCAGCCCTCGCATGTCGCGGAAGGCTATTGGGGCATCAATGAAGGCCGGCAATTGTTCCGCCGTGTGGTCGCAAACAAACCTTTTCCGACCGCGATCATCTGCGGCAACGCGTATCTCACCGTCGGCGCCATGCTGGAAAGCCAGGCCATGGGCATCCGCGTGCCCGAACAGATGTCGATCGTCGGCTATGACGACATCGAGATCATGAACGAACTGCCGATCCCGATCACGACGGTGCGGGTCTCGAGCGATGAAGTCGGCCGCCGCGCCGCGCGTTTCCTGGTGGGGCGGCTGGACGGGCAGGCGCCGGACATGAATTTCGAGTGCGAGGCGGAGATCATCGCGCGCGCCTCGTCCGGCCCGGCGCCCGCCGGGTAATGCTTCGTTTGCCAGGCCGGCGCGTCCGGGCCCGGCGTTAACCGCTTACAGCGACCTCTTGCCTTCTGCGCGCGGGCTTGACAAAGAGGCCGTTTTTCCGTGATGTAACCGGATACATTACGCTTGCGAAGGGCGCCATAAGCCTGGAACGCGGGCACAGGGAGGAAATCCATGAAACTCACCCGACAAGACGTTCTGGGTTACGGCACCGCGATCACCGCCGCGACCGCCATCGGCGCGCCCTATGTGAAGGCGCAGACGCCCACGCAATTGAGCGTGATGACGTATGAATCGCTGCCGACGACCAAGGAAGTGCTTGGCAAGCAGCTTGCCGAATTCGAAAGCGCCAATCCGGGCGTCAAGGTGACGCCGCTCTTCACCTCGGGCGAAGCCTTGCGCACGCAGGTCGCCTCGATGCTGCAATCGGGCCTCGCGCCCGACGTCGTGATGCTCGATCTTGAGGACACGCTGCTCTATAGCCGCACCGGGCTGCTCGACCCGGTCACCGACATCGTGAGCAAAATTCCTGCGATTCCGGATCGCTTCCGCGCACGCGTCGACGGCCAGGATTATTTCGTTCCGGTCGGCGTGAAGTTCACTTACTCCTGGTACCGCACCGATCTGTTCGAGAAGGCAGGATTGCAGCCGCCGAAAAATTGGACCGAGATGGAAGCCGCCGCCGCCAAGCTGACATCGGGCGGACAATACGGATTTGTCGTTTCCTCCGCGGAGACCTTCGACTATCCGGTTTCTGAACTGATGAGCTATTCCTACGGCAACGGCGTTGAATTCGTCGACGACGCCGGCAATGTCGTGTTCGATCAGGGCGACAACAAGAAAGCGCTCGCCGAAACGCTCGCCTTCCTCAAGCGCATGTCGAAATACTCGCCCAACGGGGCCAACCTGCAATGGGGAGCGGTGATCGACGCATACGTCTCCGGCCGCGCCGGCATGGTGGATTTCATCGGCGCGCGTCTGCGCGCGATCGCCCTGCAGAACAATGCCGAAGTCGGCAAGGTAACGAAGCCGATGCGCCAGCCTTTCGGCAAGGCGCCCGGAAATCGCCTTTCAGTGCAGGGCTACCAGGTGTTCAAGAACGGCAAGAACAAGGAGATGTCGCGCAAGCTGGTCGCGTTCCTGACCGAGCGCCAGCGCAATCTCGACTTCCTGTGGTCGTCGTCGTTGCACGTGCTGCCGGTGTCGCGCGATGCCTTCGCCGGTCCTTACCGCAACGCCGAGGTGGTGAAAGCCAACCCGGATATCCTCAAAGCCATCGACGACAGCTGGGACGCCGGCCACAGCCCGGTCTATGATCTCAAGGGGACGAAGCCGAACTGGCAGCGCGTTCGACTGTTCACCAGCACGACCTATAACAAGATCATCGCCGGCGTGATCCAGGGCGATCAAAAGCCGGAAGAGGCGATCGAGCAGGGTGCGGCCGCGGCGCGTGCGTTGCTCAAGCGCGGTTGACCGGGAGCGCAATCCGGCGAAGTGGGAACCGGTTCGCCGCAAGATTGCGCGACAAACAAGAGAAACGAGAGTCTGACTCGGCTTGTCGGGTCAGACTCGTAAGTGGATTGTGGGAATGGAACGGCGCTTCGACGCGATAGTCCTTTGTTTTATCGCCGTCGCGCTTCTGTTTCTCGCAATCCAGATTTTCCCCATTGCATGGGGCATCTATCTGGCATTCACGAATAGCGGGCCGTTTGTCGCCGCGCCGCAATTCGTGGGACTGGCCAATTTTGAGGTCATTTTCGGCGACCCCGTTTTCTGGTCGGCGTTGTGGAAGGGCGCGGTCTATGCCGTGCTCTCCACGTTCTTTCAGGTGGTGATCGGCGTCGTCCTCGCCGTGATGCTGTTCAAGCATGCCGGCTCCGTGCCGCGCAGCCTGATGCTGCTTCCCTACATGATCCCGGCCGTGACCGGCGCACTGGCCTGGCGCTGGATCACCGATCACCTCTACGGCTATCTGAATCACCTGATGATGCAGATCGGCCTGATCGCGGCGCCGATCGATTTTGGAACCAGTCCGGTCCTCGCCATGCCGTTCGTGGTCTTTGTCAGCGTCTGGCAATTCACCCCCTTCGTCATCCTGATCGTGCTGTCGAGTCTCTCGACCGTTCCAAAATCGGTTTATGAGGCGGCTCTGGTCGATGGCGCAAATTGGTGGACGGAATTCATCTATGTCACGCTGCCCATCCTGCGCGCCGCCATTTTGCTCGTCATTCTTCTGCGCAGTATCTGGATGTTCAACCGCTTCGACGTGATCTGGCTGCTCACCGGAGGCGGCCCGCGCGGCGCGACCAATACGTTGCCGCTCTACGCGTATACGCAGGCCTTCGCCGAAAACGATTACGGGACCGCTGGCGCGGTGTCGGTTGTGATTTTCGCGCTGCTGCTCGTCTTCGGCATCACCTATCTTGGCGCATTCAAGCCGGAAAAAGAGGTGCTGCGTGGATAGGGCGCTGCCTCGCATCCAGATCGCGTGGATATTTCTGGCGGCCTATCTCTGGGTCACGGTGTTTCCGTTCTATTGGATGTTCAAGTCGGCGATCGAGCCGGCCGCCGCCGTCTACGATCCGCATTTCCTGCCCCGGAGTTTCACGCTCGCCAACACCGTCGCGCTGTTCACCGACAGTACATTCCTGAGCAATGCGCAGAACAGTCTGCAGGTCGCGCTCACGAGTTCCATTCTGGTCGTGATCTGCAGCGCGGTTGGCGGCTACGCGCTGTCGCGCTATCCGATTCCGGGCAAGCGCTTTCTCGCCCAGACCATTCTCTTTACATACATGTTCCCGGAATTGCTGCTCGGAATCCCGTTCTTCTCGATCTTCAAGTCGCTCGGTTTGCTCAATTCGCTGGTGGGATTGTCGTTCGCCCACATGACGCTCAGCTTTCCCTTTGCGTTATGGCTGATGTGGCAGACCTTTCAGGCGATGCCGCCGGAATACGAAGAAGCCGCCTTCATTGACGGCGCCGGACCGCTGCGTACGTTCGTGCTGGTGGTCTGCCCGATGGCGCTGCCGTCCATGGCCGCCGTGCTGATCTTCGCTTTCGCAGCGTCATGGAACGATTACGTGCTCTCGCTCATGCTGATCCGCGACGACAAGCTGTTCACGCTGCCGGTCGCGATCAGTCTGTTCGTGACGCAACTGCATTTCAACTGGGCGATCATCCAGGCCGCGGCTTTGCTCCTCGGCCTGCCGGGGCTCGTCCTTCTGCTCGCGGGTCAGCGCTATCTGGTGAAGGGTTTCGGTGGCGGAGGGTTGGCGAATTGATTCCGGATTTGCTAGACCGTGAGGCGATCTCCCCGCCGTTTCGAAAAGCCTCCCGCATGCCGCTTCCGCTGCCATCTCCGCCAGCCGCCATTCTGTTCGACTTTGACGGCGTGATCGTCGATTCCGCGCGCCTCAAGACCGAGGCCTATGCGAAGATCTACGCCGATGAGGAGCCGGCCAAGGTCGCGCAGGCGATGCGGCACCAGCAATTGCATGGCGGGATTACGCGGCGCGCGACGCTGGCGCATTTCGAGCGGCATTTCTTCGGCCGCGCCGGCGACGCCGATACCGTCGAGAAGCTCGCACTGCGCTATGGCAAGATTGTTTTCGACCCGGTGGTCGCGTGCCCCTTCATCGCCGGCGCGCAAACGCTGCTCAACCGCGCCCTTGGCCATATCGATATGTATCTGATCTCTGGCACTCCGCACGAGGAACTGGTCGAAATCGTCCGTTCACGCAATCTCGGCCGCTTCTTCAAGAGCCTGCATGGCGCGCCGATGAACAAGCCTGAGGCTTTCAGGCGGATTCTGGAAAAGGGCCGCTACAAGCCGGAGCGAACGCTCGCGGTCGGGGATTCCATGACCGAATGCGACGCCGCGGCCGGCCTTGGCATTCCGTTTCTGGGAATCGTCGCGCCGGATTCCGAACGCTTCTTTCCCGACGGGATCGTCACAAGACCGTCTTTGCTCGACGTCGACCGGCTGCTCGGTCTCACATGAGGATTCCATGAACGCATCTGCGAACAACGCCGGGGACTTGCCGATCGTCGATGGCGCGACGCGGCTTTACGGCATCATCGGCGATCCGATCGCGCAGGTGAAATCCCCGGAAATCCTGACCGCGCGCATCCGCGCCGCGCGGCGTAATGCGCTGCTCCTGCCGATGCATGTGAAGCCGGATCTGTTCGACGTCACGGTGCGCGGCCTGAAAGCGCTGGCGAACCTCGACGGCATCGTGATCACGGTTCCTTACAAGCCGACAATCGTTCCGTATGTGGATCGCCTGTTGCCGACCGGCGAACGCGTGGGCGCGATCAATGCCATGCGGCGCGAGCCGGACGGCGAATGGGTCGGCGACATGTTCGACGGCAAGGGCATGCTGCGCGCGTTGCAAGAGCAGGGCGCCGATCCGAAGGGCCTTCGCGTGATGCTGCTCGGCGCGGGCGGCGCCGGCAGCGCGATCGCCGACGCGGTCGCGGACGCGGGCGCTTCCAGCCTCACGATCTTCGACGTGGACAAGGCGAAAGCGGACGCCTTGGCGAAGCGCGTCGCGAAGTTTCATCCGGGCTGCAAAGCCGGCGCCGGCGAGCCAACGGCCGAGGGCGTCGACATCCTGATCAACGCGACACCGATCGGAATGGCGGAGGGCGATCCGGTGCCGATGAAACTCGGCAAGCTCGATCCCAAATTCGTCGTGGCCGACGTGATCGTCAAACCGGGCCCGACGCCGTTCCTTCTGCAGGCACAAGCCAGCGGCTGCCGCATTGTCGGCGGCCGCGCCATGATCGGCGGGCAGGTGTCCGAATTGCTGCGGTTTTTCGGGATTGAGCGTTAGGGCTGCTTCGGTCAGCGCCGCCGCAGCATCCGCTGCATCACGCCGTCGCGATGGACGGCAAGATGCACGACGGCAGCCAATACATGCACGCCGGCCAGGATGAGCAATATCCAGTTCATGGTTTCGTGCAGACGGCCGATATTGCGCCCGATGCCGTCACCGGCCGGAAATAGCTGCGGCAGCGGCGCAAGGCCGAACACGCTAACCGGCCAGCCGCGCATGTTGGCGAAAGCCCATCCGGTCGCACATGCGATGAGGACAAGGGCATAAAGCAGCCAGTGCACGGCCTCCGAGCTGACGCGCTGCCAGGCCGGCAACGATCCTTCAGGAGCGACTGGATGCGTGAGGCGCCAGAACAGGCGCAGGACAATGAGAACCAGAATTGCAAATCCAATCGAGATATGAACGGTCATGGCAAGGCCCGGCGTCATGCCGCGCCGGATATCGGGCATCAGCCAGCCGAGAGGAAATTGTGCGAGTAGCAAGACGACGATCGCCCAATGAAAGATCTTCGCGATTGCGCCATATTCAAGCCGTTTCGCCGCCATCCGAATTACCTTTATAATGTGATCGCGCTTTCGTCCTTAGCGAGGCCCGGTTTATCTGACAATGCAAGGTGACGGCATGAAACGCAAAATGGTCCGCATGTCCGGCATCGCGGCGGGATTGATCGTGCTGATCGCGACCAGCGATATCGCGCGCGCCGACGCCATCGACGGAGACTGGTGCCGTGCCGACGGCAAGCGCATGTCGATCCGCGGATCGGACATCACGACACCCGGCGGCGCCAGGACGCGCGGCGATTATAGCCGGCACGCATTTTCCTATGTCGTTCCCGCGGGCGAAGCCGGCGCGGGCGAACAGGTGGCGATCACTTTGTTGTCCGAAACTCTCGCGCACGCCCGGCAAGGGGCGGACCCCGCGCCGGTGCAAGTGTGGAACCGGTGCCAGCCCAGCGTGAGCTGACGCGCCCCTTAGTCAACGCTCATACTATTGCGATCCTTCGGGAGCCAGGCGTTAACCTTTCGCGTCCCGCGCCGCTGTCATCAAACTGGCATCGAAAGGACGCTAGATCGTCACCTGCGAGATTCGGGACGAAGGAGCGTCAATTGCATACCGGAGATTCGGCCGCGGGCCGCGACCGCCTGAAAACAGCGGTGGGCTGCGGCTCCGCCTTGTCGCGCGAGGGCATACTCGAACATCTGTTCGCCTGGATGTTCAAAGGGCTCGTTTACCCGCAGATCTGGGAAGATCCGGAAATCGACATCGAGGCGCTTGCCATCACCCCGCAAAGCCATGTGGTCGCGATCGCCTCGGGCGGCTGCAATGTGCTGTCCTATCTGATCGCCGATCCGCGGCGCATCACCGCCGTCGACCTCAACAAGACGCATGTCGCGCTCTGCCGCCTGAAATTGTCGGCGGCCGGAAACCTGCCGGGATGGGACTCGTTCTACCGCTTTTTCGGCGAAGCCGACGAGCAGGCCAATGTCAGCGCCTATTGGCGCTTTCTGTCCGGCTCGCTCGATCCCGAAACGCGCGCCTATTGGGAAGGGCGAGGCGCGTTCGGCCTTGGCCGCCGCCGCATCTCGCTGTTCTCCCGGAACTTCTATCGTCACGGCGCACTCGGCTATTTCATCGGCGCCGGGCACGCATTGGCGCGCCTCTATGGCGTCGATCCGCGCGACGTGTTGCGGGCGCGCTCGATGGAGGAGCAGCGCGGCTATTTCGACACCACGCTCGCCCCGCTATTCGACAAGCGCCTGATCCGCTGGGTGACGGCGCGGCAGGTCTCGCTTTACGGCCTTGGCATTCCGCCGGCGCAATATGAGGCGCTGGCCGGCGGCGGCAGCATGGCGAGCGTCTTGCGCGAACGTGTCGAACGTCTCGCCTGCGGTTTCAGCTTTGCCGACAATTATTTCGCCTGGCAGGCATTCGGGCGTTCCTATGCCGAACGCGCCAGCGGGCCGCTGCCGCCGTATCTTCACGCCAGTCATTTCGACGCCATTCGCGCGCGCGTTCCGCGCGTGGAAGTGCTCAACCGCTCGTTCACCGAATATCTGCAGACCCGTCCCGACCGTTCGCTCGATCGTTATGTCCTGTTGGACGCGCAGGACTGGATGACGGATGCGCAGCTCAATGCGCTGTGGAGCGAGATCACGCGCACGGCGCACCCCGGCGCACGGGTGATTTTCCGCACCGCCGCCGAGCCGAGCCTCTTGCCCGGCCGCGTCGCCGAAGAGACGCTCGGACACTGGCATTACGAAGCCGAGCGGTCGCGCGACTTCACCGCCCGCGACCGCTCCGCGATCTATGGCGGCTTCCATCTCTACGTTCTCAGAGGCTAGCGCATGATCACGAAAAAGCCTGCCCCGGACTTGATCCGGTGTGGGAACCGGCTTTCGGAAAAGATCATGCGCAAACGGATCATGTCATGGAAATGACCGCGGCGATCGCCATGGACCGGATGTATCGCCGGCAGCGATATGTCTACGATTTTACGCGCCGCTATTATCTGCTCGGCCGCGATCTCCTGATCCGCCGGCTCAATCCGGCAAGCGGGGGCCATGTGCTGGAAATCGGGTGCGGCACCGGGCGCAATCTGGTGGTCGCCGCGCGACGCTACAAGAACGCGCATTTTCTCGGCATCGATATTTCGAGGCAGATGCTCAAATCCAGCGACCGCGCGATCGAGCGCGCCGATCTGCAGTCGCGCGTGCGCGTGGCTTACGCGGATGCCGCGGATTTCGATCCCGGCGCGCTGTTCGGAAGCCCGAAATTCACGCGCATTTTCATCTCCTACAGCCTGTCGATGATTCCGGACTGGCCGCGCGTGCTCGAAGGCGCCGTGCGGCTGCTCGCCGATGGCGGCGAATTGCACATTGTCGATTTCGGAGGCCAGGAGCGGCTGCCGCGCTGGTTCCGCAACACGCTGCGGAAATGGCTCGCGCTCTTTCACGTGCATCCGCGCGACGACATGGAGCGGACGCTCGCGGCACTTTCGAGCCGCATCGGCGCGCGGCTTGCGTTCGAGCGGCCGTATCTCAGCTACGCGCAATATGCCGTGTTGCGCAAGGCCCGCTGATCGCGTTCAGCGCCTTTCGTGACGGGACGAAGCGGTAGTTAATTTTTTTTATTTTCATTCAGGCCGCTAGAAGATTTTTCCGGACCGCATTCAGACGCGCGGAATGAACTTTCACATTTCGAATGCCGCGCGAGCCCGACCCCGCCTCGAATGTCGCGCAGGAAGGACCAGAGCGATGCGCCGGAAAACGTTCGATTAGCGCGATAACACGCGGGTTTTCGGCTTCGCCGGTTTTGAAAATACCGCCATCGGAACGGCGGGAAACCGGCTGCCTTTTCGGCGCGGCGAAAGCGCCGCCGCCGTTTTCCGGCCGCTGGTGCGTCATCGGGCCTCTCCTATATACCGCGATTAACCGCCGGCGCCGCGGGACCGATTGCTCCGCCGCGGCGGCAAGGAGCGTTGAATGGACAAGGCGCACGCGGCCTCGGAAGAGACGATCACGCTCAAGCAGGCGAAGAAGCTCGTGCAATGCATGGCGCACGAGCAGAGCTTCCTGTTTCTCTCGGCGCCCGGCGTCGGCAAGTCGGAAATGGTCTATCAGGCCGCGAAGGAAGCCGGCATCGCCTGCCGCTCGCTGCTCGGCACCCAGATCGCGCCGGAGGACGTTTGCGGAATTCCGCGCATCATCGGCGAGCGGTCGGTCTTCTGTCCGCCGCGCGCGCTGCTGCCGGAAAATCCGGAACCGTTCTGCCTGTTTCTCGACGAATTGCCGGCCTGCGCCCCCGACATCCAGAAGGCGTTCTATTCACTGCTGCTGGAGCGGCGGCTCGGCGAGCACGCGCTGCCGGCCGGCACCTGGGTGGTCGCCGCGGGCAACCGCCAGCAGGATCGCGCACTTGTCCGCTCGATGAGTTCGGCGCTGGTCAATCGCGTCACCGTCATGCATCTGCGCGTCGATCCGGCCGAATGGCAGGATTGGGCCGCGCGCAACGGCGTCCGCGCCGATATCCGCAATCTTATTTCCCTTCTGCCCGATGCGCTGATGCGTCCGGTGCCGGCGGAGCCGGCTCCGTTTTCGACCCCGCGCGCCTGGGCGCTGATGTCGCGCGCGCTCGACATGGCGCAATCGTCCGGAATCCTCACTCGCGAAACGCGGCGCGCGCTCGCATTCGGCCGCCTGTCGGCGGAAGACGCCGCGGTCTATTGCGCTCTCGCGGAAGAAGCGATCGGGCCGATACAGCCGGTCGAATGCTATGTCGAGGAGCCGGAATTGCTTCCGGACGCCGCCGCCACGCGCTGGTTCATTCTCGACTGCATCCGCCAGCATGTGCGCGACGGCAAGCTGAAAAACCTCAAGCCGCGCACGGTCAACAGGTTCCTGCGCCGCCTGCCGACCGAAAACCAGTTGACGCTGCTCACAAGCCTCGTCGAGCAATGGGGCGCGCTCGGCGCGGACCGCTCGATGTTCGAGATCCTGAAGAAAGTCACCGCGCTATGAGGATGCCGGCGCGCGCGATTGCGTCCGACGCCGAGACGCTGAAGCGGATCGGCAAGGCTCTTCGCATGGTGACGGTGCCGCTCCCGCATCTCATCGGACTGGCCAATGCGGTTCACGTCTGCATCGACGACCGCATCCCGTCGATGGGCGTATTCGCCTCGGGCCGGATGGTCGCCAATCGCGGATTTGTCGCAAGGCTCAATGACAGCGAATTGGTCTTCGTGCTG
>CAMDXM010000035.1 GCA_945878025.1 Pseudorhodoplanes sinuspersici | reverse complement strand
CGCATGCAAAGAGAAATCGTTCGTGTCAGCAGCGAGTGGATCATGGGATTTGAGTATTTCGCGCCGGAATTCACAGAAATTCCCTATCGCGGGAATACCCACCTGTTGTGGAAGGCGGATTACGCAAAACTCTATCTCGAGAACGAGTCGAACTTGAAAGTCGAACGTGAGCAACTATTTTTGTGCCTCGATGAGCCGGAAAATACAGACAAACTGTTCCTGCTGAAGAAGTCCTGATGTTTGCTTATATCCCAGCACGCGGTGGCTCGAAGCGCATTCCGCGCAAGAATATCCGACATTTGAGCGGAAAGCCCGTAATCGCGCGGGTCATTGATAACTTACGGTCGCTGGGATTTTTGAAAAAGATCTATGTGTCGACGGATGATCCGGAGATTGCTGAAGTGGCCGGAGCGGCTGGAGCTGTATATCTTGGTCCGCGCGCTCCTAGCTTATCTAACGACCAGGCGGGTTTCATGGACTTGATCCGCGATGATTTGCCAGTTTTCATGAAGAACGCAGGTGGCGACGAAGAGGTTCTGTTCGTTCTTCCGACGGCGGCATTGGTCCCGCCCGATATCTATCGCGAGGCGCATGAGCTGTGGGCGTCGAGCAGGCCGGACATCTTGATGAGCTGTGAGGGTTGCTTTCCTTGGTGGGCGATGACGCAGAAACCGGACGGATTCTGGTCCCCAATTTTTCCGGAGAAAGTCACGACCAATTCGCAGGATTTGCCGCCGGCCTTGATCGACGCTGGCTTGTTCTATTTCTTTCGTCAACCGATCATGAGGCATTTCAAGACCGTGAAAAGCGCTGACCGCGTGATGCCGTACCTGGTGCCGGACGACTATATCGGCGATGTCGATAATCCGGAGGATTGGGATCGACTGGAATATAGGCTAGCTCGCTTAGAGAGTCGGGCATGAGCGCGAGTATCACAATTGCCGGACGGAAGATCGGCGATGGCTACCCCGCTTATGTCATCGCCGAAGCGGGCGCCAATCACAACGGCGAAATGTCGCTCGCGAAGGAAATGGTTGATCGCGCAAAAGAGGTTGGCGCGGATTGCATAAAATTTCAGACCTTCACAGCAGAAGAATTCTGTGCCGACAAGACCAAGACTTTCACTTATCAGAGTCAAGGCAAGCCGGTCACTGAAAGTGAGTTCGAGATGTTCAAGCGGCTCGAATTCGCGCCGGCCGAATGGGCGGATCTGATGGCGTATTGCGCTAAGGCCGGTATCCAGTTTCTCACCACTGTGCAGGACCCGCTCAATCTTGCGCTCATGCGTGAACTGGGTCTAGCCGGCATCAAGGTTGGATCGGATGATTTCGATCATACTTTGAATTTGAAGATCTTCGCTAAGACCGGATTACCACTGATTCTGTCCAAAGGTATGTCGGACGCCGCCGAGGTCGATCGCATTCTCGGCGAGATCAAACCGCTCGCGCGCGAACTCGCCGTGCTGCATTGCGTATCACTCTATCCGGCCGATCCACAATTTTTAAACTTACGTCAAATTCCGGCTTTGCGCGAGCGTTACCCCAATATCGTTTGGGGTTTTTCCGATCATAGCCCCAGTACCATTGTCCCGGCCATCGCCGTCTCGCTAGGCGCACGCATCATCGAAAAGCATTTCACGCTTGATCACGATCTACCGGGGCCGGACCATTGGTTCTCGATGGACGTGCCGGAGATGTGCGAAATGGTCGCGAACATCCGTTACGCGGAAAGCGCACTCGGGGATGGAAAAATTGCGCCGGCAGCTCGCGAAGCCGATAGCCGCAAGATCATGCGCCGGCGCGTACTAGCGAAAACCGACTTGGTGCCGGGCACCGCAATTGAAGAGAGTAATGTCATGTTCAAGCGCGCAGAAGCCGGTGCATTTGCGGGGGCATGGGATTCCATGTGCGGACGGCATTTGAAGGTCGGCAAAGCGCGCAATCAGGGCATATCCGCCGATGATTTGGAGCTTAAGTAACTATCAGTATTTTTCGGCTGGCCTGCTGGCAATTGATCTAAGTTAGCGAGTCCAGCGACCGGGGTTCCAGTCGGTCCCGACTTTTCGACCTATTCTAAGGATTCTTAAATGGCGTTTTCGTCAGCGTGGGAGCATCTCTATGCAAGTGGTCAGCACATGAGCGTCTGGCCATGGTCCGACCTGATATCGCTGGTAGTGCGTTATGCGCCGCGTTCGGCGCGATTGCGCGTTTTGGAACTAGGTGTGGGAGCCGGTGCGAATATCCCGTTTTTCTTGTCGATGGGATGCGAATATTACGGCATCGAGGGAAGTTCAAAAGCGGTTGAAACCCTAAGGGAAAGATTTTCCGGCCAGGCGACAATTGCCGCTGGTGATTTTTGCGATGAGATACCTTTCTCTGAGACATTCGATCTTATCGTCGATCGAGCTTCGATGACCCACAACGATCTCCCCGGCATCAAATCGGCGCTCAACAATGCTGGCGCTTGTTTGAAGGCGGGGGGGCTCTTTGTCGGCGTAACCTGGTTCTCGACGGATTGCAGCCTTTTTACGAAAGGGATGCCGACGGACGATTTCTACGTTCGTCGTGACTTCAAAGAGGGATTTCTAGCTAACACAGGAATTGTGCATTTCGGAGATCAAGAGCGAATTTTCAGCATCTTCAAGAAGTTTCAGATCAAGCATATTGAGCATCGTATCACGGATATTATAGTTCCGTCGCCCGAGCGAATTGCAGCTTGGAACATCGTCGCTCAGAAATAATCCGTAGTTCCAAGGGGATCCTTTCGGGGTTCGGACGTTCGTAAGTTTGCCTATACATTGTTCAATAGATCGATGGGCCTCAACATTCGAGACTTAGCAATGTGCATTAGCGGTATTACTGCGGAGAGATTGTGATTGTAAGCATCCACCAACCGGCTTATCTGCCGTGGCTCGGCTATTTCGATAAGATAGCGCGCTCCGATATATTCATTTTGCTCGATAACGTGCAATTCCAGAAGGGTAGTTTTCAAAACCGCAACAGAATTCTTGCCAAGGATGGGCCCATTTGGTTGACGGTGCCGCTTAGGACATCGGGCGTGCTTTACATAACGAAGCTCAAGGATGTTAGTATCGACAATAGCAAAAATTGGCGAGCCAAACACCTAAACGCAATTCGCATGTGTTACAGCAAGTCCCCGCGTTTCGCCGATTTTTATCCAATTCTGTCCAGCTTTTATGAGAAAGAATGGCATACGCTCGACAGCCTGTGTTGGGCCATGTTGAAGTATTTCAATGGACTTCTTGGCTTGACCACTCCGATATTTCGGGGTTCGGAAATCGGCGCCTATGGTTCAAAGAGCGATCTGGTTTTAGATCTGTGCAAGAAGGCCGGCGCCACAACTTATCTGTCCGGCGCGGTTGGTCGCGAATATCTCAATTTCGATTCATTCGCTGAAGCTGGTATTGCCATCCAATTCCAGAATTTTGCGTATCCGTTCTATAGGCAGGCCTATCCGGGTTTCGTGCCGAATCTCGCAATTATCGATCTTCTCATGAATGAGGAACGGTATGATCGTTTCATCGGTCGGGGCCAATCCGTCGCGAGCATCCCATGAATTATTCGCCTGTGATGGACGCATCAATATTTTTGCCTGATCTTCGTGAGCGACGCGAGCGAGCCTATCGTGCTTTCATCGGCGTCGTCGATTCCTGGATCTTAGCCCACGACGTCGACCGCGATGCCGATGCGGACCTTCTCGCATTGGCTGAGCAGGAGATCATCGGAGAGGCCATGCGTCAGATCTATCGTGTGATGACTGGCGGACCTGAGAGAACCCACCGCATGGCATATCTGCAGAAAGTTCCGGCTCCGTCGAAATTGTGGAAACAAAGCGCCCGTTTTGGACTTTCTTTGCTGGGATTGAGAACGAATTATCGCCCCCCTATTCTTTTCCGACCGGATCGAGACATCTGCGCATTTCACAGAAGTGCGTTAACTGTGGCCTATGCAGAACAGAAAAATGTTGATCCGTGCCTGATGACCCACGGTGATTGGTTTGGTCGGGCGACCGCCGCTGTAAACCGCGGGTCGTCATTCAGCGCGGAAGTGGAGCATATGCTTGTGACGGCTATGCGAAATGCTTTCAAAGCCGCGGAATTAAATGACGAAATTGTCATTGAGCAGAGTGTTTCTCGCTTCTCTGAATATGCTCGCTGGATCGATTTCCATCGTACCGCTCTAAGCAATTCAGCTAGGCGCTTACCCAAGATGTTCTGGGCGGGGACTATGGGTTTCCCGCTGCATCGAATATTTGCACGAGCGGTTATGCGACTTGGGGGTGAGGTGGTTGGTTTCGACCACGGCTCGGGTTCCGGCATGCATGACTGGGATTTTCAGGTTCGAACAGAATTTGGAATGGTGAACCGGTTTGTTACTTTTTCAACTTCGATGGCTGAGGGACTTCGCCGGAATACCGAACGATGTGGCCGGCGCTTTAGTAACGTTAAAATCGAAGCTCTATCCGCTCCTCGGAAAGAAAAAATCACCTCTTTCGACTCCAAGTCGAACATAAAAATACTTTATGTTTCACGGTCCAACAGCGGTGAAAATTTCATATCGCCGCCGCTTGATACCAGCAATTTTCTAAGAGACTGGCAGTGGCGCGTTCTTGGGGCTCTAAAGACTACCGGGATGGAGGTTGGCTTTAAGCCGCATCCGGAAGATACGAACACTCACGTCACGCATTTTCGCGATGCGCTAGGTGTTGAGATTCACACGGGCAAACTTGAAGAATTCGATTGGACAAATACAGTCTTCGTCTTCGATACGACGCTTTCGTCAACATTTCCCTATGCCCTTGCTACGGGGTTGCCGATCATATTGTTCGACACACCTCATGTCGCCGTGAGTCCGGAGGCCCGTAAGATGCTCGTGCAGCGAGTGGCAATGGCCCCGGTTTGGCGTGATCCGGAGGGTCGACTGCAGGCCGATTTGACATATATGCCAGAACTATTCGAGAGTGCCGTGTCAAAAAGAGGTAACAACAGTGTACTGCAAAACTACTACGGAGTAGAAACGAGCCTATAAAGATGAAAAGCAACCTTTCAAAATATTCGACTCGATTTCGCGACCTGGACCCTGCGGCGGCTGATCGCGCGCAAGCCAGTCTAGAGCGCAGGCTTGAAGGCTTTCGCCTCAGCCTTGATCTCACAAATATTCTGCCGTGGATCAAGGGGCCGGATGTATTGGATTTCCCGGTTGGGACCGGACGCTTTTATCCAAATCTTTTGGGTCGCTATAACGTATTTGGTTACGATATCGCCGGCGAATATATCCGACGTGCGAAAATACAAAATCCCGAAATCGCCGATAATTTTTGGGAATGTAGCTTTGAGGATATTAGAAAAAACCGTCTCTTCGATTCGATAGTGACTTTGCGCACACTCAATAATATTGATGACACTGAAGTCGCGATACGTCATGCGGCTTCAATTTTAAAGCCAGCCGCACGCTGGATATTCAATTACCCGCCAAGCGGCGCACGTTACCATGATTTGCGGGAAATGTTGTCTCGTCACGGATTGCGAGTTATTCGTGAAAAACAATATGATTTCCATGCTGGCAAGGTCCGCGACAGTATACTTAGTCAAAGGATCTATGGCTATTACGTGCGTCTAATCGAAGTCGGGCTGGTGCCGTATGTGGTGTTTCGAGTCGTTGACTGCATATTTGCGTCGCGCGGCACGCGTCTCTTCGTGTGCGAGAAATCAACGTCATGAAGCCAGTGAAACTCATCGCCGAAATTGGATCCGTTCACGACGGATCGTTCGGCAATGCCACCAAACTGATCGAGGCCGCAGCGTCATGTGGCGCAGATGCAGTTAAATTTCAGACCCATATCGCGGCGGCCGAAACGTTACGAGAAGCGCCGAATCCGCCTTTTTTCAATGGCGAGCCGCGATTTGAATATTTCTTGCGAACGGGATTTTCGCTCCTGCAATGGAAAGATCTGGCCAATATCTGTGAAAAGAACGGCGTAGAATTCCTATCGTCGCCGTTCTCACTCGAAGCTGTAGATTTGCTGGAGGAAGTCGGTGTCGGCAGCTACAAGATTGCGTCGGGTGAGGTGACAAATATTCCACTGCTGCGCAAGATCGCGGTCACCGGAAAGCCGGTGCTGCTGTCGTCCGGCATGAGCGACTGGGGGGAGTTAGATTTGGCGGTCACGGCCTTGCGCGATGGTGGGCCCGTGACAGTGCTCCAGTGCAGCTCAGCATATCCGTGCCCCCCGGAGCAGGTCGGCCTCAATGTCATGACAGAGATGCGCGAGCGGTATGGGCTCGATGTTGGGTTTTCCGATCATACGCTCGGTATCACGGCGGCGATCGCAGCTGCCATTCTCGGCGCCGCCGTAGTCGAAAAACATTTCACTTTCTCGCGTGCGATGTATGGCAGCGATGCCGCCAACGGCACCGAGCCGAGTGAATTCCGGCAGCTTGCGGATGCGCTTGCCACTGTCTCGATTTTGCTGACGCACAGGGTCAACAAGTCCGATACGTCTTCCTATCGGGATATGAAGCAAATTTTCGAGAAGAGCGTCGTGGCCGCTCGCAATCTTCCCGCCGATCACGTTCTCACCGAGGACGATCTCGCTTACAAAAAGCCCGGCAATGGCATTCCTGCTTTCCGCTATCAGGAACTTGTAGGACGAAGGCTAAAACACGCGGTGTCCGGCGATCATCAATTCGTCCCTGATGATCTGTCGTGAAATTTCAATAAGCGAAATAAAATGAAGAAGATCTGCGTCGTTGTTGGCTCGCGCGCTAATTATTCGAGCATTAAATCGGCCATGCAAGCGATCGAGGCGCATCCGCAGCTCGAATTACAGGTGGTACTGGCGGCCTCCGCTATCCTCGACCGCTACGGGTCGGTTTCGCGATTGATAGAGGCTGACGGCTTCAAGGTACACGCACGCGTCCATATGCTGATTGAAGGCGAGACGCCAACCACGATGGCGAAATCGACTGGTCTAGGCCTGCTCGAACTGCCGACGATTTTCGACCAGCTGCAGCCGGACGTGGTGCTGACTGTGGGCGACCGATTCGAGACTATGGCGACAACCCTGGCGGCGGCATACATGAACATCCCGGTCGCGCATACCATGGGCGGCGAAGTGAGCGGCACGATTGATGAGAGCATCCGCCATGCCGTGACAAAATTTGCCCATATCCATTTCCCCGCCAGCCCGGACGCAAAAGCCCGGATCATCAAGCTCGGTGAACCTGAGGATACGGTCCATCTGGTCGGTTGCCCCCGTATCGACCTCGTCGCCGACGTACTCAAATATGATGTGGGACCGCTGCGGGACAATCTGTTCGCAGGGGGCGTTGGCGCGGATTTGGATTTGGAGCAGCCCTTCGTCTTGGTATCGCAGCATCCGGTCACGACCGAATATGGGGAAGGCGAGAAGCAGATCAGCGAAACGCTGCAAGCTGTGCGCAATGTTGGCCTTCCGGCGATTGTGCTGTGGCCTAATTCGGATGCCGGATCGGAAGACGTTGCGCGCGGCATTCGCAAGTGGCGCGAGCAGGGACTTGATGAAAAGATGCATTTCTTCCGGAATTTGCCCGTCGACACTTACATCCGTCTGATGCGCCGCACAGCGTGTCTTGTCGGCAACTCATCGAGCGGCATTCGGGAGGGCGCCTATATCGGTACACCGGTGGTCAATATTGGCAGCCGCCAGGCCGGCCGTGAGCGCGGCCGCAATGTCATCGACTCGGCGCCAGATTGCGGCTCGGTGGCGAATGCGATCAGGCAACAAACAGAAAATGGCCGCCACGGTATGGATCCCATCTATGGCGATGGACATGCTGGGAAAAGGATCGCGGATGTCCTTGCCGGTCTCACGCAGATTAACGTGCAGAAACGGATCACCTTCTAGTAAGGCCGTGGAGTGGGAATATGTCTGAACTTCTTTTGAATTTATTGCCGACATCTCTAGTGTTTGACCGCCACCGGCACAGCTACTTCAAGGTAGGCGGCGGACAGGTGGCGCCGCGGGACGAGCGCGCGAAGACGCTCGTCGATACGCTCAACCGCGATGGCGTGATTGTAATCCCTGACTTTATTCAGCGCGAAAAGGCGCTCGCCCTCGGTCAGCGCCTCAAACAAGCTTCCGATGCGCTGCCACAGGCAGACAAGCCGCGGGTGAAGGCATTGCGGTTCGACGATGAAGGCCTCGTCCGGACGTTGAATGCAGAGGATCTAGATCCGGAGGCGCGCGAGTTCTTTGAGGACCCACTGATCGAAAATGTTGCAAAGAGCTATGCCTGCACCAATGTAGTGTCCTGGCAGCGTATGTTTGAAGAACGCATGAAGAAGTGGGTTATCGGCGGCGCTGATTGGTACCATATCGACGAGGCGTTCTATTTCAAGTTCAAGGCGTTTCTTTATCTAACTGACGTCACGCTAGGGACCGCGCCTTATATGTATATCAAGGGGACCCACCTTTCGGCTCCGTGGCGCCAACCGAAAGAGCTACAGATCCTGAAACATGACATTTACGGGCCCGAGAAAGTGTTTGGTAATCGCGGAAATTTTTTCGTTACTGGTGAAGTACGTCATCTTACGAAAACACTGGGGCATGAAGTCGTTACATGCTGCGGGCCTGCCGGATCTCTGGTGCTAACCGATACTCGCGGTGTACATAAGGCCACAACGCCAAACTCCGGTGGCCGTCTCATGCTCGGTCATTATTTTGAATTACCCCGCAAGAATATTTGGCCGCCCACAAGAAAAAACTCAGCGCTCTAAATAGAGGCGAATAGATATCTTATGTCTCACATTGGGATTGTGCCAGCACGCGGCGGTTCAAAAAGGGTGCCGGGAAAAAATATTCGTAATATTGCAGGGAAGCCATTGTTGGCTTGGACGGCGGAAGCGGCACTCGGGAGTCGTTTAGATCGTGTGGTGTTGTCAACTGATAGTGAGGAAATTGCTGCCGTTGGATGTGCGGCTGGACTTGAGGTTCCTTTTTTGCGTCTACCGTCATTAGCGGAAGATTCGACAACAATGCTGCCAGTATTGCTTCAGTTCTTGGAGTGGCTTGAGCAGGTCGAACCCACAGTCGAATCAATTGTACTGTTGCAGCCGACATCCCCGCTGCGTCTGCCCAAGCACATTAATGAAGCGCTTGATTTGTTTGAGAGTAGAAGCCCTGAATCAGTAGTCAGCGTAACTGATGTTTCATCTACCTTCGGGGCGAGCAAGTTCATGGCATTTGAGGCAGGTGGTGCCGTGAGCAAGGTCGCAGTTCAGCCGATGCATGATCTCGTGATTCGCAACGGCCCTGCGATTATCATCACTGAACCTCAGGTGATCAAGCGGAGGCAATTATATGGAAGTCCGACGCTGGGCTATAAAATGGAACGTCGTTATTCTCTAGATATCGACGACGAGGAGGATTTTTTGTTTGCTGAGCAGATGCTAATGGGCCAACTGGCGTTGGCACACCAGTCTTCTCGCAGATGATAAAGGTTCACATTCTTTCGCCGGGCTTCACCACGCCAAATGGGCGAGCTTTCTTATTTCCCGTCAAAGTTTGGCACTCAGCGCTGCGCCGCCGTGATATTTCAGTTGCGCTATTTAATCGTCAGACCAAAAACTTGATCGATTGTGACGTGTTGATGGTCGACAGCAAGTTTCATCGTGATCGATGGTTGTTCGAAACTCGAGAGATCCTTGAAGAGTTCGGAAATTTCACACGACATTGTCGCGTCATCTATTGTGACACTACTGATTCCTCGGGTTGGTTACAGACCGAATTACTGCCTATCGTTCATCTCTATGCGAAGGCGCAGCTTTTGCGTGACCTATCAGCCTATCGGTTGCCGATGTATGCTTACCGACCATTTACCGACTATTATCATCGTAAATATGGTGTTATCGACGCGAAACCCGAATGGTCACAAGCTGTCGCGAATCCTGCCCTCTTGAGCAAATTGCGTGTCTCCTGGAATTCCGGGTTGGCAGATTATTCACGGCTCGGGCCGGCGCGGATGGCTTTGTACGATAAAGTTGCCTTTGGCGGACTGTTGCGTTTCCCGCGGCGCTTTACAGAATCGAGGTCGCCTCGGCTGCGTGATTTGTCGGGTCGTTTCGGCGCTTCTTATCCTCGCGCCAGCGTCTCGTATCAACGTCAGATGATCCAGCGGCGCCTTGCAGACCGCTTGGATACCGCGAAAGTCTCTCGTCGCCGGTATTTCGACGAGCTTGAAACAAGTAAGGCCGTCTTATCACCCTTCGGTTTCGGCGAGATAACTTTGAAGGACTTTGAAGTGTTTTTGACCGGGGGCTTGCTGATAAAGCCAGATATGTCTCATCTTGAAACTTGGCCAGACCTATTTCACGCGAATCGGACGATGCTCGCCCATAAATGGGATCTGTCCGATTTCGACGCAGTCATTGAAAACGCAACGTGCTCTTATGATTCCACGATCGAGGTCGCGCAAGCCGGTCAGGACGAGTACCGGCGTCATCTCGTTGGGGAAGAAGCGGAAATCTTGTTTTGCAATCAATTTAAGAGCCTATTGCATTGATAGTTCCTCTTCCACGATTGACACTCCTGTGGCGCCCTGGCGAACAGATTTCACTGGTTAACGAAGGAGATTTCGTAGAAGGAAGGTTTGCGGCCAGGAAGTTTTATCCAAAACCCATTATTGTCCAGTCTGCGCGGCGCACTGTCATCGTCGTCGGCAGCGTGATCCTCGGGGAAAAGATCGATCCGCAACAGGCCGCCGAGTTGGTCCTCGCCAGCAAGAACATCGCGGCGACCGTACGCGGCTTTAACGGCCAGTTCCTGATCCTGAATCAAGACGGCGACAAGGGCTCGCTGACGATCATATCCGACCGCCACACCGGCATTCCGTTTTACTACGCTACCCACGGCGGCAGAGTCGTCGGCGCTTTTCTGTATTCCGACCTGGCGGGCTATCTGCGCCGCGCCTCGGCTTTCGACCTGGTGCCGGAGCATTTGTTCGAATTCCTCTGGCTCCAGCGTCTGTTGATGGACAAGACACACGACACCCGATCGCGCTTCCTTCCAGCGGCGACGATTTTAACTTTCGATTCCTCCGGCAGCCGCCAGTGCCGCTATTGGCGCCCGAACTTCACCAAAAACAAAAAACGCAGCACGCATGAAGCCGGCGAGGCGATTGCCTTCGGCATGCGGCGGTCGATGGCGCGGCGAACCAGCGATCAAAGCCGATACGGTCTGTTTCTCAGTGGCGGCCACGACAGCCGGACCGTGTTGGCCGCGCTGCCCTCCGCACCGCTATGCATCACTGTCGGCTATTCGGACAATTACGAGGTCAGTTGCGCGCGCAAACTAGCCGAAGTCGCCGGCGCGCCGTTTCGCTTCATCCAGCTTCCGCCGGACCATCTTAACCAGGTGGCCGACCCGGCATCGCTGTTGTGTGGCGGGCTTTATTCGATCGACCATGCGTTGTTCTTGGGACTGAACGATGCCGTCTCGCCGGACGCCGATGTCGTCTTTCACGGCCATGGTATCGACTACATGTATCAAGGCATGTATCTGCCGGCGAAGCATCTCACCATTGCCGGCCGGCCGATGTTCTTTCGTCAGTTGACGCCGCTGTCCGGCGATTTGGCGAGTGCGTTCAACAATGAAATCCCGTTCCGGCTCAAATACGTCGATCTCATGTTGTTCGTTCGCCCCGAGTGGCGGAGCCGGTTGGCCGATCACCTGCGCGCGTCGGCCGAAGCCGTGCTGGAAGACAGCCGCGATGTCGCGGCGACGGATGCGGATCGCTGGGAATACTTCTTGATCCACGCTCTTGCCCGACATTTTGCCTGGCCAAATATCGGCTCGATGATGGTCGGCACCGAGCAGCGGACGCCTTCTTTTGATAACGATCTGTTCGACGTTTATCTTTCGATGCCGCCTGAAATGCGGGTTACCGCCGCCGCGTTGCGCTCGGCACAGTGGCAATTGAACCCCAAATTGGCTTCGGTGCCGACCGGAAACTGGGGAATGCCGGCGTCCTACTCGCCGCTGGCCAAGACGGCCTGGCTGGTCGGACGGAAGATGTTGCGTCATTTAACGGGAAATCAGCGTTTCCGCGCCCCCCATGCGGAAGACCGCACCTGGCCCGACCGCGACACGCACCTGGCAGATGAGAAGGGCTGGCAAAGCCGCGTTGCCGCGGCGATCTCCGATCCTGAACTCGAATCGGCGTTGCCGTTTCTCGAGTGGCCGCTGCTGCGGGCAAAGGCGCAAGAGTGGATGAGCCGGCCAAGCGGCGGGGCGTCGCTTCTGGTTGAACTGCTTTCGCTGCAATTGTTCCTGAAAAACACGCGATAGCTCCAGAAGATGTGCGGCATATTCGGTTTTTGGCTCAAGCGTCCGCTCATCGCGGATGATCTTGCGCGTGGCCGTCGCGGCACGAAATTGCTCGGTCATCGTGGCCCGGACGGCACCGGGGAGTGGTTCGACAGCGGAAGAGGCCTGTATTTCGGCCATCGCAGGCTGGCGATCATCGATGTCAACGCGCGTTCCGACCAGCCCATGAGTCGTGCCGGAAACGTTATCGCTTACAACGGGGAGATTTATAACTTCTCCGAGTTGCGGGGCGAACTGACGGCGTCCGGAAGCAGTTTCGAAACGACCGGTGACACCGAAGTCCTGCTTGCCGCCTGGTCCGAATGGGGCGAGGGCGCGCTTGATCGCTTCGATGGCATGTTCGCCTTTGCGATTTCCGGTCGGGACGATCTCGTCCTTGCGACGGATCCGTTCGGCGAGAAGCCGTTCTATGTCGCGACGACGGAAGACGGCATCTGGTTCTCTTCCGAACCGCAGCCGCTGATCGAGATTCTTGATCTCGAATTCAGGCCGGACGCGGAGGAGATCAGGCTGTTTCTCAGCCTGGGCTTCCTGCCGCCGCCGCATACGGGATTTGCCAGGCTTGAAGTGATGCCGCCCGCGACCATCCGCCGCTACGGCCGCACGCTTTCATTCAAGGATCGTCGTTACTGGCAGGTGCCCGAGGGCGCAACCACGGCGGGCCCGATTGCGCCTCTGACGGAGCAGAATGTCGATGACGTCGCCCACGAGCTGTTGGTCTCCCTGAAGCGGAGGTTGCGCTCGGATGTGCCGATCGGTCTGTTTCTGTCTTCCGGCGTCGATTCGTCGCTCATTGCCGCGCTATGCGCGCGTGAGCTTGGCGTTTCGCTCAATGCCTATACCGTATCGTTTCCCGACGGCGTCGATGAAGCCCCGGCGGCAGGCAGGATCGCGGCGCATCTCGGCTTGCCTCACATGACCATCGACAGCTCCGAGGCACCCTCGGACAGTCCGCTGCCGGCGCAATTGGTCGACCTGTATGGGGTGCCCAATGACAACCTGTCCGGCCTTTCGGTATCCCGGATGTCAAAGGCGGCGCGTTCGCATGTCACGGTTGCGCTCAGCGGCACCGGTGGCGACGAGCTTTCATACGGCTACAACAAATATCGGTTCCTGTGGCGGCGGCGCGCGATATACCAGCTGCCGAAGGCGCCGTTCCGGCTTGCCGCGTCGATGCCGCGCTTTCTCCACGCAGTGCCGTTCTGGAAAATGGCGACGGATTATCTCGCCGGCGATGATCTGTTTCGTATCATTTCCATCAAGAACGGCGGATTTGCGAATGAGATCAGTAGGATAGGTGGAGGATTGCCGCTCGTGCCGTTGCACGGGGAGGATTTGGTGCAGTCAAACCGTGCGCTAGATATGGAATGGACGTTGCCGGGAAGCTATTTGGCAGCGGTTGACCGCGGCAGCATGCGCGCGGGCCTGGAAGTGCGAACCCCATTCCTTAGCCGTGGAGTCTTTGCCAAAGCTGCCTCGATCGACAGCCGAAGTCTCGTTGACGGACCACAAAAGGCGCTTTTGCATCGGATACTGAGCAGGTATCTTCCAGCGGAATTAATAGAAACGGCAAAGCGCGGGTTTGTCTCGCCGATGCAACGCTATGTTTCGAGCCTGAAAGAGCCGCCGAGGAAAGCATGGCAATACGGTGATGACGTTCAGAGTCTGTGGCAACAGCGTACGAATTCGGCGGCGGGCAACATATTGCTTCGTGTCGATATACTGCACCGGCTCTTGAGCAGCGGATGAAGATTTTTTTACTGGTCCCTTCTCTCGAACACGGCGGCACCGAACGTCAGGTTGCACTCCTCGCGCGGATACTCCATCAGCGCGCGTATGATGTCACGGTGCTGATGCTTAGGGCCTACGAAGGCCAACTCGTTGCCGAACTGCGCGAGGCCGGCATTCCTGTCCGCTCGCTTGAGGGAAATCTTGGGTTTCTCTCTTATTTTTTGTCGTTGCGGCGGCTGGTGCAGATCGAAAAGCCGGCCGTCTTATATTCGTTTTTGCCGCACGCAAATTTAGTCGCCGCCACCGTGAAGTATTTTCGGCCCGAGTGCCGGCTGATCTGGGGCGTTCGCTCGGCCGATATGCCGCTCGCCGGTTACGGATTGAAAACGTTGTTTGCATATTGGCTCGAACGCAAGTTGTCGATGCTGCCCGATCGGGTGGTCGTCAACTCCCAGTCGGGCGCCGAGGGTTGCAAGCGCAAGGGATTTGAGCCGGCCAGGATAACGGTTGTCGAAAATGGCTTCGACACCGGGCTTTTCCAGCCGGACGCGGCCGGACGCGAACGAATTAGAAAAGCCATGAATATTGCCGATGGCGACGTGGCCATCGGAATGGTCGCCCGCATCGATCCGGTGAAAAACCACGAAATGTTTCTGCGCGCCGCGGCGGCGCTGAGCGAGTCGTCGCCGACTGCGCGGTTTGTCTGCATCGGTGGCGGTTCCGCGCACTTGAAGACGCGCTTGGTGGAATTGACACATACCCTCGGCATCGCATCCCGCGTCACCTGGACCGGCGACCGCAATGACATTCCCGCGGTCTTGAATGCACTCGACATTGTGACGTTATGTTCGAACTCTGAAGGCTTCCCGAACGCGATCGGTGAGGCCATGGCGTGCGGCCGCGCCTGCGTATCCACCGATGTCGGCGACGTGCAGCAATTGCTCGGCAACCAAGGCATGGTCGTCGGCGTCCGGGACGTGCCGGCATTGACGCGGGCCTGGCGCCAATTGATGGATCCGGGCTTTCGGCAGGCGATGGGAACGGCGGCGCGCGAGCGTATCGTCGAATCCTACAGCCTTGACCGTTTGTTCGAGCGAACCCTGACGGCATTCGGTCTGCCGGCATGACCCTTCGGGTCGCATTCCCGTTTGTGGGCGACACCATTGGCGGCAGTCACATTTCCGCGGCGTTGCTGATGGCAGAGCTTCCGCGTTTCGGATTTTCGCCGGTCGCCATTGTGCATCAGGATGGGCCGTTGATGGCATGGCTGGAGGCACGCAAGCTGACTTGGCTGCGCGCGGATATGCCGTTCTTGCCCGCCGGAGCGTCGGGCGCCGCTGCAGTTCTTAAGGTTGCCTTCATGGCGCCAAAGCTGGCTCTGTTCCTGCGCATAAACAGATTCGATCTCGTCCACGCCAATGACGGGCGTATGATCGTGACGTGGATGGCGGCGGCGCGGCTGGCTGGCTGCAAGGCCGTGGCGCATCGGCGGACGCGGTGGAGTGCATCGCGAGTTGCCGGCATCGGCTTTTCCTTTGCCCAGGCTGTGATTGCAATCTCGCAGTACGTCGAAAGCACGCTGCCGAAATGGCTGCATGGCCGAACGAGCGTCATCGCCAATCCATTCATGCGCTCGCCGCTTTCGCGAACCGAAGCGAGCCGTCGCGTGGCCGGTTTGGTCGGCGGGGGAGGGCCGGTTGTCGCATTCATCGGAACGCTACAGGCGCAGAAACGTCCGAACGTCTTTCTGCGCGCTGCGGCTCTCATGCACACGCTCCGGCCGGAACTGCGATTTCTGTTGATCGGACGCGACGGCGATCAAGGCGATGCGGCGCACTCGCTGTGCCGCCAGTTGGAGCTTGATGCGGTAGTCACTTTTGCCGGCTTCCGCGACGATGCAGCCGAGTGTCTCGCCGGCTGCGATTTGCTGTTGGCGCCGGCGGTCGAGGAGGGGCATGGCCGTGTGCTGGTCGAAGCAATGAGCGCTGGCGTGCCGGTTATCGCCTCTTCGTCGGGGGGGCATCTGGACATCGTCGCGCCGGGCCGCACCGGGGTGCTGGTTCCGCCGGACGACCCGCAGGCGCTGGCAGAGGCGGGGCTTGCGCTTTTGGCCGACCCGGATGGTGCCCGCGATATATCCGGCGCGGCGGGAGCCTGGGTCGCGGCCAAGTTCTCCGAAACCGCTCATGCGGAGGCGGTGGCGGCGGTTTACCGCAGATTGCTCGGTAACGCGTGAACCGAAGCGTCGTCATCGTGATTGAGAGCCTCGGCGGCGGCGGCGCCCAGCACGTGGCTTCAACGCTGGCGAATTATTGGGCGGCGAACGGCATCGCGGTCGCCTGCATCACCTTTTCAAGCCCCGCATCCGATGTATTTAAACTCGAAAATGGGGTTCGCCGCATCGTGATTGGCGGCGCCGGAATCTCCAACAATTCGTTTATGGGTGTCGTTGCGAACGCACTGCGTATCCGGAATTTGCGCTCGGCTATCCGCGACAGCGGTGCCGGCACCGTGCTGAGTTTCGTCGGCAGCACAAACATACTGAGCATTCTCGCCGCGGCGAGGCTCGGTAAGCGGGTGATCGTGTCGGAGCGTAACGATCCGGCGCGGCAGTCGCTGGGTCGGATCTGGGATTTGCTCAGGCGTCTTCTATACAGCCGGGCCGATCTCGTGATCGCAAATTCCAGGGCGGCCATCTCGACGATGACCCGTTATGTTGGCGCCGATAAATTGGCCTGGTTGCCGAATCCCGTGCGGAATCCCGGTCCATCCCTTGGGCCGCTCGATGTCCGCCGGCCATTCTTTCTCGCAGCTGGCCGTCTGGATGCGCAGAAGGCCTATGACGTTCTGCTGACCGCGTTTGCGCAAGTTGCCGCCTCGCGTAGCGATGTCGATTTGGTGATCCTCGGCCAGGGCCCCCTGCGCGCGGCCCTCATGGCTCAGGCGCGATCATTGGGCATTTCCGACCGGGTCGTCTTCAAGGGTCATGTGGACGATCCGTTTCCCTGGTATCGCGCCGCCATCGCTCTTGCCCACCCGGCGCGGTTCGAGGGCATGCCGAATGCGGTGCTGGAAGCCATGAGCGTCGGCCTGCCTCCGGTCATCAGCGATGCCCAGGAGGGCTTGCGCGATATCGTTCATGCTCGAAGGTCAGGTCTTGTCGTGCCCGAAGGCTCCGCCCCCGCCCTGGCCACTGCAATGATTGAAGTTGATGAGGATTCCGAATTGCGCGCCAGGCTCTCCGCCGGCGCGCGGTTGAGCGTTGAGGTTCAACTATCCGACGCGCTCGAAAGATGGACAGACATACTCCGGCCGCCGGCAGGAAACTAATACTGATCACTTAATTGATGACCTAATTGTTTTAGTCCTATTCCTCGGCTCGCCAACTACTTCAAAGATGTCATCCGGTAGAATAGTTCACGCTTCCGGGTGTGCCAGGCGGGCTTAGCCTTTTTCGTCCTATGATTGCCGCGATCCCCGCGCCCGTGAGAACATCGAACAGGGGCTCAAGCGGTAGCCGGTATTTCGGCGATGCTACGGGTCCGTTTATCAGCAGCACATAGGCGATCCATGTCGCGCAAAAAAACAGCGCTGCAAAATGTCGCGTTTGGAGTACCGCAATGACGCCCGCGACCTGAATGAGTCGGACGAGGAAGACGCCGGCTAATCCAATCAGCAAGAGCTGCGCATAGCGCGCATTATCGGAGCGGAAGACGAAGTTAAATATCTTCTCCGGCATGTCGCGGCCTGGCGTCGAGAAAAAGCCAGTGCGCGGCAATTGAGCCACCGGCGGCGAAATAAGCAGCGCCGGCGCCGCGACATTGATGGCCGCACCATAACTCCAGCCTTTCAGTGCGGGTCGCAGGCCCAGCTCCAACATTGCCTCGTTGCCGATCTCGACATAGCGCCGCGAGTTCTCGAATGGATTTCCGGTCAGCGGACCAAATCGGGCCTCGGTTCGTTTTTCCATGAGCAAGTAGGTTTGTTCCCAAGGGCTGCCATCGGCCGCTTCCTTTACCAACGGTACAACCCAGCGGGTCAAATGCATGCCGCTTTGCGGTGTCAGGGCAAATGCGCCATACTGGGTGTAATTGCGGGCCATGATCGGTCCGATGCAAATCGCGACGATCAAAGCTGGAACTGCAAGTCGCGCAATGCGGCGAAACTGCGATCGGTCTTGCCAAAGAATGGCCAGAGCGAGAAATACGATCGACAGACCCGCCCACGGCACGATCAAAATACGGAACAGTGCCGCAGCGCTAAGGCCGACGCCAAGCAAAACGGCATTCGCCAACGATGGGCTCTTCAGCCAGCGCAACGAGGCGAACAGCGACAGCGCCGCGAAAAAAACGAATGGCGTGTCGCTATAGACCAAGCCCGCCAAAACAATTTGCGTCGGATTGACTGCTGCGGCGACGATCGCAGGGATGGCAAAGCGGCGGTCGAAATGTCCGGCAATGTGATATACGATCAAGCAGGTCGCGGTATCGAGCCCACCTTGTACTATCACATACATAAGCGGCCCGGCCGCGCCGCCAACTGCAAAGCAGACCGCCAGCAGCCAAGTAAAGAGCGGCATCATGTGCAGGTTAGGACCGAGTAGTTGCCAACCGCTAACGGCGCCATTTGACATCGCGGTCGCGAATTCCCGGGAAGACCGCAGATAGTCGATTGAATCCAACCCAATCAGACCGTCGTCGCCGAAGTTCCAATACAGAACCAGCGAGTAGCCGGTACGCAAGACGAGTGCCGCGACCAGGATAGCGGAAAGTGGAATTCGCCCTATAGCTTGTACAGCGTTCATGCCGCGCTCGCTGTGGGCGCAGGGCGCAGCCGGAGATCACGCAGCCAAACCCATCCCATGCCGAACAGAATCAGCAAGGGCGGCTCAATCGGGACGCGATACTTCGGGCTCGCGATTGGTCCCGTCAGGATCAGGAAATAGGTGATCGTCGCTAACAGCAATAGCGTTGCGCCGCGATAGGCCGGCGATCGCAGCCCGTGAAACAATCCCGCCAATTGCACAAGCCGTGACAATAAGAGCGCGCCCTGTGCCAATACCCATAGCATCATGAAGACGTTTGTCTTGTTGGCGGCGATAAAATTGTTCAACCGCTCGCCGGTGGCGTTCCCCGGCATCGCCGAGAGAAACGCCGGCTCCCGGCGGAACTGCGCGAAGGATTCGTAAAAGCCCGTCTGCATCAGTACACGGAACATCCCCGCACTCATCGAGGTGGCGATCAAGGCGGGCGGCATCGACAAAATCCTCTCGGCCGCAAGCCGTTTTTCGACCGCCGAGATTGCGAACGGATTGTCCCTGTCCTTGCCAAGCGCCACGATGCGCTGTTCGGCAACCGGACGCATCTCTTCGGCCACGCGGGCACGTTCGGCGCAGGGTGTGGCGCTCGCAAGGCAGCCATAGAACCAGTTCAGCAGGTGCGTACCTTCCTGCGCCGAGAGCGAGAGATACCCGTAGTATCTGTAGTGATCGACGGCGCGCGGCCCGGCGAAGGCAAGGATGATAACCGCAGGAATAACGGCGAGGCCGAGGCACCGCAGCGCCGAAATAGAGCACGGAAGATAGAGAGCCACGGCCAGCGCGGGCGTCAGGAACACGAGATAGTATACCATGACCGGCCGCGTCAGCAGCGCCAGGCCAAACAGCGCTCCGCCCGCGATGAGCAGCGGCACCGTGTTGCGCCGGAGCGCCCACATCAGCGCGCACAGGCCCCAGACGAAGAACACGGTGAATACCGTCTCGGTCAATAAATAGGACGCATGTACAATGAAGTTCGGAATGACGGCGGCAGCCAAAGCGGAGGACACCGCGAAACGCTCGGACATCGAACGCGCGGCGACGCCAATGCCGATTACGCTCAACGCGTCGATGAACGACTGGATGGTGACCACAGCGCGCAGGTTTTCGATTCCAAATAAATGGAAAACCCCAGCGATAAACGCCGGATACATCGGCATCCGCTCCAGTTGGTCACCGGAATGGCTGGCCCATCCACCGGCAAAAAATTCTCGCGCCATACTCAGGTACTTTCCGGAATCGCTGCCATTGTCGAAACTGCCGCCGAAATGAAGCATCGCGGCCTGATAAGCGAGGCGCAGCGCAACTGCGAAAAGCGCAATCCAGAGCAGGTGCCGCGTCGTCTTGTCTCTCAGCATTGATCGGCCTCGCGTCCGAAACGGTTCAGGTATTCTTTTCGTAAATCGCCAATAGACGAAACGCCGCCAGCGGTCCGAGGACCGCTCGCATGGACCATTCGGCGCGCAACAGGGCGGGCGCGATGGCTTGGGAATGTCCCGAGCCGTGTTGAAATTCGCTCGGCAGGCGTCGCCGTTTGAACAGGCTACGCGGCCTTGGCTTGCTGTTCAAGATCGGGGTTGATGGAATGCTTGACCTGATGGGCAAGCAGGGCCGCTCGCAGGGTCGGCAGTTGCT
>CAMDXM010000034.1 GCA_945878025.1 Pseudorhodoplanes sinuspersici | reverse complement strand
CGCCGCCGTCGTTATGTCCTTCGCCGCCGTGACGATGCTGCAAAGCCTGCTGGCACGCCAGGCGGACGCGCCGCGCTGGCAGGCGCTCTACGTCCATCTCGCCAACGGCCTCTACGTCAACACGTTCGCCAACCGGCTGGTGTTGCGATTCTGGCCCCCGCTGCCGCCCAGGGCGTTGACGCCCTCCACTATCATCAATTCGACAAACGGAGCGTATTGATGACTACGGCACTCGCGCTGGATGCCAAACCGCTTTGGAAGATGACCGATGGCTGCAATGCCCCGGACGCGACGCCATCGTCCATCGACGCCGCGATCGCCAGGGCCTGCAACAAGATCGCCCCGCTGTGGCCACTCAAGCATTTCGTGGCCGTGAATCCTTTCCTCGGTTTCAGTGACCAAACCTTCGCGGCGACCTGTGCTACGCTTCGCCGTGTCGCCCGGATCGACATGCTGATGCCACGCGGTTTCTACCGTGAGGCGCTGGCAGCGAGCTTCATTGAGGATCGAGATATCGAGACGGCGCGCACCGCCGTGCCGAAAAGCGACGGCGCACCCGCCGACATCGGCGCATTGAAGCAGGCGCTTGCCAAAGACCCCTCGCACACCGCCAAGCCCAGTGCGGTCGTTGCGACCGTTGCCGAGGTGCTCGACGCGCTCGCAGTCGGCGACCGGCATGCCTCGCGCACGGCCTTTATGATCGACGAGATCTCGAAATTTTGCGCCGCCTATTTCGACGAGGGCCAGGCCGCGTGGCGGCTACCCTCGCGGGAATTGCGTCCCTATTCTGCGTGGCGTGCCTCCATGCGCCATGACCGCAATCCTGAAACCATGGGAATCAAGGGGTTTCGTGCGGCGGTGGCCGGCCTGCCCGAGGATTCCATAACGGCGATAGCGACGGTCGTTGAACGGCTCGGCATTCCCGAACGCGCCGTGGAGGATTATCTGCACCGGGCCCTGTTCGACATCGGTGGCTGGGCGGCGTATGCGCGCTATCAGGTTTGGGATAATGCGCTCTATGGCCGGACGGACGACACCCTCATCCAGCTTATGGCGATCCGCCTCGCCTGGGGCCACGCGCTGTTCCTTGAACGCAAGGACGCTGCGTTCACGGAGGCGTGGACGCAAGCGATGACGGCGGCGGCCGCGCTGCCGGAGGACGAGCGGCTCGGCGACGATCCGGACCTTGTCGTCGATCTGGTGATGCAGGAAGCCTACGAGGCGGCTTATCAGCGCCGGCTGCTGTCGCGATTGGCGCAGAATATAGCTGCACCGAAGACTAACTTCGCGAGCACACGCAAGGCGTTGCAGGCCGCGTTCTGTATCGATGTGCGCTCAGAGGTCTACCGCCGCGCCTTAGAGACGGTCTGTCCCGAAGTTGAGACCATCGGCTTCGCCGGCTTCTTCGGATTCCCTATCGAATATGTGCCGATCGGGCGCCTTAAGGGCGGCGCTCAATGCCCGGTGCTGCTCACCCCCGCCTTCGTCGTCTGCGAAACCGTCGTCGGCGCATCCGACGAAGAGGAAACGGAAGTCTTGGGCCTGCGGCTGTTGCGCCGGCGCGCCGCGAAGGCGTGGAAAGCGTTCAAACTTTCAGCGGTTTCCTCATTTACTTATGTCGAAACGATGGGCTTGCTGTTTGCGGCCAAAATTCTCGGCGACAGCGTCGGGCTGACCCGCACCGTCAAGGATCCCAATACCGACGGTCTCGATGACAGCGTCACCGACCGAATCGGGCCGCTGCTCACTCCGCGCCTCGTCGGCGGTCGCCAGACTGGTTTCGATGATGCGCGGCGTTTGGCGATGGCGGAAGCCGTGCTGCGCGCGATGTCGATGACCGAGGACTTTGCCCGTCTCGTCATGCTGACCGGCCATGGCAGCACGACGGTCAACAACCCGCACGCCTCCGGCCTCGACTGCGGTGCCTGCGGCGGACACACCGGCGAAGCGAACGCGCGTGTCGCCGCCTCTGTCCTCAACGATCTGGACGTGCGCGCCGGCCTGAAAGCGCGCGGCATCGACGTGCCCGATGATACCTTGTTCCTCGGCTGCCTGCACGACACCACGACCGATGAGATCTACGGCCTCGACGAGGTCCCAGCCTCGCATGCCGAGGATCTGAAGCGGCTGAAGGACTGGCTGGCCAAGGCGTCGGCGCTCGCACGCATGGAACGCGCGACGCTTCTGGGCCTCTCCAACGCTCCGGGCATCCACGGCAAGGTCATCGCCCGCAGCCGAGACTGGTCGCAAGTGCGTCCCGAATGGGGTCTTGCCGGCAACGCGGCCTTCATCGCCGCACCACGCACACACACGCACGGGCTGGACCTCGGTGGCCGTGCCTTCCTGCACAATTATGATTGGCGCAAGGATACCGAATTCAACGTGCTGGAACTCATCATGACCGCACCGATGGTCGTAGCAAGCTGGATCAACCTGCAATATTACGGCTCGACCGTGAACAATCGCGCCTTCGGCAGCGGCAACAAGACCCTCCATAACGTTGTCGGCCAGCTCGGCGTGCTGGAAGGCAACGCCGGCGACCTCAAGGTCGGCCTACCCTGGCAGTCCGTGCATGACGGCCGGCGCTTCGTGCATGAGCCGCTGCGACTCAATGTGTTCATCGAGGCCCCAGAGGCGGAGATCAACCGGGTCATCGCGAAACAAAGCGGCGTTCGTGACCTCGTCGACAATGGCTGGGTTCATCTCTTTTCGCTCACCGACGAGGGTCGGACCATCCGCCACTATGCCGGAGACCTTCAGTGGTCAGCGGCACACATCCGGGAGCGGCTGTAGAAGAGCATGTCTATGAGGACATATGAGCCGGAGGTGGTGCCCGAATCAAGCGCGGGCACCGCGAAATGTCTCGTGCTCCGCCAGCCCGACGATTGGCACGTTCATCTGCGAGATGGAGCGATGCTTGCTGCGGTGATCAACGAAACTGCCCGCCAATTTGCCAGAGCCATCGTCATGCCGAACCTCGATCCACCGGTGACGACAGTGGTCGCCGCAGAGGGTTATCGCGCGCGAATCTTGGAGGCGCTAGCGCCAAGTATCGCCTTCACGCCGCTGATGACCGTCTACCTCACCGACGCCATCGAGCCTGGAGAGATCGAGCGTGGCTTCGCATCGGGTGTCTTCACCGCGGCGAAGCTCTATCCGGCGCATGCAACCACCAACGCAGCCTATGGCGTGACGGATGCGAGACTCGTCTATCCGGCATTGGAATTGATGCAGCGGGTGGGCATGCCGTTGCTGCTACATGGCGAGGTGACCGACCAGAACGTCGACGTGTTCGACCGGGAAGCCGTGTTCATCGACCGCGTCCTCACGAGAATCCTCTTGGATTTTCCCGCCTTGAAATTTGTGTTCGAACACATCACCACCGAAGAAGCGGTGGCCTTCGTCGAGGCCGCTGGGCCGAACGTTGGCGCCACCATCACGCCGCACCACCTGATGATCAATCGGAACGCCATGTTCGAAGGTGGAATCCGACCGCATCTCTACTGCTTGCCCGTCGCCAAGCGGGAGCGGCATCGGCTGGCGCTGCGCCGCGCCGCAACTTCAGTCAACCCCAAGTTCTTCCTCGGTACAGACTCGGCACCACACTCGGTCGGCGACAAGGAGTCCGCTTGCGGCTGTGCCGGTATCTTTAATGCACCCGTCGCAATCCAGAGCTATGCCACGGTTTTCGAGGAAGAGGGGGCACTCGACAGGCTTCAAGCCTTCGCCGCCGAACACGGTCCCCGCTTCTACGGCTTGCCGCTCAACGCAGGTTCAATCGTACTCGAACAAAAACCGTGGCGGGTGCCATCGTCCTTCGCAGCCACCGATGCTCGTATCGTGCCGTTTCTGGCCGGCGCGACACTGGCCTGGACATACAAAGGGCGGATCGATGATGCCGAGCGAGAACGGAGTGACTAAAGTGCGGCACCCTTACACCGGACGCAGCGCCGCCCTCGCCACTATGCACCGCAAGGAAGAGGCGATAGCGCCCGCGTTGATCTCCACCGTCGGCCTCGTGGTCACTGCAACTCCTGGAATCGATACCGATCAGCTCGGAACGTTCACAGGCGAGATCCCCCGCGATGGCACGATGATCGAGGTTGCTGTGCGCAAGGCGCGGTTGGGCATGACCGCCATGGGACTGCCGCTCGGCATCGCGAGCGAGGGCACGTTCGGACCGCATCCCGCGATCCCATTCTTTCCGGCCGGCATGGAGCTCCTAGTGTTTGTCGATGACGAAAGGGGCATCGTCATTCGTGAAGGCTTCGTTGCCGAAAAAACAAACTTTGATCATCTAATTGTTTCGCCTGGCGAAGCGTTTGAATCATTCCTCGCGCACGTTGGTTTCCCAGACCACGGCCTGATCGTACGACCGAACGCCGGACGAAATGAGGTTCGCGTCTACAAGGGAATTGTCGATCGTGAAAGTCTCGCCCTCTCCCTTGCAGCGTCTGCCGCCGTGTCGCTCGACGGCCGCGCACGTTTGGAGACCGACATGCGCGCTCATTTTAATCCTACTCGAATGAAGAGCCTTGGAGTCTTGGCTAACCGCCTAGCACAGCGTCTAGCAACGCTTTGCCCGGCCTGCGGTACTCCAGGGTTTGGCCACATAGAATCGCGTCCGGGCTTAACTTGCGAGGATTGTGGGGCCCCGACCCACATGATCGTCGCACAAGTGCAAGGATGTCCCGCCTGCGATTACAGGGAAGAGCGGGCACGGACCGACGGTTTGACGAGGGCGCCGGCACTTCATTGTCCTGAGTGCAATCCCTAGGATGCGTTTGCCCTAAGAAATATCGCATTATATTCGATCAACTGAACTATCGCCTAATCGCGCAATCCTCGGCTGATTCATCGGTATCGCAGCAGCAAGGGCGAACTCCTCGCAGCTTTCGCGAAACGGTGGCGAATATCGAAGCTAATCCTCAGACCGACATCTCACATGACGACTTATTTGCTAGCAGGTATTTTACGAAGTCCTGTTCCGGCATTGGCTTTCCGTAGAGAAAACCCTGCGCCTCTTGGCATCCTTGCCGTCTAAGGAATACAGCCTGATCAACAGTTTCAACACCTTCTGCTATAATTTTGAGTTTAAGGCTGTGTCCGAGAGCGATAATCGAGCGCACGATCGCTTTATCCGCCGTCTCTCCGACTTCACCACATTTCATCACGAAGCTTTTATCGATTTTGATCGTCGAAATTGGATACTTGTTCAAGCAACTTAATGACGCATACCCCGTCCCGAAATCGTCAAATGCAAAACTAACCCCCAGATTTCGAAGATTTTTAAGCCGCCCCACAACGTCTTGGTCCTCACGAAGCGCAATATTCTCTGTGATCTCCAGGACAAGGGTCGATGGCATGCAATTATTATTTTGTAACACCGAGCTCACTTCCTCGGTAAGGGTACGACTGTGGTATTGAGAGGGAAAAAGATTAACACTGACCTTGATCGCGTTTGAGCTATGCACGCCCCAGCGCGTTGCAGCTTGACATGCTTGATTGAGTATCCATTCGCCAAGTTCTAGTGCAACGGGACTTCGCACAAGCGTATCGATAAACGCCGACGGTAATATCAAGCCCCGCGCGGGATGCTTCCAACGCAACAGCGCTTCAGCCCCAATAACAAGGCCATCGGAGAGTCGAACTTGAGGCTGATAATACAACACAAATTGTTTTTTTTCATGAGCAATCTTTAAATCGACCTCAACCTGTTCCTGCGCTCTGATTCTCGCGCGCATAGCTGAGTCGAACACGACTTGTTTGACCTCGCTTGAGGCTCTTGCGTGTGCCAGAGCAAGCTCAGCATTGGCGATCAGATCTTCGACGCCTTCATCAAAATCTCGCGTGGCTGCAATCCCGACTGTGGTTTTGACCCTGATCGTATGCCCGTTGATGAGAAAGGGCATCGCAATTGAAGACGATGCCTTCACTGCAACGTTCTCCGCGCCCGCCTCGCCTGCTACTGATGAAAGTAGTACAAACCGGTCGCCGCCTAGGCGATACGCTTTGCAATTGGGCGCGCTAATCACCAACCGCCTGCCAGCTTCTGTTAGAAGTCGGTCGCCGATGACCTGACCATAGCTATCATTTACCTGCCTGAATTTATCGATATCCAATATTGCGATGGCGACTGAGCACACACCATTTTTCAGGCGCTTGCTCTTAAGGATTTGTAAATCATTCAGGAGGCTGGTGCGGTTTAATAGGCCGGTCAGTTGGTCACGAAGAGCGAGATGTAAGAGCTTGTCCTCTGCCGCCTTTACGTCCGACACATCTCTCACAACTTTAGCAAAACCCACTATTTCGCAGTCTTTATCGTATATGGGGTCGATGACCACATTGGCCCAAAATAAGCTGCCATCTTTCCTCATACGCCGAACTTGCGCTTCGAACTTCCCTTCTAATCTGGCGATCCGGAGCGTTTCTTTTGCAGCATTTGCTTCTCGATCGGATTCGCAATGAAAAGCAGAAACATTCAACCCAATTGCTTCTTCAGTGGTGTAGCCAAGAATGCGTTCCGCCCCCTTATTCCAACTCGTGACCCTGCCCTCGTGGTCCAACAAGTAAATCGCATATTCTTTGACGCTATCGACTAGCAGTCGAAACTTCGTTTCAGAGACATGGGCGTCTTGACTGTACCTATCGACCCAAGCAGGTTTTTTTGACGTGCGCGGAAAATACGACCGCGAATAAACCTGTCTGTCAATCGCGTTCGGCGCCCTGAGAACCGAGGCTCGCAACCAAGATGCCAGCTTTGCGATCGACCGCCGCATGTCATGCTCTCACACGAAATTCTCCTTCACCTTCGCCTATTCAAATTTGTTACGGCCTAACGAGCTTCTGTAAATGCGGATTGCCGTTAACGGATCGCTACGATAATCGATAAATCACGAGAGGGATTTTGCGCATTCGTGATCGGCGGAATAAAATTAAAGGCTAGAGCCGCAAAGAGTAAAATCGAAAAATTACGATACGTTGAGCTATGACGACGAAACTATTGACCGATTTTGGTTTTGTTATCAGCGATTTTATCGCCGTCGTTGCAGTCTTGCGCCGCCATATTCCATAGCCTGTCATTCTGCGAATCCGACATTCCGCGCCGCGGGCTAGCGGATCCAGGCCATTTCATCGCCCACCAGTCCGACCGGATGAGTGTCGCGATCACGACCGCAGCCATACTTACTTCTAAAGTTGGGTCCGACCGACATCTAGGCCGAACTCGGCGGCGGAGACCGTCAGCCAATGAAACATGTCGCGCGCTGTCGCGTGCGGCGACACCAGATCGAATGTCGGCGTATCGTCGACCTGCCAGAGCTGGGTTGTAATATGCGCGAGCGGCGTGATCGCCGTGTCACCCGGCTTAAATACGCGAGGATGCAAATCGATGGTGACGCCCTTTGCGAGCACCGTCCGCGTCATCGGTCCCGAGATCCGCATCACGACGCGCTGGTCGGACATGTCGACAATCGATGCCGCCTGGCCAACGACTGCCTTGAGTTCCGTTTCGATATCCGGCCGCGCGCTGCCGATCGCAAGCCAGGTCTCCGGCCCCGCCCAGGCGAGCGACAGCGTGCGGCCATGCACGATGCGGGCCGTCATCGGTGCATCGAGATCATAGGATGCTCGCAAGCTATCGATGCATGTTGTGCGCATGCCGCGGCGTGCCGTGATCAACCCCAATGACAGGTCCCCGCGCTCATGGACGGTAACGCCGGCCGGACCATCGGCGCGGCCGATCCTCTGCGGCAACAACTCTCCATGCAGTGGCGTTCGAGGAGCCAATCGCAACTCAGGCACGCAGCTTCTCCCCTTTCGGATCGTAAAAGACGGGATGACAGACTTCGACAGGAATATCGCGGCGGCGTACGGGATCATGCGCAATCACGATTGAGCCGATGCGGTCTGCGCCTCCCGCCAGCAGACCAAGGCCGACCGAATGACCGAGCGTGGACCATGCCGCCACTGACGTCATGTGACCAAGATCGTTTTCGATCACGGGCTTTGCACTGACTTCCAGGAAATGCGCGCCGGCGGACAGTCTTTGATTGCGATCGACCGGCCTGAAGCCTACGAGGCTTGGCCGGTCCTGCTCCAGGAATGCCGGACGCTGCACCAGCACCCGGCCGACATAGTCCTTCTTAGACGACATCATCTTTGCCAGACCAAGATCGCGCGCCGTGGTCTGGCCAATAAGCTCACCACCGGCAGCGTGACCTTTCTCGATGCGCATGATCGAGAGGGCTTCCGTTCCATAAGGCGCGATGCCCTCCGCGGCTCCCTCGTGCATCACTCTGCGTATTAGCGCGTCGCCATAGCGGGCCGGTACCGCGAGCTCGTATGCCAACTCGCCGGAAAATGAGATTCGAAACAACCGTGCTTTCACCCCGCCGCAGACCGTGACATCCGCTGCCGCCATGTAGGGAAACACCTCGTTCGAGATGCCGGTCGACGCATCAACGAGCTTGCGAAGAACATCACGGCTGCGCGGCCCAGCGACCGAGACCTGCGCCCATTGCTCGGTGACGGCGACGAACTGCACGTCGAGCTCAGGCCACAAGACCTGTGCGCAGTAATCCATGTGCTGCATCACCTTTGTAGCATTCGCCGTTGTAGTGGTGACCAGCCAGCGATCATCCGCCAGTCGCGCGGCCGTGCCGTCGTCCATGATGAGACCGTCATCGCGCAGCATCAAACCGTAGCGCACCTTGCCAACCGGCAACGTCGACATCGTGTTGCAGTAAAGGCGGTCGAGCAGAATTCCAGCGTCCGGCCCCTGCACATCGATCTTGCCGAGCGTCGATACATCGCAGACGCCTACCCGCTCGCGGACGGCCTTGACCTCGCGGATGGCGGCGGTCAACCAATCGTCGTTGCGGTTCGGAAAATATTGCGCCCGCAGCCATGCACCCGCTTCGACGAAAACGGCGCCCTGCTCCGCGGCCCAATCATGCATCGGCGTCAGCCGCGTCGGCCGGAAATATTTGCCGCGCGAATGTCCGGCGAAGGCGCCGATGGCGACCGGTGTAAATGGCGGGCGGAATGTCGTTGTGCCGATCTTGCCGATATCGCTGCCGGTGATCTCAGCCATGACGGCAAGGCCGGTCACATTCGCGGTCTTGCCCTGGTCGGTCGCCATGCCAAGCGTCGTGTACCGCTTCATCAATTCGGCGGCGCGGAAGCCTTCGCGTCCGGCAAGCTCGACGTCCTTGTCGGTGACATCGTTCTGGAAATCGATGAAGGCCTTGCCTTTCGCGCCGTGCACGCGCCACAGCGGCGTCAGCGCCAAAGGCTCGGGAGCAATGCGCGGTAATTCCGGACTGACGCCGTCAAAGCCGCAAATTTCCGCCGCTGCAACACCGGCGGCAGCGCCGTCTGCGAGCGCGCCGGCGAGCGTGAACGATCCTTGCGCTGCGCCCGCAACCCGCATGCCGTCAGGCAGCTTGTCTGGTACGAAGGCCGCAATCTGCTCGTTCCAAACCGGCTTGTGACCGAGATGGGAGGTCAGGTGCAACGACGGGTTCCAGCCGCCCGACATCGCGATCAAATCGCAATCGATCACTTGTTCGCCGTCCGGCCCTTTGATCTCCGCCCCGCGCACGCCGCTGCGGCCGCCGAGCGCGCGCACGATCACGGCATCTGCCAGCAGCTTCGTGCCGGCGCGTTTGGCGGCGTTGATCATGGCGGCGGAGGATTGCGGCCGCGGGTCAATGACGGCAGCGATATTGACGCCGGACGCGGCAAGATCGTCGATAGTGCGTGCAGCGTCGTCATTCGTCGCGAAAATCAACACGCGCTCGCCGGCGCAGACCGAAAATCGATTGAGATAGGTCCGCACCGCGCCTGCCAGCATGATGCCGGGCCGATCGTTGTCGCCAAATACGAGCGGCCGCTCAATGCTGCCACTTGCAAGCACTGTCTGTTTGGCCGTGATCCGCCACAGCCGTTGCCGCGGCATGTATTCGTCCGGCACGGGCACATGATCGGCGACGCGTTCGACGGCGCCGTAATTGCGCTGATCGAAGCCGCCGAACACCGTCGTGCGGCGCAGGATCTGCACGTCGGGAAGACTTTCAAGCTCCGTCTCAATGGAACGCAACCAGTGCAAGCCGTCGGCATCGTCGATTTCGAAACGCTCATCCAGCAGCCGGCCACCGAGACGGAAATCCTGCTCCGCCAGCACGACGCGCGCGCCGGCGCGGCCGGCCGTGAGCGCGGCCATCAGCCCCGCCGGACCGGAGCCGATCACCAACACGTCACAATGCAGACTGACCCTTTCGTAAATATCCGGATCTTCGATCCCCGATGCGCGCCCGAGGCCAGCAGCACGGCGGATCAGCGGCTCATAGACCTTTTCCCAGAACGACGCCGGCCACATGAATGTCTTGTAGTAAAATCCGGCATTGAGCAGCGGCGACGCCACGCTGTTGACCGCTCTGAGATCGAACGTCAGTGACGGCCAGCGGTTCTGACTTGCGGAAATGAGGCCGTCATAGAGTTCGACCTGCGTCGCACGCGTGTTGGGCTCGCGCCGCGCGCCCGACCGCATTTCGACAAGCGCGTTGGGTTCTTCCGGACCGGCCGACAGAATGCCGCGCGGGCGATGATATTTGAACGAGCGGCCAACGAGTTTGACGCCATTGGCCATCAGCGCCGAAGCCAGTGTGTCGCCTTCAAAGCCGCCATAAGATTTTCCGTCAAAGCGGAATGAAACCGGCCGCGAGCGATCGATCAGTCCGCCCTCTGCGAATCGGCGTGGCTGCGAGAGCGCTGCGGCACGCATGATATTTGCGGGAGCATTCATCGCGCGGCGTCTCGCTGATCGCGTGCCGCCACAACTTCGGCGATCGCGTGCGTACGCGTGTCGCGAGTGACGATCAGCCAGGCCCGGCAGCCGCCGACATGATAGAAGAGCTCGCCATGCATTCCGGCCTTGTTGTCGCGCAAATAAACGTAATCCAGCCAATCAGACGTGCTCGCGGACGCATCCGGCCGCTTCAATCCGGCCGCGCCATATGGCACGAACTCGTCGACCGGGCGTTCACCGCAATGGGGGCAAACAATGCGCATGATGTCCGCCTCTCAATGCAGGTTCGGTGTCGCACCCGCGCCCTTCTCGTCGATGAGATGGCCGGTGTCGAAACGATTGAGCCGATAGGGGGCATTCAGCACGTGGGGTTCGCCGCGGGCGATGGTGTGAGCAAAACACCAGCCGGACGCCGGCGTCGCTTTGAAACCCCCATAGCACCAGCCGGCATTCAGATAGAGGCCGTCGATTGGTGTCGTGCCGATGATCGGTGATCCATCCATCGACATGTCCATGATGCCGCCCCAGCTTCGCAACACGCGCAGGCGGCCGAGCATCGGCATCAAGGCCATGCCCTCCTCGAGCAGATGTTCGACATGGGGCAGCGCGCCGCGCTGCGCATAGGAATTGTAGCCGTCGAGATCACCCCCGAAGACAAGACCGCCCTTGTCGGATTGGTTGATGTAGAAATGTCCGGCGCCGAAGGTCACGACAGTATCGATCAGCGGCTTCACGCCTTCACTGACGAAAGCCTGCAGCACATGGCTTTCGATCGGAAGCCGCAAGCCGGCCATGGCGGCGACGCGCGACGAGTTGCCGGCGGCGGCGAGCCCGATTTTCTTGGCGCGAACAAAACCCTTCGTCGTGTCGACGCCGATCACCCGGCCATTCTCGACGCGAATATTCGTGACCTCGCAATTCTGGCAAATATCCACGCCGCGCTGATCGGCCGCGCGCGCATAACCCCACGCGACCGCGTCGTGACGAACGGTTCCGCCGCGCCGCTGCAGAAGGCCGCCATGCACCGGAAAGCGCGCATTGTCGTAATCGAGATACGGCACCAATTTGCGGACCGCCGCGCGGTCCAGCAACTCGGCATCGACCCCGTTCAGGCGCATCGCATTGCCACGCCGGGCGAAGGCATCGCGCTGAGCATCGGAGTGATAAAGATTGAGCACCCCGCGCTGGCTCACCATCGCGTTGTAATTGATGTCCTGCTCCAGCCCTTCCCAGAGCTTGAGCGACCATTCGTAGAAAGGCGTGTTGCCCGGCAGCAGATAATTTGAGCGGATGATCGTGGTGTTCCGCCCAACATTGCCGGAACCGATGGTGCTCTTCTCGAGCACGGCGACATTCGTGATGCCGTGTTCCTTGGCAAGATAATGCGCGGTCGCGAGCCCATGACCGCCGCCGCCGACGATCACAACGTCGTATTCATCTTTGGGTGAGGCATCGCGCCAGGCGGGCTTCCAGCCCTTTTGGCCGTTAAGCGCCTGAGCGAGCAAGCTGAACACTGAATAACGCATCGATGCGGCACATCCCGTAGCTGCTTGACGCGCAACTTCGCAGAAACGAGAGTAGGCCTTTGACGGTGTGCGACATGAAATTGCCTCAGGCGGACAAGACGCCAAGCCGGCGTCGGCCGATCAGAAAAATCGGGATCCTGCTCGTTCCTGATTTTGCGTTGATGTCTTATGCGTCCGCGGTCGAGCCGTTCCGGGCCGCTAATCGCCTGTCCGGACGCGACTTATATCAGTGGCGGCATATTTCGACCGACGGAGAACCGGTCCGTGCGTCGAATGGCGTTCAGATCGTGCCGGAAAATGCGGTCGGAGACATCGTCGATTTCGATTTGCTCATCGTCTGCGCCGGCGGTAATCCGGCGGAATTTGCGCACAGCCCGACGCTGGCCTGGCTGCGGCAGGTCGCGCGCAGCGGCACGCGCATCGCCGGCGTGTCCGGCGGACCGCTGATTGTTGCGCGCGCCGAATTGCTCGAAGGTTATCGCTGCACGATCCATTGGGAACACGTCCCGATTTTCATCGAGGAGTTTCCGCGTCACGACCTGCGGCGCAGCCTGTTCGAGATCGATCGCGATCGTTTGTCCTGCTCGGGCGGAACCGCCGCTCTCGACATGATGCATGCCCTGATCGAGGAGGATCACGGGCATGAGCTCGCAAGCGATGTCGCCGAATGGTTCTTGCACACCCATGTCCGGTCGGGCGACGGTCCGCAACGAATGCCGGTGCGGGAACGGCTTGCGGTCGGAGATCCGAAGCTCGTGCGCGTTCTCGAAACGATGGATGACAATCTGGAAAATCCGGTGTCCCGGCAAAAACTGGCCGAGCTCGCCTCAATTTCCGTTCGGCAACTCGAACGCCTGTTCAAAGCACATCTCAGCCGGTCGATCGCCGACCACTACATGGAGTTGAGGCTTCGGCGTGCACGCGTTCTTCTTGTACAAAGCACGTTGTCTGTCCTGGAAGTGGCGGTGGCCTCCGGATTTATCAGTGCCAGCCACTTCTCGCGCGCCTACAAGACCCGCTTTGGCCGCTCTCCGCGTGCGGATCGCCGGCCCATTCTGGCGCCGAAGCCCGAAGCGCTCAGTCATCGACGCCACAGTTGATCGACGTCCAGATTAGGCAAGTTTGTGTCGTAATAGACCAAATCCCGCGTCCAATTCCCCCGATGATGGACGCATGTAACCGCCGGGAGGAGCGAAACATGAAATCCATTCTGACAGGCATAATGGCCGCGCTTGGCCTCTTTGCAGGCGTCGCCACAACCATCGCCCAGACCCCAGACACCATCGCGCAGATCAAGCAGCGCGGTACGATCGTTGTGGGCGTGAAGAACGACTACAAGCCGTGGGGCTTCCTCGATCCGTCCGGCAAGATCGTCGGCATGGAGATCGATCTCGTCGACGAGATCGCAAAGAAACTTGGCGTCAAAGTCGAATTGATTCCAGTCACCGCCGCCAACCGCATGGAATTTCTCAACCAGGGGCGCACCGATCTCGTGATCGCTACCATGGGCGACACCGAAGCGCGTCGTAAGGTCGTCGGCATGATCGAGCCGAATTATTATGCCGGCGCCACTAACGTACTGGCTCCGAAATCCGCGAACTTGAAGAAATGGGAAGACCTCAAAGACCGCAAGGTCTGCGCGGTGCAAGGGGCCTATTACAATCGCCGTGTCACCCAGCTCTATCAGCCCGAGCTCATCGTTTTCCCGGCCGTGCCCGACGCACTCAACGCATTAATCGGCGGCAATTGCATCGCCTTCCTGTTCGACGACACGTTGATCGTCTCGACGCTCGCTGGCGGCGACCAGAAATGGGCTGGCTACGAGATGCCGCTCACCTCCGAGGATCCGCAACTCTGGGCCATCGGCGTGCGGCTAACCGATCTCGACGCTCCGTTCGGAAAATTGATCAAGGAAATGTCGGTCGATTGGCACAAGTCGGGCAAATTACTCGAGCTCGAGAAGAAATGGGGCATCAAGTCGAGCCCCTATCTTGTCGAGCAGAACAAGAAATTGAGCGGCAGCTGACGGTGCCGATAGCGGGGCGAGACTGCTTCACAAAACGACGGTCTCGCCCGCGATCGCTTGCGTTTGAGTGAGGCCTGCGGATGCAGCCGGTTGCCGAATTCTTCCGCTGGCTCGCCGATGCGCATGGCATCAATCTCACTATCTTCTACGATAGCGTCGATCGAAGCCGTTTCCTGACCGGATTGTTCACCACGATCTGGCTGTCGATCGTTTGCATTTTTCTGAGCATTTTGATCGGACTGACCGGCGCGCTGATACAGGGTGCGCATTCGCCGATCCCACGCGCCGCCGTTCGAAGCTTCGTGCAGTTCTTTCGAAACACACCACCGCTGGTGCAGCTCGCATTTTTCTACTTCGCCGTCAGCGCTCTTCTACCGATGGTCACGGACCGGCACGGCGTCAAAGTACCGCTTATCGACAATGTCGGCTGGGCTATTATTTCGTTCTCATTGTTCGCCGGCGCATTCAATGTCGAGATTTTTCGCTCAGGCATTGAAGCAGTTCCAAAATCGACGATCGAAGCTGCCGAAGCGCTCGGTTACACACGCGTGAAAGCCTATCTCTACATCATCATGCCGCTTGCCTTTCGAGTCTGCCTGCCGGCGCTCGGCAACAATCTGGTCAATCTCGTCAAGACGACAACGCTCGCTTATGCCATCGGCGTACCGGAATTGCTCTATGCCGCCGCTCAGATCTGGTCTGAGGTTCTCAATGTTCGCGAGATGATGTGGGTCCTGCTGTTCACTTACATCATCATCGTCGCCGTCCTAGTCTTTGTCATGCACCGCTGGGAGCGCGCGCTCCGCATTCCGGGGTACAGCGCATGAGGACGTTGAGCGGAACAACCGATCTGCCCGTCTTGTTGCCACGCCGGATGCCGTCGGCGACCGAATGGGGCGCAGCCGACGGCGCGCGGTTTTTTGGCTCCAGGACATGGCTGTTCTTGCTGCTCGCGATGTCCGCCCTGTCCGTAGCGGCGCAAGCCTCCGATGCACCGGCGCGCGCCGGCATTGTCGAAACCGTCTGGAAGTGGATGCCGTTGATCAGCTCTGGCTTTCTGTTCAATCTGCTGGTGAGCGCGGCCTCGATGGTGCTCGGCACCGCGCTCGGCGTGCTGCTTGGCCTCGGCCAGATTTCCCTTCACCCGTCCGTGCGCAAGGCGTCGTGGACGTTGACCCAATTCTTCCGCAACGCGCCCTGGCTGGTGCTGCTTTTCTTCGCCATGTTTCTTTTGCCGTTTGAGCTGCGCATCGGCGGATTGGTCATTCCCCTGCCCGCCTGGCTCAAAGCGATTATCGGCCTGTCGCTGCCGGTGATGGGGAATGTCGCCGAAATCGTGCGCGGCGGTATCCGTTCGATCCCCACCGGTCAATGGGAATCGGCCGAAAGCCTTGCATTTTCGCGCATGCAAATCCTCTGGCAGATCATCATTCCGCAGGCGGTCAAGCGCATGATCCCGCCTTGGATGAATCTCTACGCCATTCTCACGATGGCGACGACGCTGATCTCGGTTGTGGGGATTCAGGACGCGATGACGCTCACACGCGGCGCGCTGGTTGCCGAAGCACGCACCGACCTCTATCTGCCGCTCTACTTCATGCTGCTTCTGATGTTCTTTGCCTATTGCTACCCGATCGCGCGTCTCACCCTGATGCTCGAGCGCCGATTCGCGGTGAATGCATGACGACCACTCAACCCATCGTCGTCATTGAGAATGTGGAGAAGCGCTTCGGTGCACTTGTCGTGCTCAAGGACGTCTCACTCACGGTCAAACGCGGCGAAACGATTTGCATCATCGGGCCGTCCGGGTCCGGCAAGTCCACGCTGCTGCGATGCATCAACGCCTTGGCCCCGATCGACAAGGGGCAAATCACTGTCGATGGCATCGCAGTCAATGATCCCGCGCTCGACAAACTGGCGCTGCGCCGCCGCGTCGGCGTGGTGTTTCAGCAATATAACTTGTTTCCGCACAAGACGGCGCTTCAGAACATCATGATGGCGCCGGTGCAGGTGCTCAAAGAAGACAAAGTCGAGGTGGAGGCGCGTGCCCGTCGACTCCTTGCCAAGGTGAAACTGTCGGAAAAGGCCGATGTCTATCCGGGCGAGCTGTCCGGCGGGCAACAGCAGCGCGTTGCCATCGCTCGATCTCTCGCCATGAATCCGAAAGTCATGTTGTTCGACGAAGTCACTGCCGCGCTCGATCCAGAAACCAAGAAGGAAGTGCTGCACACCATCCGTGAGCTCGCGACCGAAGGCATGACCTGCGTTCTCGTCACCCACGAGATGGGTTTCGCGCGCGAGGTCGCCGATCACATCTACTTCACCGATGGTGGCGTGATCGTCGAGCACGGGCCTCCGGCCGAATTCTTCGCGCGCGCCAAGGAAGAGCGGACGCGCGCCTTCCTCGAACAGGTTTTGTGACATTCAGCGTCTGGAATTGGAGTGGTTATGCGAACCCATGCGAGGGCTGTAGTCATTGGAGGCGGTGTCGTCGGCGCCAGTGTGCTCTATCACCTGACCAAGCGCGGTTGGACAGACGTGATGCTGATCGAGCGTTCCGAGCTGACCTCCGGTTCGACATGGCACGCTGCCGGCGGAATGCATACGGTCAACGGCGACCCGAACGTCGCCAAGCTGCAGGCCTATACGATCAATCTGTACAAGGAGATCGAAGCCATCTCGGGGCAATCCTGCAGCATCCACATGACTGGCGGCATCATGCTCGCCGGGTCGCCGGAGCGGCATGATTTTCTCAAGATGATGCGCTCGCGCGCCCGCTATCTCGGCCTCGATATGGAGATGATCTCCGTCGACGAGGCGGCGAAGTTGTTCCCGCTGATGGACAAGTCGCATTTCGTCGGCGCGCTCTATAACAGCCTAGAAGGCCATGTGGACCCGACCGGCGTCACCAATGCGTATGCGAAGTCGGCGCGGATCGCTGGCGCCGAAGTCGTTCGCTTCAATCGCGTGGTCGAGACCAACCCGCGGCCGGATGGAAGCTGGGACGTTGTCACCGAAAAAGGCACCATCCATGCCGAGCACGTGATCAATGCGGGCGGCCTGTGGGCGCGCGAAGTCGGCCGTATGGCCGGGCTGGAGCTCCCGGTCATGGCCATGGAGCACCATTACATCATCACCGAAGATATCCCTGAGGTGCTGGCCTCTCCCAAGGAACAACTGCACGTCATCGATTTCGATGGCGAGATCTACATGCGCCAGGAAGGCAAAGGCGGGATGCTGATCGGCACCTACGAGCGTGCCGGCGTGCCGTGGTCGGAACGTCAAACGCCGTGGACTTTCGGGCATGAACTTTTGCCGAACGATCTGGAGCGGATCGCGCCATCGCTCGAAGTCGGCTTCTCGCATTACCCCGCGCTCGGGCGCGCCGGCATCAAGAAAGTGATCAACGGCCCGTTCACATTCACACCGGATGGCAATCCGCTCGTCGGCCCGGTGCGCGGCTTGAAGAATTACTGGGTCGCGTGCGGTGTCATGGCGGGCTTGAGCCAGGGCGGCGGCGTCGGCCTTTCACTCTCGAACTGGATGGTCGATGGCGATCCCGGCGCCGATATCTGGGGCATGGATGTCGCGCGCTACGGCGACTGGACCACCATGGCCTACACCAACGCCAAAGTGCGCGAGAATTATTCCCGCCGCTGGCGCGTGCGTTTTCCGAACGAGGAGTTGCCCGCCGCGCGCAAACTCAAGACGACGCCGATCTACGACAATCTGGTTGCGAGAGGCGCGGTCTTTGGAGCGTCTTACGGTCTCGAATACGCAACATGGTTTGCCCCTTCGGGTACCGATCCAATGGAAAATTGGGGCTTCGAGCGGACCAACGCCTTCGCGCCGATGCTCGCCGAGGTCAAGAACGTACGCGACAATGTCGGTCTGATGGAGATATCGACCTATGCCAAATACGAAGTGACAGGCAGCGGCGCGGAAACTTTTCTGTCGCGCGTTATGGCCGGGCGCATGCCGAAGACCGGACGCATTGCGCTCAATCCGATGCTCAATGAGCAAGGCAAGGTCATCGGCGACTTCACCGTCGCGAAGCTTGCCGACAACCGCTTCCTCCTGATCGGCGCGGGCGTCGCGGAACATTACCACATGCGCTGGTTCGAGCGGCACATGCCGCCGAGCGGTGTTGCGATCAAAACGTTCGGCACGGAGCTCGTCGGATTGACCGTGGCAGGTCCCAAATCCCGCGACGTCCTCGCCTCCCTCGTGGCCGACGATCTATCTACCGCCGCCTTCCCGTTCCTCTCGATCCGGCATATGGAGGTCGGCTTCGTCTCGGCCCTCGTGGCACGGATCAGCTTTACCGGCGATCTCGGTTACGAACTTTGGGTGAAGCCGGAACATCAGCGTGCACTGTTTGAAGCCCTGCTCGCAGCCGGTCAACCTCATGGCATCGGCCTGTTCGGTGCGCGCGCGCTCAATGCCATGCGCCTGGAAAAGGGCTATGGATCATGGGCGCGCGAATATCGCCCGATTTACACTCCGCGCGAAGCCGGCATGGATCGTCTGATCGCGATGACGAAAGGCCCATTCATCGGACGCGATGCGCTCGCGCGGCTTTCCAACGAGACGCCGGCAATGACCTTGACCAAATTCGCAGTTGACGCGAATGGCGCCGACGCTTCGGGCGACGAGCCGATCTTGTATGACGGCAAAGTGGCCGGCTGGGTGACGTCCGGCGGCTATTCACCGACCGCGAAGCAGTCGATCGCCATGGGCTACGTCTTCTCAGAATTCGCCGACAAAGCGGAAGGTTTTGCCATTGAAATCATCGGCAAGAATTATGCAGCGCGTCGGTTACAGCAGGTGCTGTTCGATCCAGACGGCACAAGACTGCGGGCTTAAGTGCTCCATTTCCTGCGACGGTCTATAACCTGTCATTTCTGCGAATGGTCGGGCGGCAGATAATTCTTAGTTATCTGTGTAGCCAAGCCGGCTTGTACAAACTTACCGGCCACCAAAACAACTCTAGGGAGGTAACAAAAATATTTTCAAATTGGGATGTAATTCTCAGCGATTACGTTTTTCGATTGTATAGCGCATGAGGCTCCCGCGCCCCGACAAAAACATATGACTCGCGAACGCCAAGTATCCGACAAACATTCGATAGCGCCGGGAACCAAGCAGAGCGACGAGTGCCGACTCATTCCGTTGGAGGTTATCGACCCATCGGGAAGTTGTTAATCCGTAATCGTGACAGCCATCAGATTGATCCAGAACCGTGAAACCGGACTGCTCTAGTCGCCTTACCGTTTGCTCGTGCGTTTCCAAGAAGTGTCCCGGGGAAACCTCGCGTTGCACTATTCTGTAAGCGTCGCCACCAATCCAAATTGATGGTTTCACAATGCATTGAATGTATGCAAGTCCATCGCTGTGCAGGAGATTTCTTACTACCTCTAACAAATGTGTCCGCCTGCTGGGCGTAAGATGCTCAATTATTCCAACGATCGTGATTAGATCGAAGCGACGATCTGTGCTTTCTAATCGTGAAAAATCATCGAGCATAATCTCGCAATCGAAGTGCCGTTGCGCATACTCCATTTGCGCGTGGCAATTTGTATTGCCTACAGAACGAGTTTTAAAATTGTCGGAAAAATAGCTCGCCAACCCTCCCCAGCCGCAGCCGATATCCAGGTGATCTTTGGCGACTAGCGATCCACGATGGTTCTCAAAACGATTCCTGATCAGCTCAAACTTGGCTACCTGTGCTTCGTCAATACTTTCATTTCCGATTGGGAAATAGCCACATGTGTACTGCATGTAGCTATCCAAGAACAAATTTGTAAGCACTTGCGTTCTGGGCATAGTGATCTATCGATTCGAACGTTAAAACCTTGTTTGGAAAGAGAGCTTTCCCAATACGGAAAAGGCCTAATCGCAAATACTCGCCAACACTTTGCGGCCGATCAGTTGCGCGATTTAACGCGTCGAAAATCTGAATTACCCTGGCAATCGGCCCCACAATTTTCATTTTCCCGTCAAGATATGCCATAGAAAAATCGAAAAGGCGCATGCGATGAACAAGTCGTCTAAAGACCGCTTCTGATTCAAAAATTAATTCAGGCGCATTATGATCTCGAGTTGGCGTTCCGATTGCAGCCGAACTGCCGTTTAATGTGACCCAAACGCTCAAATTGCCAGCCGACAGAATTTTCGACATTTCTTTTGTGGCGTTGTGCAAGAAGTCTGCATGATCCAAATCGCGATGGCTTCGATTCCGAGATACGACAATAGTCGGAGTTGTTGCTTGAGCCATTTTCAAGACACGCCTCCGTCTAATGGTACAGCGAGCGATGGATTGACTGGTTGACTCTGCGCCGGCGCGCGTTCTCGCCACTCCACAAGGAATGCACTAATCGTGGGTACCAATATCGAGAAGC
>CAMDXM010000033.1 GCA_945878025.1 Pseudorhodoplanes sinuspersici | reverse complement strand
ATCCTGAGGAGCATTGCGAAGCAATGCGTCTCGAAGGATCGAGGCCAAGGTAAGAGCCAGATGTTCGACAATCTGTCGGAAAAGATCGGCGGGATCCTCGACAAGCTGACGCGGCGCGGCGCGCTGTCGGCCGCCGATGTCGATGCTGCGCTCCGCGAAGTACGCCGCGCATTGCTGGAAGCCGATGTCGCGCTCGACGTGGCGCGCGCCTTCGTCGAGCGGGTGCGCGAACGCGCCGTCGGCGTCGAGGTGATCAAGTCGGTCACGCCCGGCCAGATGGTGGTCAAGATCGTCCATGACGAACTGACGACCACGTTGGGCACGGATGCACAGACCATCGATCTCAATGCGCCGGCGCCGGTCGCGATCATAATGGTCGGCCTGCAGGGCTCCGGCAAAACAACGACCACCGCGAAGATCGCCAAACGCCTCACCGAATTGTCCAATCGCAAAACGCTGATGGCATCGCTCGACACCCGCCGCCCGGCAGCGATGGAACAACTCGCCGTTTTGGGCAGGCAAGTCGGCGTCGAAACCTTGCCGGTCGTCGAAGGCCAAGATCCCGCGCAGATCGCGCAGCGCGCGCTGCAGGCAGCGCGCCTTGGCGGCTACGACGTCGTACTGCTCGACACAGCGGGCCGCACCACGCTCGACGACGCGATGATGGCGGAAGCCGCCGAGATCAAGCGCGTCGCGCAGCCGCATGAGGTGCTGCTGGTCGCCGATGCGCTGACCGGCCAGGACGCCGTCAATCTCGCGCGCTCCTTCAACGAACGCGTGGGCCTCACCGGCATCGTGCTCACCCGCGTCGATGGCGACGGACGCGGGGGTGCCGCCTTGTCCATGCGCGCGGTCACCGGCAAGCCGATCAAGTTGCTCGGCACCGGCGAAAAAATGGATGCGCTGGAGAATTTCGATCCGGCGCGCATCGCCGGGCGCATTCTCGGCATGGGCGACATCGTCTCTTTGGTCGAGAAAGCCGCCGCCAATATCGACGCCGAAAAGGCGGCGCGCACCGCCGAGAAGATGCGCAAGGGGTCGTTCGATCTGTCGGATCTTCGCGATCAGCTCAAGCAGATGCAGGCCATGGGCGGCATGTCCGGCCTGATGGGCATGATGCCGGGCGTCGCCAAGGTGAAGGCGCAGATGGCCAATGCCAATCTCGACGACTCGATGCTCAAGCGGCAGATGGCCATTATTGACTCGATGACGCCGAAAGAGCGGCGTAATCCCGACATCCTCAAAGCCAGCCGCAAGAAGCGCATCGCCGCCGGCGCCGGCACGACGCCCGAACACATCAACAAGCTGCTCAAGATGCATCGCGGCATGGCCGACATGATGAAGGCCATGGGCTCTGGCAAGCGCGGCCCGATGGCGGGCTTGGCTTCCGCGTTCGGCATGGGTGGTGCGGCGCCGTCGCAGGAAGATCTGCAAAAAATGGCCGAGCAGATGAAAGGCTCAGGGAGCGGATTGCCCCAGACAATGCCGAACCTGCCGCCGAATTTTCCCGGACTCTCCGGCGGCCTGCCGGGATTGGGCGGAGCAAAATTGCCGCCCGGATTTCCGGGGCTGGGGAAGAAGAAATGAAATGAGGTCACGTCTCTCTCATCCCGTCATCCTGAGGTGCCCGGCGAAGCCGGGCCTCGAAGGATGAACGGGCCGTCGCCCTTCGAGGCTCAACCGCTTCGCGGTCTCGCACCTCAGGGTGACGGAGCAACAATTCGAACTCTGTAAACACGAAAGGAAACTACCAATGTCCGTCGTACTCAGAATGGCCCGCGCTGGCACCAAGAAGCGCCCGATCTATCACATCGTCGCCGCCGACAGCCGGTCGCCGCGCGATGGACGCTTCATCGAGCGTCTCGGCTTTTTCAATCCCCTGCTGCCGAAGGACAATGCCGAGCGGCTCAAGCTCGATCTCGACAAAATCAAATCCTGGATCGCCAAGGGCGCGCAGCCGTCCGACCGTATCAAGCGCTTTCTCGATGCCGCCGGTGTGTTGAAGCGCGAGAAGCGCAACAATCCGGAAAAGGCGATCCCGCGCAAGGAACGCAAGGCCGCCGCGGAGGAAGCCGCCAAGGTCGCTGCGGCGGCTCCGAAGCCCGCCGCTCCGGCGGCGAGCTAACGAGCGATGGCGGCGCGTCCGACAAGCGGACGCGAGAGCAGGGTCTGCGTGGCGCAAATCGGCGCCGCGCATGGACTCAAAGGCGAAGTGCGCCTGTGGTCATTCACGCAGGAGCCGTCCGGCTTCGCGGCTTACGGCTCGCTCGAAACCGAAGACGGATCGCGCATTCTTGACGTGGAGAATGCGCGCTTCGCCAAGGATCATTTCGTCGCGAAGTTCAGGAGCATCGACGACCGCAATGCCGCCGAAGCGTTGCGCAACGTGAAGCTCTTCATCGCACGCGAGCGGCTTCCAGCCGTCGAAGAAGACGACACTTTCTATCACGCCGATCTGATCGGATTGTCCGCCGTGACGCCGGACCAGTCAGTCTTCGGGGAAGTCATCGCAGTGCAGAATTTCGGCGCCGGCGACATTCTCGAAATCAAGCGCGCCGACGGTTCGGTCCTGATGCTGCCGTTCACCGACGTGGCCGTGCCGCAGATCGATCTCGCGCGCGGCACTATCGTTGTCGATCCGCCGCAGGACTCGCCCGAAAGCGAAGCCGGGGCTTGAAGATCATGTGGCGCGCGTCCGTGCTCACCATTTTCCCGGACATGTTTCCGGGCCCGCTCGGAACGAGCCTTGCCGGCAAGGCGCTGGCGGCCGGAACCTGGGCGCTTGAGACGATCGACATCCGCAATTTCGGTATCGGCGTACATCGCACGGTCGACGACACGCCCGCTGGCGGCGGTCCGGGCATGGTGATGAAAGCCGATGTGCTGGCGAACGCGATCGACTCGGTTGCGGCGGACACGCGTCCACGCATCCTGCTGTCTCCGCGCGGCACGCCACTGACGCAGGCGCGCGTTAAGGATCTGGCGCGCGGGCCAGGCGCCATCCTCGTCTGCGGACGCTTCGAGGGGGTGGACGAACGCGTTATCGAAGCGCGCGCGCTCGAGGAAATCTCCGTCGGCGATTACGTGCTCTCGGGCGGGGAGATCGCGGCCCTGGTCCTCATGGACGCCTGTATCCGGCTTCTTCCCGGCGTCATGGGCCATGAGGCGTCAGGGCAAGACGAGAGCTTTTCGGATGGGTTGCTCGAATACCCACAATTCACCCGCCCGCAGGTTTTCGAGGGCCGGCCGATCCCGGAGGTCCTGATCTCGGGGGATCACGCCAAGGTGGCCGCCTGGCGCCGGGAACAGGCCGAAAAACTCACCCAAAGCCGCCGCGGCGACCTCTGGACGGCCTTTTCCGACCGACTGGGGCCGGCAAAGAAACCGCCTGCAAAAGGGTGACAAGCGGGTCCGTTTGCATTAGAAACCGCCCCGATCCTGACAGGATAGAGAACGGGGCCGCAGCCTAACGGGCGCGCCGCAGCTTTGGAGATTTCGCCATGAACCTCATTCAGACCCTCGAAAAAGAGCAATTGGCGAAGCTGTCGGCCGGCAAGAGCGTCCCGGATTTCGAGCCGGGCGACACCGTTCTGGTCAATGTGAAGGTCGTCGAAGGCGAGCGCACGCGCGTTCAGGCCTATGAAGGCGTCTGCATCGCCCGTTCGGGAAGCGGCATCAACGAGAATTTCACCGTCCGCAAGATTTCCTACGGCGAGGGCGTGGAACGCGTATTCCCGATCCATGCGCCGATGATCGAGTCGATCAAGATCGTGCGCCGCGGCAAGGTCCGCCGCGCCAAGCTCTATTACCTGCGTTCGCGCCGCGGCAAGAAGGCGCGCATCTCCGAGGTGCAGTCGCATCACGGCGAGGCGGAAGCCCCCGCTCCGAAGGCCGCCGCCAAGTAATCACGGCCAACGCGTAAGAATTCGAAGCCCGGCTTGTCCGGGCTTTTTCTTTGTGCGCAGGGACGCATACCTGCGCTTCATTGCGCCTTAAGACCCGAATTGTTATATGGCTTGGATGAATTCCAGACGGCCAAACGCGCATCACGCCATCGTGCTGCAGGATCATTCCCGCCTGCCGGGGCGTTTCTTTGGCCAGATGACGGCGGCGGTTCAGGCCGGTCTTTGACGCTCAGGGCGAAAAGCCCGTTCGCGCGCGGATATCGCGCTCCGCCTTTTTGACGAATTCCGACATCGAGACAGCCATGAAACCGCGCACGCTCTACGACAAGATCTGGGACGACCATCTGGTGCATCAGCAGGACGACGGCACCTGCCTGCTCTATATCGACCGTCATCTCGTGCACGAGGTCACCTCGCCGCAGGCTTTCGAAGGCTTGCGCCTCACCGGCCGCAAGGTGCGCGCGCCGGAAAAGACGCTTGCCGTGGTCGACCATAACGTGCCCACCACCGACCGTTCGCTGCCCAATCCCGATCCGGAAAGCGCCGAGCAGATCGAGGTGCTGGCGCAGAATTCGCGCGATTTCGGCGTCGAATATTTCAACGAGCACGACAAGCGCCAGGGCATCGTTCACATCATCGGCCCGGAACAGGGCTTCACCCTGCCTGGCACCACGATTGTGTGCGGCGACAGCCATACCGCGACGCATGGCGCCTTCGGCGCGCTGGCCTATGGCATCGGCACCTCGGAGGTCGAGCATGTGCTCGCAACCCAGACGCTGATCCAGAAAAAATCGAAAAACATGCGCGCGGTCGTCGACGGCAAGCTCCCCGCCGGCGTGACCGCGAAAGACATCATCCTGGCCATCATCGGTGAAATCGGCACCGCGGGCGGAACCGGCTACGCACTCGAATATGCCGGAGAGGCCGTGCGTTCGCTCTCGATGGAAGGGCGGATGACCGTGTGCAACATGTCGGTCGAAGGCGGTGCGCGCGCCGGCATGGTCGCGCCCGACCAGAAGACCTACGAATACCTGAAGGGCCGCCCGAAATCGCCCAAGGGCGAGCATTGGGACAAGGCGCTGCGCTATTGGGATTCGCTGCCCACGGACGATGGCGCGCATTTCGACCGCGAAATCCGTCTCGACGCGGCGAAACTTCCTCCGCTTGTCACCTGGGGCACAAGCCCGGAAGACGTGGTGTCGATCACTGGCGTCGTGCCCAATCCCGACGAGATCGCGGACGACAACAAGCGCGCCTCCAAAAAGCGCGCGCTGGAATATATCGGACTCGCGCCGGGCACGAAGATCACCGACATCAAGCTCGACCGCGTGTTTATCGGCTCCTGCACCAATGCACGCATCGAGGATTTGCGCGAAGTCGCGCGCATCGTGAACGGCAAGTCTGTCAACGCCAACCTCAACGCGATGATCGTGCCGGGTTCGGGTCTCGTGAAGGAACAGGCGGAAGCCGAGGGCCTCGACAAGATTTTCATCAAAGCCGGCTTCGATTGGCGCGAGCCGGGTTGTTCGATGTGCCTTGCGATGAATCCGGACAAACTCAAGCCGGAGGAGCGCTGCGCTTCCACGTCGAACCGCAACTTCGAGGGCCGGCAGGGCTTCAAAGGGCGCACTCACTTGGTGTCGCCGGCGATGGCGGCGGCGGCAGCGATCGCCGGGCATTTCGTTGACGTGCGGGAATGGAAGTGACGCGCGGTCAATAAGCGGTCGCGCGTTCGACAAGGTCCGCGGTGGCTCAGGGGGTCGAGATGTTCGCCGATCTCGTGAACAAGATTGCCTGCAGGATCTTTGCGATTTTTTTCTTCTTCCTCGGAGTCTTCAGCGTCCTGTGCGGCGCCGTTGGTCTTTATTGGACATTTGGCGGCGTCCCCCCTGATATCGCGGCGGAGATGACCAAGGCCATTGAAGCCGCGCTTCCGCCGAATTTTCTGGCCCTGTTAAGCGGCGGATTCATCGTTCTTGGATTTGTCTTCATTGCCCTTGGCGTGTTTGCGTGGTCGCGTCATATCTGGGCGCTGATTGTCGGCAGTGGCATTTCGGTTCTGACCGCCGGCGGCTCAAGTGGTGACGCGGATGCGACCCCTGCGATCGTCGCGGCTGTGTTGGTCCTGCTGACGATTGTGGCCGCGCTTGCCAGCTGGCGTTCGCGGGCGAAACCGTCCGTATAGAAACTTTGCGCGCGTCCAAGGCCAAAAAAGAAAAGCCGGGAACCTGATCCATCAGATCAGATTCCCGGCGGGCTTTTTAATTGCGTGATCGCTAAAGCGTTCTCACCACCACGGGCCGAACGGGAAGAGCGGCAAGACCGGCGGCGGACCCCAGTAGCGATACGGGTAGGGGCGGTAATAGCCGTAAGAATAGGGAGCAGGCGCATAATAGGGGCGATAGCTGTAATAGCGGCGATAGTGACGGTGCCGGTAGCGCCTGCGATGCGAGCTTATGTCCGTCGCCGTTGTCGCGGCTTGGTCGGTTTCGGCGCGCGGCGATTGTGGAGCGGATTGAGCGGGCGATGGCAGCGCGAGAAAAGCGGCCGTTGCTACAACGGCGAGAGCAGCAAGAATCTTCGGCATCTTGACGATCTCCCTCAATGAAGGCGACGCCTCCGGAAATCCGAACGCGCCGCGGACGCAAAGGTTTCATCCCAACTTTGGCGGCAGCATGATCTGGATCAAGAACGGCTTGCTTCGGCGCAATATTCTTGAGCGCAATATTTGTCAGCCCGGCATCCATTCGCCACGCATGCGCGGCGGCGTCATGGTTCGTTCGCTAAACGATCACCAGAACGGGCCAAATGGCAGAAGCGGGCCAAAAACGGGCGTCGTTGGCCCCACGGCATAGACCTCTCCGCGATACGGACATGGTCCGAAATAGGGACCCCAGCCATAGCCGCCATAGGTGTGACAGTTCGTATCGACGTATCGACCGTCGCGGCGCTGCATTTTCTTCGGCGCCGCTTTCGGACGCTCCGCGCTTGCGCCTTGCGATTGCGCCACGGCGCCGGCCGAAAACGGCAGCGTGAAAAGAATGGCCGCGGCGAGGACGGCCAATGACGCAACGATATTTTTCATTTTGCTTTCTCTGCTGTTAGCCCGGGACCCATTCGCAGCGCATGCGCGGCGTCATCACCGCGCCGCTCGGACGATTCTCGACCACATACCAGGCGCGGCAATCGCGCTTGGCTCCGGGACCCGGCCACGAATATGAGCCGGGACGCGGATATTCCCAGAATGGCGGTTGCGGAGTGCGGTAGACCCGCACCCGCGGCCGCACGTAGCGCCGCTGCGCCGACATATCGCTATCGTGTCGCGGCGCGATGATCCGGTTCGCTTCGCCCGCATGGGAAGGCGCGGCCGGCGCAACGAACGCGATCAACGCAGCCGTCAGGATCATCGCAAATCGAACGGTCGTCATGGGCCGATCCCTGTCGTTATCTGCAAGCTCGTCCATCCCGCGCCACGCGTCAACCGCCGCATGGCAGGGCGGCGCGCAAGCCTCTATGTTGCGCCCTATGACAATGGACAAAGATGGCCGCAACGAGGAGACGCGGCAGGCCGCGCTCAAGGAGCTGCACGGGCTGCGCCACGAAGGCGCGGAGCTCGGCGGCGCGCTGTCCGCCACGGCCAAGCGCATGGCGTCGCATTTTGCCGGCGACAACGAACGCGACCCGATCGAATTGTGGGGCAAGCGCATCGGCCGAGGCTTGAGCCTGATCGGCTTTGTCGCGCTCGCGATCTATCTGTATGCGGCCTATCTGAAATGAAGCGCAAGAAGGACGATCCGCTCGCCGATCCCTTGTCATGGCGTCCGGTCAAGGCGCCGTCGCTCGCCGAAATGGAAGAGATCGCGATCGCGGCCTATGAAAAGCTGCCGAAGAAATTCCGCGATCTCTGCGACGGCCTCATCATCCATATCGACGACTTTCCAAGCGACGAAGTCGTCTCGGAGATGAGACTCGAAAGCGAATTCGGCATTCTCGGCCTGTTCCAGGGCGTCGGGCTGCCGTTTCAGTCGGAGACCGCCCCCTCGCCGATCCCGAACATGGTCTGGCTTTATCGCCGGCCGATCCTGGATTATTGGGCGGAAAACGACGAAACGCTCGGCCATATCGTCACGCATGTGCTGGTGCATGAAATCGGCCATCATTTCGGGCTGTCCGACGACGACATGGAAGCCATTGAGGCCAGCGCGACATAGCCATGCGCGGGCCGGGCTTGACCGGAATGCGGCCGCCCGCCATGAAATGGCGTTCGCCGATTAGCGGGATTTCGCCATGGAAAAATTCACGACTCTTGAGGGCGTCGCGGCGCCATTGCGCCAGATCAATGTCGATACCGACATGATCATCCCCAAGCAATATCTGAAGACCATCAAGCGCACCGGGCTCGGCAAGGGCCTGTTCTCGGAGAAGCGCTACAAGGACGACGGCAGCGAGAACCCGGATTTCGTGCTCAACAAGCCGGCCTACCGCAAGGCGAAAATTCTGGTGGCGGGCGACAATTTCGGCTGCGGCTCCTCGCGCGAGCACGCTCCCTGGGCTCTTGCTGACTTTGGCATCAGCTGCGTGATCTCGACCTCGTTCGGCGACATTTTCTACAACAACTCGTTCAAGAACGGGATCCTGCCGATCCGCGTCTCGCCGGCAGAGCTCGAAAAGCTGTTCGAGGACGCCGACCGCGGCGCCAACGCGACGCTCACCATCGATCTCGAGAAGCAGGAAATCCGCGGACCCGACGGCGGCACGATCAAGTTCGAGATCGATCCGTTCCGCAAGCATTGCCTGCTCAACGGGCTCGACGACATCGGGCTGACGATGGCTAAGCAGGACCATATCGGCGGCTACGAAGCCAAGGCCAAGACCGAGCGGCCGTGGCTGTGAGAATCGCCGGCGCCCTGCTGGCCGCTTTGTCGCTGTCATTGTTTTCGTCGCCGGCCTTGGCGCAGCGCAATAAATTCGACGGCCTGCGGCAATGCGAGCGCCACGCCTCGGCGCAGTTCCGCCAGCTCAATCCGCAATTCCGGCGTTTCGTGATCGATCGCGCGAGCGTGAGCGAAGACAAATATGCCGCGCAGATCGGCACGCAATTCGTCTCCACCATCTATCACGGCAAGGCGATGCTGGACGCGGGCAGCGGCGAGAAGAATGTGCGCTTCATCTGCCTGCATGCCGGTTACCGGCGCGGCCCGTTATTCGTCTACACGATGGCGGAGTGACGTTGCCGTCATCCTGAGGTGCGCGTGAGCAAAGCGAGCGCGCCTCGAAGGAGGACGGCAAGCCATTTTGCCACAACGTCACCCTTCGAGGCTCGCTACGCTCGCACCTCAGGGTGACGAGGCCGCGATCGCGTCCGCGATGGCGACCGTCTTGCGCGCGATATCGGCATGCATGCGCTCGACCATGCGTCCATCGAGCGACACCACGCCCTTGCCTCTGTTCTCCGGCAGATCGAACGCGGCGATGATCTTGCGCGCCTGCGCGACCTCCTCCGCGCCGGGCGAGAACACGTCGTTGCAGGGCGCGACCTGATTGGGATGAATGAGCGTCTTGCCGTCGAAACCGAGATCGCGGCCCTGCTCGCATTCGCCCAGGAAACCCGCCGCGTTCGAGAGGTCGTTATAGACGCCGTCGAGAATGCTGATGCCGAAGGCGCGCGCGGCGAGAATGCAGGTCGTAAGCCACGCCAGCATCGGCGTGCGGCCGGCGACGAATTTCGCGCCGGTCTCCTTGGCGAGATCGTTGGTGCCCATGATAAGGCCCGCGAGCCTCGTTTCGGAATCGTGCGCGGCTTGCGCGATATCCTTCACGTTGAAGATCGCGATCGGCGTCTCGATCATCGCCCAGACGCGCGTTTTTTGGACGATCGACATGTCGAGCAGACGGCGGCCGATCATCTCGAGCTGTTCGGGGCTCGACACTTTCGGCACCACGATGCCGTCGGGCGCCGCATGCGCGGCCGCATGCAGGTCCTCGGCATGCCATTCGGTGTCGAGGCCGTTGACGCGGATGAACACCTCGCGCCCGCCGAAACCTCCGGCCTTCACTGCGTCGGCCACCTGCTGGCGCGCGGCCACTTTTGCGTCCGGCGCGACCGCATCCTCAAGGTCGAGGATCACGCCATCGGCGGGCAGCGTTTTCGCCTTCTCGATCGCGCGGGCATTCGAGCCGGGCATGTAGAGGATGGAGCGGCGCGGACGGATGGTCATGATTCCTCTTTCGTCTCTGCTACAGTCTGCCGGCCGAAAAGAGATTAGCCGCGCATCATGAAAGACGCCACTGAACTGAAGAATGACGTCTGGCTCGCAGGGCTGGACGGCTGCAAAGGCGGATGGATCGTGACGCTGATTCGTCCGTCCGGCGACGAGGCGCGCGTTGAGATTGTCCCGCGCTTCTCGAATGTTGCGACGCTCAGGCCGGCGCCCATGGTGGTGGCTGTGGACATGCCGATCGGCTTGCCCGATTTCAGCCCGGCCAAAGGCCGGTACGCCGAGCGGCTGGCGCGGCCAAGGCTCGGGGAGCGGCAATCGAGCGTCTTCCGGATTCCTTCGCGATCGGCCGTTTATTTCGGCGCGTCGGACGATCCGCCGGACAACCGGGAGCGTTTTCTGCGAGCCTGCGAGATTGCGCGCAACACATCGGAGGACGGAAAGGCATTTGCAAAGCAAGGCTTCTATATTTTCCGCAAGATCGTGGAAGTCGATCAGGCGTTGCGCGGCGATCTGGCGCTGGCGGAACGCACATTCGAAATCCATCCCGAAGTTGCGTTCTGGCGTCTCAACGGAGAAACGCCGCTCTTGGAACCGAAAAAGCGAAAGAACCGACCGGATGAACGGGGAATGGCGCTGCGCCGCAGCCTGCTGATCGCAGCCGGCCTTCCCCGCCGGCTGGTGGAAAGCGAAGCCCCCGCAGGCGCCGCGGCCGACGATCTGCTCGACGCGCTGGCTTGCGCGGCCATCGCACGGCGAATCCATGCCGGGATCGCAGAGCCGTTCCCCAACCCGCCGCCGCGCGACGCTTATGGGTTGCCGATGGCGATCTGGGCGTGATTAAACCCGTCAAACTTTGCGAGGTATGGTCCGATGGCGTTTCCACAACGGCTGATCGAAGGCTATGGCGCGTTCCTCGCGGCGCGGCTGCCCGAGGAGCAGAATCGTTTCCGCGCGCTGTCGGAAAGCGGGCAATCGCCCGAGATCATGGTGATCGGCTGCTGCGATTCGCGTGTGTCGCCGGAAGTCATTTTCGACGCGCGGCCCGGCGAATTATTCGTCGTGCGCAACGTCGCCAATCTGGTGCCGCCCTACACGCCGGACGGCGCGCAGCGCGCCGTCTCCGCCGCGCTCGAATACGCGGTGCAGGCGCTGAAGGTGAAACACATCGTCGTGCTCGGCCACGCGCAATGCGGCGGCATTCGCGCCTTCGCCGAGGAATCCGCGCCGCTGTCGCCGGGCGATTTCATCGGGCACTGGATGGGGTTGATCGCGCCGGCCGCGAAAGCCGTCGGGCCGCGCGGAGACATGCCGATGGCGGATTACCTTTCGCGCCTCGAACATACTTCCGTGCTCAAGACGCTCGACAATCTGATGACGTTTCCTTGCGTGAATATCCTGGTCGGGCGCGGCAAGCTGCAATTACACGCCGCTTATTTCGGCGTCGCCGCCGGTACCTTGTCGGTGCTCGACAAGGACAACGGCGAATTCGTCCGCGTCGCGGCTGAAGAGCACGCCGAGATTTTCAACGCGCCGAGGTTTTAGAAGAGCGCGTCATCCTTCGAGGCGCGGCAAAGAAGCCGCGCACCTCAGGATGACGGACTGAGTTACGCCGCCTTCTTCTTCGCCTGGATCAGCTTGCGATTGATCAGCGCTTCCGCGATCTGGATCGCGTTGAGCGCCGCGCCCTTGCGCAGATTGTCGGACACGCACCAGAGCACGAGGCCGTTATCGACCGTCGGATCGGTGCGCACGCGGCTGACATAGGTCGCGTCCTCGCCGGCGGCTTCGAGCGGCGTCGCATAACCGCCCGGTTCGCGCCTGTCGATGACCAGCACGCCCGGCGCGGTGCGCAGAACCTCGTGAGCTTCCTCGACCGTGATCTCGTTCTCGAATTCGATGGTCACGGCTTCCGAATGGCCGACAAAGACCGGCACGCGCACGCAGGTGGCGGTGAGCTTGATCTTGGGATCGAGAATCTTCTTGGTCTCGGCCACCATCTTCCATTCTTCCTTGGTGTAGCCGTCTTCCATGAAGACATCGATCTCCGGGATCACGTTGAAGGCGATGCGCTTCGGGAATTTCTTCACCTCGACGTCACCAAGCGAATAGAGCGACTTGGTCTGGCGGTCGAGTTCGTCCATGCCGTCCTTGCCGGCGCCCGACACCGATTGATAGGTCGAGACCACGACGCGCTTGATCCTGGCTTTGTCGTGCAGCGGCTTGAGCACCACGACGAGCTGCGCGGTCGAGCAATTCGGATTGGCGATGATGCCCTTCTTGGTGAACCCGGCGACCGCGTCGGCATTCACTTCCGGCACCACCAGCGGCACGTCCGGATCCATGCGCCAGGCCGAGGAATTGTCGATCACGACCGCGCCGGCGGCGGCGATCTTGGGCGACCATTCCTTGGACACGGTTCCTCCCGCCGACATCAGGCAGATATCGACGTCGGAGAAGTCGTAATGCTCGATCGCTTTCACCTTAAGGATCTTTTCACCATAGGAGACCTCGACGCCCATGGAACGGCGCGAGGCAATGGCGACCACCTCATCGGCGGGGAACCGCCGCTCGGCGAGAATCTCGAGCATTTCGCGGCCCACATTGCCCGTGGCGCCAACGACCGCGACTTTGTAACCCATCGTTCACTCTCCGGCCGAAAATTGCCCGGTCTCGCAACGCGCGAACACCGGAACGGAGGCGCTTCTATGCGAGAACGTCAGCAAAGACAACCTTTCGGGACCTTTGCTTGCATCCGTCCGCACCCACACTGACCGGCGAAATCCGCGCCATTTTTGTCCGCCTGTTCGCTTATATAAGCGGGATCGCGGGGCTTGCCGTATTGGCCGCCGAGGTTTTTCAGTCCGCGCCGGTCATCGCCGCCATTGAACCCGCCGCGCGCCCCGACTGGCTCACGATCGAGCGGCCGGCGCCCGCCTTCGAGGCCAATCTTCCGGAATTGTCCGAGGAAGCCCATTACGTCATCCAGCGGCATGCCCGCGGCGGCGGACGCAAGGACATCATCAGTTTCGGCGAGCCCGGCCGCTCCGTGCGCTACGTAATGCTGGAAATCTATCGCCCGGGAGCGGAGCTTTCGGATTTCGCGGATTTTGCAAGCGAGATCGCCTCCCGCGCGGGCGTGCTGCGGCCCGCGGGCGCCGTGCGCGTTTCGCTCCCGATCGAAACAAAATTCGGAAAGATGGCGACCGTCGATTTCGCCGCCGGGCGTTTCGGCGGCGGCCATTGCGTCGGCTTCGTGCGCCACTTCAACATGCCGCGGCTGCAGATCACGGGCATCTCCTGCAACATGGATACGATCGTGGATCGCGCCGCTGTGACCTGCATGCTCGATCGCCTGACGCTTCTGTCGTCCGGCAGCGATCAGAAAGTGGCCGAGATTTTCGCGCGCGCGGAGGTCAACCGGAAATTCTGCGGCCAGCGCGATCCGCTGATGTACGCGACGCCGAAACGGCCGATGCCGGGCGACCAGGCGCCATCCGTCAAGCTGCGCGGCACGCTCGCGTCGCGCTGATGATCCCATTCAAATCGGAAAATCCGGAGAATAGCTGATGGTCACGGTCTCGCGCGAGCATGTTGCGACCACCGTGTCGGTTGCCGGCATCGTCGTCCGCTATGGATTCTATCTTGTCGGCGCGCTGGTGCTGGCGCTGATCGGCATCGCCATCATCACCGTCTGGGGCGGACGCGTGCGCGTGGTGGAAGAGAAGCCGGCCTTCCGGATCGCAGCGCCGGAGCTTTCCCGCCTGCCGATGCGCAGCAAGGTGATCACGAGCGGACGTTTCGGACGCGTCGAGACCCGCCACTATGGACAAATCTACGACCGCGACATGGACCTCACCGTCGCATTGATCATGCCATCGAAGAGCACGGCGAAAATCACCATCGACGGACTGCCCGACATTCCGGATATCAAGCCGCTGCGCAACCGCCGCGTGGTGGCAAATGCAATCAACCACGATCTGGAAACGCGCTTCGGCCCGTTGCGCGCGACCGACGTTCGCGTGGACACCGATGGCCGCTGGAAACAATGCCTGACCTATTACAGCCGTTTCGCGTCGGAAGACGTCGTGCTGGCAGGCTGGTATTGCGACGCCAGCGGCAGCAAGCCGAGCCCGGACCGTCTCGCCTGCCTGCTCGACCGTCTGGTGCTGGACGGACCGCTCGAATCCCGCGACGCCGATATTTTCGTCCGCGAAAACGCCGCCCGCGCGGCGCGTTGCTCGGCGTCTCCGGTGTCGCAAACGATCGATACCCGCCCACGCGCCAACTACTTCAACAGCAATGGAAACCGGATGACGCCGCCCTCGAACTGGTCGCGGCCTTCCGCCTTATGGCGGCAGTAACAATTCATTGTTTCAGGAACGGATTCTGAAAGCCGCCAGGCGCCGCGCGCTGCGGGAATGCCGTTTCCAGATAATCGAGAACGACCTTCTTGTCCTTCTCGTCGAGCACGGGCATGCCGTGTTTCTGCACCATCCACGCGAGCGAGTCGTCCCATTGCCGGCGCGACATGCCCTGTGCGGCAACCAGCTTGAAATTGTGACACGCGGTGCAGGTGTAGAAGGTCTCGTCGCGACCAGCGCCGGCCGGAAAATTCTCCGGCGCCTCGTCGCTCGGGGTGAATTGCGGAGCCTGGGCCGAAACGTTCGAATAAGAACCGCACAACGATACGAACGCGAAAAACAAAATTGCCACTACGCGAGCGGCAATTTCAGTGAACTCCCTCCCCCCTTGCGGGGGAGGGTTGGGGTGGGGGGTGAACTGCGCGTACCGAATGCGCGGCTTACCCCCCTCCCGGCTCGCGGAGGTTATCATCGGGCCGCGCTTCGCGCGGACCCGTTGGCTCGCCGACCTCCCCCGCAAAGCCTGCACTCGGGCGCGCGCAAGCGCGGCCCGGGTGGGGGGAGGTGAACCCAAAACATCCCGCGCGACGAACCGCACCATACTGAAAAACATCACCCCACCAGCACCGCGATCCGGTGCATGGCGTTGCCGCCATAACCTTGCGGATTCCAGTTGCCGGTGATGTGCGGCTGGCGATTGCCGCGACTGTCGGTCGCGCGCACCCACACTTCATAATAGCCGTCGCTCGGCAGTTTCGCCGACGCCGTCCAGCGCTGCCAGTCGTAACGGTTTTTCGGCGGCGTGATCTTGGCCGGCTTCCAGCTCGAGCCATAATCGACCGAGATGTCGACCGCCTCGACGATGTTGTCGCCGGCCCAGGCCGCTCCGCGCAACGCCACCTCGCGCGTGCCAGCCGCGAGCTTGGCGCCGTTGCCGGGATTGGTGATGATCGAACGCACCGGCATCGATTCCAGGATTTTCATATTCTTCGGATCGCCTTTGCTGCCGGGAATCATCGGCTTGATGGTGGTCCGATAGGAGAATTCGGTCATGCCGGGACCGTCATGCTCCTTGTCGCGGATCGTGATCTTCGTCAGCCATTTCTGCGACGCCGATCCGGCCCAGCCTGGATAGATCAGACGCACCGGGCCGCCATGGATGTTCGGCAACGGCTCGCCGTTCATCGCCCAGACAATCATGCTGTTGGGATCCATCGCTTTCGCGATGCGCACGCCGCGCGACAAGGTCGGCTTCGACGCATCGCCGGACAGATGCAGATCCGCGGCATAATGCGCCGTGTAAATGCCGGAAGATTTGACGCCCGCGGTTTTCAGTACGTCGGCAAGACGCACCCCGGTCCATTCCGCGCAGCCGGCGCCGCCATTGGTCCATTGATTGCCGCGCGCCGGCGGAGTGAATCCGGAACGGCCGTTACCGCCGCATTCAAGAACGAAACGCATGGTCTGCGGCTTGTATTTCGATTTCAGTTCGCCAAGCGTGAGCTTGAACGGCTTGTTGACCTCGCCGTCGATTGCGAATTCCCACTTGTCCGGAGTTTTGTTTTCTTCCGGAATCTGACCATTGTTGCGGATGTAGAATTTCCCGATCGGCGTCGTCGCGTCGTCGAGCAATTCGGCGGGCGTCTCCGCGACCAGTGGCTTGTCGCCGAGAACGACGAGCTTTGCGTCCTTGCCGGGGAAATTCAGATATTGCGGTCCCTTCGGCGCAGCAGGCGCTGCCGCGGACGGCGCAGCGGATGGGGCCTGCGCCAGGGCGGCAGGTATCAATCCCGCCGGCATGTTCTGAGAAAACGGTATCGTGCCGCCGACCGCGGCGCCCATCGCCGCCAATCCCGCACCGCCAAGAAAGCCGCGCCGGTTGACGCCGGTTTCGCGTCCGAACACGACCGCGTCGGCGCGTTCCGGATCGTCGGCGTAAAGTTCGCTCATCGAGCGTTCGATTTTTTCTGCCATTGCTTCCTCCCTTGTGCCGCTCGCGGCGGCATCCACAGTCCCGCGACCCCCGTCGCGAAACCCAAGGAAGAAGAAACGGATCAGGCCCGCGATTTATTCCACGATCAGCCGACGCAAGGCGGGGCCGCGACACGGGCCTCGCGCAATTGCCGTTCGATGGCGTCCGGATCCATGTCGATCCGGGTTTGCCGCTCCGCCGCGCCGACAATGATGGCAAAGCGGGTTTCCGGCATCCCGAAGGCCAGGAGTTCGTAGGACAGCTCGCCCGCCTTCCAGCGATGCCGGCTGCTGCCGCCCGGGGCCTCCGCCGCCAGGTCGCCGGCCTGCACGCGCAATTCGAGGCGGCAGCCGCGCGGGCCGGCATAGATTGCGACCAGCATCGGGCCACCAGCCGGCCGGCGCAGATCGACCCCCTGCAGGATCAGGCCGGCCGATGCGAAGTCCGGGACCACCGGGCGCACCGGAAAGGCCGCCAGCGTGATCGCGTGTTCCTTCTGCTCGCGAACCGCCTGTTGCCGAGCCGGCAACATGAAGGTCCAGGCCGCGCTCGAAACCGCAAGCACGAGTGCAGCCGCCGCCGTCAGCCTGATCGCGAGGCGTTGCCGCGGCCGCAGCACGGCGACCTTCGGGATCGAAAGGGTGCAAGGCGCGTCCTCGGCGATTTCCATGACGCTGGCCTTGAGCCGCGCCAGCGTGGCGTGGGAACGCGCGAGATTGCGATCGGCCGCCATCCGCGCTGCGATCTGCGCGCGTTCGGCCGGCAACAATTCGCCGTCGACCAGAGCATTGATCCGCAGCAGGTCTCGATCGTGCTGCTTGCTGTTTTCTTCGTCGTTCATGATCGGCGGCTTTGGTTCATCGGCGGCTTTGGTTCGATTGCAAGGGCCGTACCGTGCTTGCCTCGATCGCTCCGAGCAGGAGCTGCCTGGCACGCGCAATCCGGCTCATAATTGTGCCCACCGGCACATCGAGACATTCTGCGGCCTCGGAGTAGCTGAAACCGGCTATGTCGATCAAGGCGATAATCTCGCGATGCGCGGGGGCAAGCGACGTCAGCCCCTGTTCGACGGTAATTTTCGCAATACAGGCGTCGTCGAAGCGCCAGAGATCGGGCAGGATTTCGTCGACGGAAACGAAATTGCGATTTCGGCGCAGTTCGTCGACAGCTGCGTTGCGCACGATGCGGAACATCCAGGCGCGATAGGCCGGCGGATCGTCGGGCACGCGTTGTGCGGCAAGCGCGCGAGTCGCCGCTTCCTGCACGAGATCGCGAGCGAAATCAGCGTCGCCGAGAATGGTGCGAGCGAATGCCACCAGCCGCGGGAGCAACGCAGTCAGATTTCCGTGCCGGTCAGTCGCCATGCCACATGATCGAACGTTAGATATTCAAACAGCCTAATACGTCCGAAAGAGTGGTCAATCTGCAACGCAGCAAGGCTTTGGACAGGCTGCGAGTGGCAAAGCGGAATAAAAGCCTTGGCTGGGCGAACCAAGGCCGCGTACACTGCGTTGAGACACCATTCGAGGACTGAAAATGCGTTTTTGGGTCATTTCAGCAGGTCTTGCCGCAGCAGCCGTGCTGGCGTTCCTCAGCACAACGCCGCCCGCGCAGGCGCAGTCCCGGCATTATCAGCGTGGCGACTCGACCGTGATCTATTACACGGACGAATTCGGCCGGCGGCGTACGCGCGTCATCCTGCAGAAGCGCTCTTACCTGGACGGCGGCACCGAGGTGCTTCCGGGCGAACGCAAATTCACCGATTACGCGATCCCGCCCGGCTATTCGGCGATCGATACGGTGATGGGCCCGGGCAACAGCTATTCCCGCCAGCCCCTGAACGGTCCCTTCGACGTTCCGGGCAACAGCAGCCGTTACTGAAAACAGGTTCTGGAATCGAAAAACACGCGGTGCGAGCCGGGCGTTTTTTGTTTAGCCTCCGCTGTCATTCCGGGCGCCGCGAAAGCGGCGATCCGGAATCCAGAAACACAACGAAAATTTTTATCGCTGGATTCCGGGTTCGCGCCTCTCGACGCGCTCCGGAATGACAGGAAATTTTTCAGCAACGGTTACGCCGCGGCGGCCAGTGTTTCCATCTCGTCGATGATGGCCTGACCCATTTCCGCCGTGCCGATGCTCTTCGTTCCCTTCGGCGCGATGTCAGCGGTGCGCAGGCCCTTGTCGAGCGCAGCCGCGATCGCAGCTTCCAGCATGTCGGCTTCCTTGCCCATATTGAACGAATAGCGAAGCGCCATGCCGAACGAGGCAATCATCGCGATCGGATTGGCGAGACCCTTCCCCGCGATATCGGGCGCCGAACCATGCACCGGTTCATAAAGCGCCTGGCGTTTCTTTGTTTTCGGATTGACCTCGCCGAGCGACGCGGACGCGAGCATGCCGAGCGAGCCGGTCAGCATCGCGGCAACATCGGACAACATGTCGCCGAACAGATTGTCGGTCACGATCACGTCGAACTGCTTGGGATTGCGCACGAGCTGCATGCCGCCGGCATCCGCCAGCATATGTTCGAGCTGCACGTCCTTGAACTCGCGCGCATGCACCTGCGTCACCACCTCGTTCCAGAGCACGCCCGATTTCATCACGTTGCGCTTTTCCATCGAGGTGACCTTGTTGCGGCGCTTGCGCGCAAGTTCGAACGCAACACGCGAGATGCGCTCGATCTCGTAGGTATCGTAAACCTGCGTGTCGATGGCGCGCTTTTGTCCGTTGCCGAGATCGGTGATGGTTTTCGGCTCGCCGAAGTAAACCCCACCGGTCAATTCGCGCAAAATCATGATGTCGAGGCCTTCGACCAATTCGCGCTTGAGCGAAGAGGCGTCGGCCAGAGCCGGATAGGTCACGGCCGGGCGCAGATTGGCGTAAAGTGCGAGATCCTTGCGCAGGCGGAGCAAGCCCGCCTCCGGGCGCACGTCATAAGGCACGCTGTCCCATTTCGGTCCGCCGACCGCGCCGAACAGGATCGCATCCGCGGCCCGCGCCCTGGCCATGGTTTCGTCGGTGATCGCAACCTTGTGGGCGTCGTAGCAGCAGCCGCCGACCAGGGCTTCCTCGGTTTCGAAGCGGGCGAGACCCTTGTCGTTGAAAAAGGCAATCAGCTTTTTAACCTCGGCCATAACCTCGGGGCCGATGCCATCGCCGGGAAGAAGAAGGAGCTTGTGGGCCGCCATGAAACGCCTCGCTACGCTTTGAAATGTTGCGGATTGCTAAAGGGCGAAGACGAGCTTGGCAAGGCAGCCTTGCCGCATGCCCGATCCGCTTTGCGCCGGGCGGCCTGTCGCCGATGACGAATAGACGGGCGTCGCTTGTGTAAAATGTCGGCACGATCGGCGCGTTTCCGGCATGTATAGTGACCCAATGAACCCAGCGGCTTTGCAATGACCAAAACCAATACCGGCAATTTCTTCGAAGATTTCCGCCTCGGGCAGACGATCCGGCACGCGACGCCGCGCACGGTCACCACCGGCGATGTCGCCCTCTATAACGGGCTGTTCGGCGCGCGCTTCGCGGTGCAATCCTCGGACGCTTTTGCCTCGGCGATCGGCTATCCGCGCTCGCCGATCGACGACCTGCTCGTGTTCCACATCGTGTTCGGCAAGACCGTGCCCGACATTTCGCTCAATGCCGTCGCCAATCTCGGCTACGCCAATTGCCGTTTCCTGGCGCCGGTCTATCCCGGCGACACACTCAACGCCACGTCCGAAGTGATCGGCCTGAAGGAAAATTCCAGCCGCAAGACCGGCATCGTGTTCGTGCGCTCGGCCGGCTTCAAGCAGGACGGCACGCTCGCGCTCGAATATGTGCGCTGGGTGATGGTGCGAAAGCGCGACGAGAATGCGAAAGCGGCGGCCGATCACGTTCCCCGCCTGCCGACCGTGCTCGAAGCCAATGTGCTCGGTGACGCCTGTCCGCCGATCAAGACCGACACTTACGACAATATTCTCGCAGGCTCGCGCTATCGCTATTCGGACTACGATGTCGGCGAGAAGATCGACCACAGCGACGGCATGACGGTCGAGGAAGCCGAGCACCAGACCGCGACGCGGCTTTATCAGAACACCGCGCGCGTGCATTTCAACCAATTCACCGAAGGCCAGGGCCGGTTCGGCCGAAGGCTGATCTATGGTGGGCACGTCATCTCACTCGCGCGCGCTTTGTCCTTCAACGGCCTCGGCAACGCCTTTCATGTCGCGGGAATCAATGGCGGGCGGCATGTCGCGCCGCTTTTCGCGGGCAACACCGTGTTCGCCTGGTCGGAAGTGCTCGCCAAGTCCGATCTGCCGAAACGCAGCGATGTCGGCGCCATTCGCCTGCGCACCATCGCCACGAAAGACCGGACTTGCGGCGACTTCCCGTACAAATCGGGCGAGGAGGATGACCCCTCCGTGATCCTCGATCTCGATTACTGGGTGCTGATCCCGCGCTGAGATCCGTCCAGCGTCAAGGCAGAGACAAAGACTCGATTTAACACCGTCCCCTGAGGTACCCGGCGCAGCCGGGCCTCGAAGGGCGACGGCATCGCAAGTCCGCTACCGCGGACTTGCGCACTTTAAATGGACCGATCTCGGATATATCCGAGATCGGTGGCCGTACATCCTTCGAGGCTCGCTTCG
>CAMDXM010000032.1 GCA_945878025.1 Pseudorhodoplanes sinuspersici | reverse complement strand
TTTCGTTCTGGCTGCTGCCGGCGGCAATCGCGCTGCTGGTGATTTCGCTCTTCGTCGAAGGCCCTCCGGGCGAGCCGGGCGTTGGAGGCGGCTGGACGGTCTATGCGCCGCTCTCGACTTCGGGTCATCCCGGACCGGCCATGGACTTTGCCATCCTGGCGCTGCATCTGGCGGGCGCGTCCTCGATCCTCGGCGCCATCAACTTCATCACCACCATCTTCAACATGCGCGCGCCCGGCATGTCTTTGCACAAGATGCCGCTGTTCGTGTGGTCGATCCTGGTGACGGTGTTTTTGCTGCTGCTGTCGCTGCCGGTTCTCGCCGGCGCCATCACCATGCTGCTCACCGATCGCAATTTCGGCACCACTTTTTTCTCGGCCGAAGGCGGCGGCGATCCAATCCTGTTCCAGCATCTGTTCTGGTTCTTCGGCCACCCGGAGGTCTATATCCTGATCCTGCCGGCATTCGGCGTGATCAGTCAGATCGTTGCGACCTTCTCCAAGAAACCGGTCTTCGGCTATCTCGGCATGGCCTATGCGATGGTCGCTATCGGCGCCATCGGTTTCGTCGTCTGGGCGCATCACATGTACACGGTCGGTATGTCGACCTCGACGCAGGCCTATTTCGTCGCGGCCACCATGGTGATCGCGGTGCCGACCGGCATCAAGATCTTCTCCTGGATCGCCACGATGTGGGGCGGCTCGATCGAATTCAGGACGCCGATGCTGTGGGCCATCGGTCTCATGTTCCTGTTCACCGTCGGCGGTGTGACCGGCGTCGTGCTCGCCAATGCCGGCGTCGACCGCGCGCTGCACGACACCTATTACGTTGTGGCGCATTTCCACTACACGATGTCGCTGGGAGCGACCTTCGGGATATTCGCGGCCTGGTATTACTGGTTCCCGAAAATCAGCGGCTACATGTATTCCGACTTCATCGGCAAGCTTCACTTCTGGGTGACTTTCATCGGCGTCAATCTGGTGTTCTTCCCGCAGCATTTCCTCGGGCTCGCGGGCATGCCGCGCCGCATCGTCGATTATCCGGACGCATTCGCCGGCTGGAACAAGATCTCCTCGCTGGGCTCGTACCTCTCCGCATTCGGCGTCGTGATCTTCTTCTACGGCGTGTTGCACGCCTTTCTCCGCAAGGAACGGGCGGCCGACAATCCATGGGGCGCCGGCGCCACGACGCTGGAATGGACGCTGTCGTCGCCGCCGCCCTTCCATCAGTTCAGTGTGCTTCCGCGTATCAAATGACGTGGAAGCGCATCGCGGGGCGTTCCTGCGTTGATCTCGATCAACTCCAGCGGCCGCGCCGCCTTGTAATCTTGTGCCGAAATTGACGGAGGGGACAGATGCGCGCGCTCGATGCCATCCGGGGGATTTTCGCAAGATTGACGGGCGCGCTCGCGACGCAGCGGCGGCTGTTGCATTTCCGATGCGCGGATTGCGACCGGGCGGAGCGGTGCGGGCTTGCGCCAAGCGCGGATTGCATCGCGCGGGCAACGCAGATCGAGCGGGACGGCGACGAGCCGCGCGCGCGGCGGCGCGGTTACCAGGCGTCCTGCTAAGCGCGCCAGCCTTTGGGGGCGTGCCCGCTCAATACCGCAGAAATCCATAAAACGCGGACGCGAGCAGCAAAGCAGAAATCGCAATCGTCACGGCGACGGTTACGATCAGCTTCCAATCTGGCGCATCGTGGGTCATGGGCGGCCTCTTGGGGCCTCCGTCACGGAGGCCCGGCTACCATAAGGCGCAATACCACTAAAGGTTGCATTCTGCCTAGCAAAAAAGGCAGCGATGGAGGTAAAAGGCTTCGGGATCGACACGCGCTGTCGCGTAATTACAACCGGGGGATGTTATTCGTGACGCATTAAGTGCGCTCGATGCGCCTTGCCCGGGGCGGCTTGCTCATATGTAGGGATATACGGAGCGGGCCGGTCCTGAGGCACCGTGCCTCGCCCGCCTACTTCTTCCCTTTAACCACGCCGCGGGCGTAATCGATGATGCGCTGGCGCTCGGCGGCGTCGGCCTGGTTCCAGAGCGGCCAGAGCGCCTCACCGCCCTTGGCCGGGTCGACGTCAAACAGCGCGCCGACGGTGGTTTTGAACGCCTTGGCGAGCTTCATCAGCGTTTCCGGCGAATAGCCGCCGCCATTCTCGATGGTCGAGATGGTGCCGGGCGAGACGCTGGCCTTTTCGGCCGTAATCTCGACGGTCCAGCGCTTCGCCATGCGGTGCTGCCGCAAGCGGATGCCGCCGCCGCCCAGGACATCCGGGTCCATGATGTCGCTTTTATAGGGGCCGCGAGGGCCGGGTTTCCTGCCGCGTCTAGCCATAGCAAAAATTCCTGTCTTTAGGCCGGTTAAAAATTCGCAGGATTCGCCTGTAAATACCATACCCCATTGTTAAAAATTATTTGCAACAAACATTTGTATTTGCTAAACATACAAGCAAGCGATTCCATCGGGGTGAAAGCGCGGCAGGCGGGCCGATAGGCACATTCGCGTCCGCCGCGTTCAGAACAAAACATGAACGAAAGGAAGCGATGCGATGCGCAAATTCTGGACGCCGGCCAAGGTCGAAATCCTGCGCGCCGAATGGGCGGCGGGCGTCAATATACAAACGATCGCCGATATGCTTGGCGGCAGCCGCAATGCCGTCATCGGCAAGGCGCACCGGCTGGGATTGCCGGTGCATGCCGGCTCTCTGTTCCATCCCGACGCGTCACGAAAGAAAAAGGCGTCAAAGCCGAAACGCGACAGGCGTGTGCGAATCAGGCGGGCGCGGGCATCGGCGCCGCCAAACGCGCCGTTACCGCCGCCCCCGCCGCCGGGCGCGGCGCCGGAACCTTTGCGGATCGCTTTCGCGGACCTCGAATGGCGGCATTGCCGCTACAGCGTCTCGCCTGCGTCGCCGCATTTTTTCTGCGGACATGCGCGGCAGGGCAAAAGCGCCTTCTGCCCTTTTCACCATGCGCTGTGTCACGAGCAGCCGCGTGAAAAGCCGCGCCCGCAAATGCGCAGCCGCTTCAATTTCGCGCTGACGCGGGCGAGGGCGGCGTGATGGCTCTCACCCCCGACGAGATCCACACCGCGCGGCTGATGCGGCGCGAGAGCAAGACCATCGAGCAGATCGCGCGGCTGATGAACCGCAGCCGCACGTCGGTCGGCGAAGCCTGCCGGGGCTACGCGCGCGTGATCCAGCAGCAGGCGAGAATTGTGATCGTTCCCGATCATGTCAAAGCCGAGCGCGATCGGCGTCTCGCGCTCGAGCCGCGCGATCTCACCGCGGCCATCGCCGGCGATCCGCTGCCGGGGATGTCTGCGCTGGAGCGGAAAAGACAACGGAGCAATGTGTGATGGGTTTGATGCGCGGCCACGTCCGCCAATGGGACTCCCTCCCCCCTTGCGGGGGAGGGTTGGGGAGGGGGCGATGCCATCACGCATCGCACTTTCTACCACTCCCTCCCGCCAGCCTCCGCTTGCGCTTCGGCAGGCGACCTCCCCCGCAAGGGGGAGGTAACAAACAACAACGACGTTTCTGGAAGGAATGAGCCGAGTGACCGAAGCTTTGGATCAGAGCATGCTGGTTGAATTGATGACGGCGGGTCTCAAGCCCGAACTCGTGGCGCGCGTGGCGAATGCCTGTGCGCAATCCTATGCGCGCGGACTGATCGACAGCGCGCCTCAACGCGGCAAGGGAGCGGAGCGGCAGGCGCGCTATCGCGAACGTCACGCGATACCCGTGACGCACAGCGTCACACCGGGCGATGTTGCGTCACGAAGCGAACAAGCGTCACGGGTTTCCCTTTCCCCCGTACCCCCTATCCCTTCCGAAAATAAAAATATTTCCATGCGCGACAGCGCCGACGCGCGCCGCAGCCGCGGCACGCGCATTTTCGAACGCTGGCGGCCGAACGAGCCGGACGCGAAAGCGGAAGGCCTGACCGAGCTCGATATCGCGCGCGAAGCGGCGCGTTTTCGCGATTACTGGAAGGCGCGCGCGGGTTCTGGCGGCGTCAAGCTCGACTGGGAAGCGACCTGGCGCAACTGGTGCCGCATTGCCGCTGAAAGGCTCGGCCGTGCGCGGCCGGTTGCAGACACGCCGAGCGGAGAAACCATGGTGTTCGTCTCCGGGAACGACCCGGCTCTTGCGGCATGGGAGGCGCATCTTGGCCGCCGTGTTCCGAGAAACAAGAACGGCGGCTGGCATTTCAAGACGCATTGGCCGCCGGGGCATGCGGAGGAGACGGCAACGTGACGACACGACGACGAAACGCTGTCCGCCGTCATGGCCGGCACAAGGCCAGCCATGACGAAACCGGAAGATCGGAATCCAAGGAGCTTATCTCATGAGAACTGGCCGCAAACGAAAACCCAACGTCCGCCGCGATGCGCGCGGAAAATCGCGCGGCGAGATCGAGGCGATCGACCCCGACTCGATCGCCGTGCGCGTGCGTGAATTGCGCAAGGCGGGATTCACCGCGGGCTTCGCCGGCAGGCATGCCAGCGACGCGCTCGCCGGATTCACTTTGGGCGTGCTGCATCTGCGCTGGCAGGCGAACAAGGACGATCCCGGCGGCATTTCGCGCGAGCAATTCGATACCGGACAGGCCTGGAACCGATTGGTGCGCCGGCACGCCGCGATCATGGGTTACCGGCTGACCATCCATACGCCGAGCTTCATCATGGTCGGCGGCGGCATCGACTGCGCGCCCGAGCCGGAGGAGCGCGAGATCGTCGGCATCCGCCGCAAGTGGAGCGATTGCTACAACGCGCTGATGTCGGCCTGCCGCGATCACGGCCTGCGCGTAAGCATCGTCACCTATGGTGCGTGCATCGAGAATTGGCCTGTCGGGGCGTTGTCGCACAAGGACCTGGGCGACCTGCGCATCGGGCTCAATGCGCTCGGGCAGGTGGTGTAAAGCGCCATCACGCGGCCTGATCGTTCGTTAACGAGATACGAACACCAGCCCCGGCATTTCGCACTTCGATTCACGTCGGATTCATGCGCTCGCGCGATGATCGCGGCCGCATATGCGCGGGGGCATTTCGACCGGTCATCCGCGCGCGGCGTCGTCGCGCCGCATCGCGTTCATCCCCAGGTCAATCAACCGTGACGCAATCATGCCCGAGCCGGAAACGGAGTTACGCAAATCGCCCCGCACGACGATGCGGAAAAAGGCGATTGTCAGGACGCGCAAAGGTTCCGCCATGCATTGCATGGTGATGGACCTGTCGAAACTCGGCGCGTGCCTGCAGATCGCCTCGACGCTCGGCGTGTCCGATCAGGTCGATCTCTCGTTCGACAATTTCCGCTCGCACCGCACGTGCCAGGTCATGTGGCGCGACGCCACCCGGCTCGGCGTGGTGTTCATCGCGGAGGAGTGAGGCCCGAGCCACGGCGGGGCCCGCCGGTGGTGTCAGGCATAAAATTCAACTCTAGGCGGCAGCGCGGGCGCTCTCTATAGTTCTCCCCAGGTCGAACAGCGGGCGGGGCGGGTTGTGGCCAAACGTATCGTTTTGCTTTCGGACGGCACCGGAAACGCGGCGGGAAAAGTCTGGCGCACCAATGTCTGGCGATTGTTCGGCTCGCTGGAACTGAAATCGTCGGGTCAGATTGCCATCTACGACGATGGCGTTGGCTCATCGTCCTTCAAGCCCCTGGCCATTCTCGGCGGCGTCTTTGGATGGGGGCTGAAGCGGAACGTCATCGAGCTGTATAAATTTCTCTGCCGCAATCATATGTCGCGCGCCCAGAATGCGGCGTCCGGCTTCGGGCTGGAAGACGACAAGATTTATGCTTTCGGATTCAGCCGCGGCGCTTTCACGATCAGGGTATTGATCGGTCTCGTTCTCAATCAGGGCCTGGTCGGTTTTGCCGACGAGAAGGAACTCGATTCCAAGGCGCGCGCGGCCTATCGCGCATACCGGCATGAAAAATATTCGGTCTGGAATCTCCAATACCCGTTCCGGCTGATCTGTGTCCTGATCGACAAGTTCATCCGCAGATACAAGCCGAATGAAAGGCCGATCAAGGAAATCGAGTTCGTGGGTGTGTGGGACACCGTCGCGGCTTACGGGTTGCCGATCGACGAGATGACCCGGGGCGTCAATAACTGGATCTGGCCGCTCGAATTGCCCAATCGAGAGTTCAATGGCGGCATCAAACGGGCGCGCCACGCCTTGTCGATCGACGACGAACGGCAAACATTCCATCCGGTGCTCTGGGATGAAAACGCCCTCAACACGAAGCCCGCGGGCAAGACCCGCTCCACCGAACATGAGCGGCTGCTGCAGGTCTGGTTTGCCGGCGTTCATTCCAATGTCGGCGGCGGATACCCCGACGATTCGCTCGCCAATGTTTCGCTCGCCTGGATGCTGGCCGAAGCCGAGGCGGCCGGACTGAAATTCAAGAAATTTCCCGGCGCCGCTCCCGACGTTCTCATCAGCACCGACTCGGCGCAAGACAAGGACGGGCGGCTCTACGATTCAAGAAACGGGCTTGGCGGCTATTATCGCTACAGCCCGCGCAAGATTGAAGATTTCTACCAGGCGATGCCCAAGGATGCCAAGGACGCGGCGTTCACGCCGGTCCCCAAGATTCATGAAAGCGTGTTTGGCCGGATCAGGATCGGGGCGCATGGTTATGCCCCGATCGGCCTTCCAAAAGACTACGAGGTGCTGAAGTCAGGCACTATCACCGTCGATCCGGACACTTTCACCATCAATCCGATTTCGCTGACGGTCAATCCGAATGTCGCCAAGATCGCCGAAGGCGCCGCTTCGAATTTCCGGCATGAACGGCAGGAAAGCGTCTGGAACCAGGTTTGGCGTCGGCGCGCCTTGTATTTCCTCACCGTTTTTGCGTCGGTGCATCTCGTTCTTTATCCGCTCTATCGCGACAGTTACGTCTTTGAAGAGCTCAGGACGCGCCTTCGCATCGTGTCCGACGCCATCCGGCTCATTGGCGGCGTCTTGCCGGGGCTCGCGTCGCGCTGGCTCGATGCCTATGCGCGCGATCCCGCCTGGTTTCTGGTCTCCGCCGCGCTTGTCGCATTTCTGCTCTGGATCAGCGCCAGACTGGGCGGGTCGATCACCGATCGCATGCGGCAGATATTCACCTTGTCTCTGCCCGGCACCAGGATTTCGCCGAAAGCGCCGGCCAAGACCAGCCCGCTTTGGCTCATTCCGAAAGCGTTGTTCATCGCGATCCTGCTTTATCTCGCCTGCTATCCGCTCTTTGATCGTCCGTGGCTGACATGGCTGCGGCTGCCTGGCTCACAAAGCGCGCCTGATGCGCTCAGAGCGCACAACATCGTGACGGCCTACACCGCGTGGCCAGTGTGGTTCATCATCGCGACGTTTCTCATCGTCTATTTTGTGCCGGAATTTCTGGTGCAGAAATTGCGGAAGTGCTGGCTATACCAGGCCGTGCTGCGTGGCTTCAAATATCGTCTGGCGCCGGCGCTCTCAGCCATCGGCATTCTGTTTTTTGCGGTCACGCTGGGCAACCACTATCTGTTCAACATCCGCGACAGCTTCGGAGATTTTTGCACGCCGGTGAAAATAAACAATGAGTCGCTCACTCTGAAAAATCATGGCTTCTCCCATTCCGAAACCACAGAAAAATGGACGAAGACGATAACCATCGACACGTCGCCGAATGCGAAGAACGATCTGTGCATTCCGCTTGAGGTGTTCGTCAAAACCGGAGACCGTTATCGCGTTGTCGTGAATCGAAAACCGTACGACAAGAACGATTTCAAAGTCGGCCGATGGACGTTCTGGGATGAGGGTTCCTTTATGGGCGGCCAACCCGTTTCGAGCCTCCCGACAGAGAAGGCGATCGCGATGGCGCTTCTCTTTCCGTTGCGGCGAACGTTCGACCGGCCCTGGGGCTCGGTCATTCTCCGGGTTGGATCGACGGGTTCCGAAGAGGATTTTCTGGATCCCAATCCGCCAGAACAGAAAGACCTCCTGGTGGCCGACCGCAACAAGTATGCGATCCGAGACGAGGAGCAGCTCTCCGAAATATTCAAGCCGAAACGCGACGGGGAATTATACGTCTATCTCAACAAGCCGGTGCTGGGATGGTGGGGCCTTGAATCCTGGATCAGCCGAAACTGGATCGGCAATACTGGCAAGGCCGAGATTTTCATCGAGGCGCTGGATTGAATTGAACATGCAAGCCGAATGGGAGAACCAGATCCGAATCTGGATTTGATTGGGTCCGCAGCCGCTGATCGCCCGCCGTCCTCATAAAATCCCGATACGCGCGAACACATCGCCGAGTTTCTCTCCGCGCCGGAGCGCCGCTTCGGTTTCGTTCTCCTTGGCGATGCGCTCGAAGGCGCGGGCGAGCACGTCCTTTTCGATGGCGCGCGGAATGGCGACCACGCCGTCGGCGTCGCCGACCATCAGATCGCCGGAATGGACCTCGACGCCGCCGCATTCGACCGGAACGTCGATCGCCGCCATCACGCCGCGCCCCTTGGAATCGAGCGGCCCGATGCCGCCGTGATGGACCGGAAAGCCGAGCGTGCGGATCGCCTTGATGTCGCGCACGAGACCATCGGTGATGCATCCCACAGCGCCGCGCGCAATGCAGGCGGTGGTGAGCAGTCCGCCCCAGGGCGCGATCCGTCCCGAGATCCCGCATGCGAGCACGGGAACATCGCCGGCTTTGAGGTCGTCGATCAGCGCGATTTCAAGCTCGTAAGGGTTTTCGCCCTCCGCGACATGAAAGACCTCGCGATAGAGGCCGGTGCGCGCGCGGCCGACCAGCACAAGCTGCTCGTCCAGCGGCCGGATATTCGGGGCGAAGGCCTGATGGCGACGTCCGAGCGAGTCGAGCGTGTCGGACAGAAGCGCGACAAACAGATGCTCGCGGATTTGCGCCGCCAAGGCTGCGAAATCGCCGGATGACGCCGGGCTCTGCCCGGATCGATCTGCGGACATGACATTCTCCCCGTTCGGCCCTGCATGGCGCGTGAGGCCTTGCCGTCATCATCGCGTCAAACGCGCGCCGCGCGCAATATCTCATCCTGCTATAATCCGACCGACTCCAGATTGGGCCCTGTGACGGCGATGCCCCCGACAAGGTTGCGTCGCCGGTCATTGTCTGACGATCGTCAACAGGATTGCAAAGACAAGACGCGCTAAACTCGCTCGCGCGCTTGGCTCTGCTGCGCGGGATCTGTCCCGGGAATGTCAGATACTTGTAGCGTTCACGCTTCGTTTAAATCCGGTCGCGCAGGCCCTTGACGCCTTTGGCCTCCGCGCAGTGATCGCAGCAGAAAAAGGTGCTGTCTTTTTCCATGCCATGCCCGACGATGCGGATGCCGCAATGCTCGCAGGTGGGCGCCAGCGCGTGGATGGCGCATTCGAAGGAATCGAAGATATGCGTCGTGCCGTTCATCGTGACCTGAAACGACTTGTCGTAGTCGTTGCCGCAAGTTTCGCATTTGGCCATGACATCATTTCTTTCGTTGCCGTAGGGTGTCCATTTTTCGCGATCACGCTCTATCGTGCCTGAGCCTGTCCGTTCAGCAACGGCGTGATGCGGCGTACCGTGACGCGCCGGTTCGCGCGCTCGGGTCCATCAGTCGGCACTTTCAGATATTGTTCGCCGTAGCCTTGCGTCGACAGATTTTCCGCCGGCACGCCGAATTGCTCCGACAGTGCGATGGCGACTGATTCCGCCCGGCGATCCGACAGCGACAGATTGTCCACATCCGGTCCGACCGCGTCGGTGTGGCCTTCGATCAGGAACACTTCACGCGGATTTTGCGCGATGACACGGTTGAGGCCGTCGGCGATCGCCGCAAGCTTCTCGATCTGATCGGGCGAGAGTTCCCAGGATCCTGAATCGAAGGTGACGCTGTTGAGATCGATGCGCGGCATGCGATCGCGCAAAGGCGCGCTGTAGCGGATTTCGTCGAGCGAATAGGGACGCTCAATCAGTTCCACCGGCGGCGCCAGCAGCGTCTCGTAGAGCAGCGCGGAATCCGCGAATTCGTCCTCCACGATATAGCGTTCGCGCGGAATGCGGATGACGGGCGGCGGCAGGGCCACAAAGAATCCGCCATAGCCGCCGCCGGGCCGGAAGCCCGCTCCGCGCGGACGATTATTGATGATCACGATCTCGCGTCCGTCCGGCAGGACGCGCGAGCGGCGGCGCAGGAAACCGTCGTTATCGAGAACGGTAACGACGCGAATGCCGCCGGGGCGCATGACGATCGTGACATTGTCGTTGCCGCGCCGTTCTATGCGTACGTCCTGCGCGCCAAGCCGGAAACGATCGGTCTCGCTGTGCCGGATCACGGTCTGCCCGCCTTCGCGGATGATGGTGCGATCCGGCTCGCGGATTATGGTGCGTGCGCCTTCGGTGGATTCGCGGCGCTCGGTGCGCAGCTCCTGCATCCGGCGCAAAGGCTGTCCCTGCGACGATTGCGGCGCGATGCCCGCGCCCGGAGTGGACGGCGCGATTGGCCGTGCCGTCTGTGGCGTAAGAGCCGGCACGCCGGAGCGCGTGAGCGGTGCGCTTTGCGTATTCGGTGCAACGCCGGCTGACGATGGCGCGCCGCCGGTCGCAGGTGGCGCGGCCGGACCAGAAGTGGCCGGCGGCGAGGGCGTTGTTTGCGCCGGTGGCGTTTGCGCGGAAGGCGGCGCAACCGGGCGGCCGGGAACGAGCGGCGGCTGTCCCTGCACAGCGGGCGGTGCAGTTTGCGGCGCGGTCTGCGCGGGTGGCGCAACAGAGGGAACGCCACTTGAAGCAGGCGGTGGCGTGACATCGCGGACTGGCCCGGATGGCGGACTTTGCACGGCCGGCGGCGCAACCTGTGGCGCAGTTTGTGAAGCGGGAGGAATCGGCGCAGGCCGGATCGGACGGCCGGAATCAACCGGTGGCCGGTCGCGGGTTGGCGGCGGAGCCATGCGACGGGAATCCGGCGGCGCGGATCGCGGCGCGCTCTGTGGCGCTTGCTGCGGAACGGCTTGCGGCGCGCGTTGACTTGGCGGCGTGGCCTGCGGCGGAGGCGGCGCGGCGCGTTCGGGCGGTGGTGGCGCAGGCGGTCTTGCAGCCGGTGGCGGCGGCGCTTGTCGTTGCGGCGGCGGCGCGGGAGCGGCGGCCGGGGGTTTCGGGGCGGCGGCGGGCGGTTTCGCAGGCACGCCTTCCGGCTTTTTTTCAGGCTCCGCTGGCGCTGGCGCCTGCGCGAGCCGGATCATGGATTGATCTTTCGGTGTATCGCTGGCCGTCGTGCCGGGGGTGCCAGCTTGCAGCGATTGCGCAGCCGGCGGCGATCCGACCCCGGACAAAAAGGCGCCGGCCATCAGCAGCCGATAGAGCATTTTCATTCGTTATGTCCCTTGGGGGGATTGTTATTGTGCGAAAGAAAATCGCTTCCGCATCCCGCATTAATGCGCCGCAAGAACGCGCGGAACGTGGGTTTGGTTCCATCGCGGCCGTTCGTTCTGATATGAAGGAGCGAAGCCTTGGAGACGTCCCCGATGACCGATGCCACGCCGCCCGCGCGCCCAGCCTCCTATGACAAGAAAGTCGGCCTCGTCCTGCAGGGCGGCGGCGCGCTCGGTAGCTATCAGGCCGGCGTCTACGAAACGCTCGCTGCGTCCGAATATGTGCCCGATTGGGTGGCGGGGATTTCGATCGGTGCGATCAATGCCGCGATCATCGCCGGCAATGCGCCAGAGCATCGCGTGGCGCGGCTGCGCGAATTCTGGGAGGGGATCACCGGCTCTTCGAGTGCGTGGCCGTCCATGCCGGACGGGCCGTTCGCGGCGTGGCAGCAACAGGCGAGCGGATGGACGGCCTTGATGTTCGGCCAGCCCGGCTTCTTCGCACCGCGCAAAGCGCACGAATGGTTTCTGCCGCACAAGGCGATCAGCTATTACGATACCGCCGCGCTGAAAGACACGCTGACGCGGCTGGTCGATTTCGATCGCATCAACATGGAGAAAGATGTTCGGCTCAGCGTCGGCGCGGTCAATGTGCGCACCGGCCATTTCGCCTATTTCGACAGCGAGACAATCGTTATCCGCCCTGAGCATGTGATGGCGTCGGGCGCGCTGCCGCCGGGTTTTCCGCCGGTCGAGATCGACGGCGAATATTATTGGGACGGCGGGCTCTTTTCCAACACGCCGCTGCAATATGTGCTGGATTACTCGCCGCGCAGAAGCCGGCTCACTTTTCAGGTCGACGTGTTCGAGGCGCAGGGCCGCCTGCCGCGCAACATCGACGAAGTGAACGAACGCGACAAGGATATCCGCTATGCCAGCCGCACGATGGCCTCAACGGAAGCGTTTCGCTACAAACACGACGTGCGCCACGCCATCAATGAATTGCATAAATTGCTGCCGCCGGAGATTGCCGCGATGCCGGAGGCAAGGCGGCTCTACGAGCATGGCTGCGTCACCGAGATGGATATCGTGCAGCTTATCTGGCGTCCGCGCGAGCCGCACGGCGCATCGAAGGATTATCAATTTGGCCGCGCCGGGATGAACGCGCGCTGGCAGCAAGGGCTCGCCGACGCACGCAAGATGCTCGCCGCCTCGCCCTGGCTCGCGCCTATGCCGCGTGAACTCGGCGTGCGCGTGTTTGGGTGAGGGGCGAAGACATCTGGCGGATGGGTCTATTCGGAGTGAGGGTGCAAGACAGCGGGCGCTTTGCTGCCGTGCGTCGATGACAAAACATGGACTTGAAATCATATTGGAGCGCATCTCCACCTGGCCGGAATCAGCGCACAAGGAGTTTGTGCGATCGATGGCGAATATCGAGAACAAACATTTTGGTGCCTCTCGCCTCAACGACGAGGAGCGCGCCGCCTATTTCGGGATGCGGACGCGGTCCTCGTCGAAATCACCGGTGGCTGCGCCCTGGTGACAGGTTTGGCAGTTGCCCTTCGCGCCGACCGACGTGCGTTTCCAGATTTCGGGCCGGAGCTCGCGATGCTTGCGCAGCCAATACGGTGTCTCGGTGATGCGCATCGGGGTCGCCGCGGCCGGCAGGTCCCTCAAGAATTTACTGCCAGAGCGGCCCGCATCCGCCGCGTTGGCGACGAGATAGTCCAGCACCTCGGTCGTCTTGGCCGGCGGCAGGCTTGCGTCTTCACCGAAATGCTTTGCGAGCCCCTCGACGACCGCCTGCCATGAACGTTTCGGCAGCATCTGCGGCTGGTAGAGCATGTGGCAGGCGCTGCACTCGGTCTTGACCGTTGCGTTGCCGACCGGCGGAAAGCTGTCTTCCGCGCCGGCGGACGTGAACGCGACCGTGACGAAAATCGCGGCCGCAAGCGGAGCTTTATGCATGTTCGTCTCCTCGTTCGCGCCGGCGGCGGCTATTGGCCGGCCATGAAAGTGATGAAATCGCCCTTTTCGAGTGGCGTGCAGACGCGCCCCGCCACGCCCTTGCAATTGCGATCGAACCACTGCGCCACCTTGTCGGAATCGGTGAAGCGGTCCGGCGTCTTGGACACGGCCATCGGCGCGATCGCCTTGTTGGCGCGGGTTTTTCCGGCGTCCTGCGGGGCCGCGCCATGGCATGACGTGCAGGACGGCGTTTCCGCAGAGCCGCCGGTCTGGCTGGCGCGAAAAAACGCACCGCCGCGCGCCGCCGAAAATCCCGTGAAGCCGGGATCGGCGGCTTTTGCCTCGGCGGCGAATTTGGCGAGGATCGCGTCGCGCGCCGGATCGGCCAGCGTCGCTCCGGCGAACATCGTCGTGGCAAGAGCAATCAGGATCGTCAGGGGCTTTCTCATGTTCACTCCTTTGGAACGAAAATTTTCGAATCGTCGAAGCGGCCGCTCGCTGCGTCGCGGTGGCACGCGCTGCAATTGCTTTTGCTGCCGACCGATTTTCGGGCGAACCACGCCTCGGGCAACGGCGCATGCTTGCGCAGCCACGCCGGCGTTGCGGTGATTTGCGGCGGGCCGTTTGCAGTCACCGTGCGGAAGCGGATGCCGATCTCGGTGTCCCAGGCTTCAGCGGCATGGGTGGCGAGGAATTCTGCGATCTCGGCAAGCACCGGCGCCGGCAGGCTTGCGTCCTCGCCGAAATGCTGGTCGAGCGTACCCAGCATCTTCTGCCATGAGGCGGCCGGCAGAAGGCTCGGATGAAACGCCGAATGGCAGGCGCCGCATTCGCGCGCATAGGCGGCATTGACGGCGGCCGCCGGAACACCTTTGGGCGGCAAGCGTCCGAGCAGCGCGAGCGTGAGCGCGCCCACGCCGATCACAACCACGCAGCTTGCCGACGCTGCGCGCCAGCGCGGAGGGCGCGGCGCCGGCAGATGCGCTCTCTCTGGTAGCGCCTTGCGCCCGGTTATCATCGAGGCGACGAGATTTTCGCGGGTCAGCAGGGACTCGGCGATGACGCCGGCAACATGCGCCGCGATCATGACGGCGAGAATCCCGACCAGTATGGCGTGGATGGTCTTCGCGGTATGACCGACAGCGTAGCTTGTAATACCGGCGAGCGGTCCGATCTTCTCTTCGCCTGCCTCAGTCAACAAGCCCGTGACGACAAGCCCGCAAAGCACGAAGGCGAGTGCGAAAATCATTGCCGCGCCGGCCGGATTGTGCCCGAGATAGTGGCGCGGGCTGAGCAGCAATATGCCGCGCAGATGGTCGAGCGTTTCCGATGGCGAATAGACAAAGTTGGTGAGGCGGCTGAACTCCGAGCCGAATGCAGCCCAAACGAAACGAAAAACGAGCAGGCCGACAATCACGTAGCCAGCCCCGCGATGAACGCCGAGCCACCATTGCGGCAAAATAGAACCCGTTATAAATGCGACACTGGTCGCTGCAACCAGCAGCCAATGGAAAACCCGCGTGGGAAAATCCCACACCAGCACGCGATGATATCGAGGATCCGATTTGGTCATGGTATGCAATTCGCAGACTGCGCAGTATGCGACATGCAGGCTGCGCACCGCTTCCAAATGACCTTGCGTGTCTTTGGACGTAACGCTGTTAAATTATGAATCGAATACATTTGTTGCCCCTTGATTCAGATCAAACCGATCTGTCGGCGGCTGTCGCAGACGGCGCCGGAAAAGCATTGGAGCCGACAGCATGACCGCCGCCTCCAATCGCAATCTGTCCCTTGACTGTGTGCGCAAGGCCGCGGACATGACGCGGGATCAGCGACGATTCGAACGTTCCGTGGATTCGGCATGGCCTTCGCGCGACTCGCCGCGATGCTCGCGGGATTCGTCATGACGATCGCGCGAGCGGTGCTTCCGCTCATAGCGGTCGTGCCGGTCGCCGCGGCCGTCGTTCGATACGTCGCGGCTCACGCGGAGCCGGTCCTGGTCGCGCGATCCCGAGTGATCGCTGGCTTGCGCAACCGCGACAAGGCCGAACAACGCGAGAAGCGTGCCGAGAATGATGGTATTGCGCATGGATAATCCTCCCTGGGTTCCATACCGGCCGATCCTTCGGCCGGTATGAGCGGGAAAAATGCCCGATCATGGCTGACGGCCGCCTGTCGGCCCATGTCAGCGATTTGTCAGGTGAGTTCTGGAATAGGAGCGGCGGATTCAGGCCGCGCCGGGCTGATCGCGCGATGGCAGCAGGGACTCGACGACCCAAGCAAGAGGCTCGCCGCCTCGCCCTGGCGCGTGCCGATGCTGCGCGAATTCAGCGCGCGCGTGTTCGGGTGAGGCAATCATCGCTGCGCGCGCAACGTCCATGGAATAGGGCGCCGCCTGGTGGCGGAAAGGTGCTACAAGCCCATCATCTCTGAACTGGAGAATCCATGCAGAAAAAGACCGGCAAAGAAAAAGTGAAGTGCAAGAATTGCGAAGGCAAGGGTCTGCTCAAAGTGGGCGACAAGAAAGTGAAATGCCAGCGATGCGGCGGGACCGGCTTCAAGCCGTGACCGGACGTCGCGCCGCTTTCACTGGCACGCACGCGAGCGAAGCTTTGCCGCGCGAAAACGCGTTACTTGATGGCCTCGCAAAAATACGCGTCGCCCTTGAATGAACTGATCCGCGGCGCCTTGTTGTAGAAGGCGCTGGCATCGGGGCTGTCCGACTTCGGATTGGAATTGTCCATGAGAAAGATAGGATCGCCGCTCAGATCGCCGCGAATCCAGCATGATTTTTCGGTGCGGACCACCGTGCCGAAATACTGGCCTTCTTTCAATCGCCGCACTTGATCCGCGTCGAGCCACATGCGGTGGATCGGGCGCTCGGGATCGGCGCTCTGCGTCTGATCGCGGCCCGGTTCAAGCGGGACAAGGCTCATCACGGCACGGCCCTGGCCGTCGGCTACTCCGAGTCTGATCAGCAACGGTCCTGAATAACGCGACTGGCATTTGAACAATGCCTTGTCTTTCGCGACATCGTTCCAGGCTTTCGGATAAAGCGCCCGCTGCTGCTCGCATTCGTCCTCTCGAATAGCCTTCGCGGACTGCGTCATTGCCAACAGAATGCCGGTCAATAAAAGAAAACCTGACAGATGTCGCATCATGAGCATCTCTTTTCGCCTTGAGAGCTTCGGACAGAAACAAAAAAATTGCAATTTTGTCTCGTCGTCACGTAAGCGCGGGTGCCTGGTGAAACTCTATCGTCCGGATAGAGTTATCACCTTGCCTTTGCATCATAGCGCGCGCTTACGTCCCGTGATCATCGCCTTGACGAGATTCTCGCGATGCTCGAAGCTGGCGATGAGAACACCGATCACATGGAAGATCACGAGCGCCAGCGTCGAATTGGCCAGAATCTCGTGCACATCCTCGACCCATTCCGCTCCCCAGAATGCGCCGGTCGTCATCATATAGCCGGTGGCGGAGGTGCCGATAAGCATCGCCAGCAACGCGACGATCATTGCTCCGCCGGCGGGGTTGTGTCCGAGATAGCGCGGCGCCCTCAAGAGAACGACGTCGCGCAGATAGGCTAGCACCGCGCGCGGCGACCGCACGAAGCTGCTGAACCGCGCATGCCGAGGCCCGACAAAACCCCATACAATGCGCAGCGCGAGCAGACCCGCGATCGTGTAGCCGGCGGTAATATGCACCCGCTCAATCTCGTCGCCGGTCGCATAGGCCACGATGAATAGCGTGGCCAGCGACCAGTGAAAGGTCCGCACGAACACGTCCCAGACCTTGACCGTTGCCGGCGGCGTCACGCCGCCGGCTTCGATCGTGTTGTCCACGATGGTCATCGATTTCACCGTCAGAGCTTGCCGACGATTTCGCCGCTGGTCGGGTCGACGAACAACTCGACCTGATCGCCGTTCTTGTCGATCGTATAGAGTTCGCCGCAAGCCGCCTTCAGCTTCGTCTTCTGCACCTTGTAGCCGAGCGCCTCGACCTTGGCCTGCAGCGCCTGCATCGGAAGCCATTGGCTCTCGGGTGCGGATGTGCATGGGCGTCCGAGGCTTCCGGCCTCGGCGCTCGCGGCGACGCCGCAGAGGGCGGCGACGGCCGTCAAAAGGATGATTTTTTTCATCACTGATTTCCTGTTTGCGCCTGCCGCACCATGCGGCGGGCGATAACTGAGAGATTGCCGGATTGGCGCTGACGGCCGCCTGTTGATCTATGTCAGTGAGTTGTCAGCGGCTTATTGCAGATTGTGAGGGAAGGGAGCTGTGCTGTGCCCCGCCACACCGGCAGGGCACAGAACTCGTTCGGCATCGTTAGCGGCGATCGCGCCGGCCGTCGGTTTCGTTATGCGTGTCGCGTGACTCGTGCTGCTCGCTCGATTCATCGTGACGCTCGCGCGAGCGGTCCTTGCGTTCGTTCCGGTCACGCTGCTCGCTGCGGCCGTCATCGGACACTTGGCGCTGGACGCGGGTCGCGTCCTGGTCGTTCAGCTTCGACCGGTCGCTGGCAAGGGCGATGGAGGAAAATCCGGCCAAAGCGAGAATGGAGCCGAGAATGATGGTTTTGCGCATTGTATGAACTCCTGGGTTTGCTTCGTTCCGCTCAATCGGCGGTGACGCGGGGGAATTTGCCCGAAGACGCGTGACAGCCGCCTGATGGCCGATGTCAGCGTTCTGTCAGGTCGGATTTGAGATGATGAATACCGCCATATCGCGGATCGCCGGAACAAGGATCATGACGTCATGCGCGCTCGCGCCTTCGGGATAATGGCATTGCTGTTTGCGCTCATCGGTCCAGCGGCGGGCGTGCATGCGGATGACGGCAAGCACGACCAGGACGCGGTGCGGCAGGCGGTCGAGCGCGGCGAAATCAAGGCGCTGGCCGACATCATCAACGCGATCCGCGGCACGCTTCCGGGCGAAATCGTCGGCGTCGAAATCGAGCGGAAGCGGGGCCGCTGGTTCTATGAATTTCGCGTTGCCGGCAGCAAGGGCCGTCTGTTCGAGGTCTATGTCGACGCGCAAAGCGGAACCGTCGAGCGCATCAAGGAGAAATAATGCGCGTGCTGGTAGTCGAGGACGATCGGCGGATCGCGGCGGATCTCGAACGGGCGCTGATCGCGGCCGGCTATGTGGTCGAGGTCGTGCGCGACGGCGAGGAAGCCTGGTTCCGCGGCGACACCGAGGATTATGCCGCTGTCATTCTCGATCTTGGACTTCCGGGAATGGATGGGCTCGCGGTGCTCAAGCGTTGGCGTCAGAACGGCCGCGTCATGCCCGTGCTGATCCTGACGGCGCGCGGGAGCTGGGCTGAGCGGGTCGATGGCATCGATGCCGGCGCCGACGATTATCTGCCGAAGCCGTTTCGCATCGAGGAATTGCTCGCCCGGCTGCGCTCCATCGTCCGCCGCTCGGCAGGACATGCCTCATCGGTCGTCAGCGTGGGCGACATCACGCTCGACGAGCGGCAGATGAAGATCTGCGTCGGCGGCATTCCGGTGACGTTGTCTCCGCTCGAATACCGGCTCGCCGCCTATCTGTTCCTGCACCGCGGCCGGGTCGTAACGCAGCAGGAGCTGAGTGAAAACGTCTACGGCCAGGACGACGCGCACGATTCCAACGCCATCGAAGTGCTGATCGGCCGCGTGCGCAAGAAACTCGGCGCAGGCGCGATCGAGACCCGGCGCGGATTTGGCTATCTGGTTCCGGAACGCGCTCCATGACGCGCAATTCGTTGCGGCTGCGGCTCATTGCCGGCGGGGCTGTCGCGATCGCGATCGCGCTTGTGATCGCGGGCATCGCGCTGACGCTCCTGTTCGAGCGCCATGTCGCGCGCACGGTCGCCGACGATCTCGATGTCCATCTCAAGCAGCTGCTGGCTGGCATCGACACCGATCCCGAGGGCAAGATCGTCGTGACCCGGCCGCCGGCCGATCCGCGTTTTTCCGATCCATTGTCCGGGCTCTATTGGCAGATCGGCGACGATCGCGCTCAAATGCTGCGATCTCGTTCGCTGTGGGACACGGCTCTGCCGCTGCCGCCCGACGAGCCCGCTCCGGCGGAGACGCATTATCATGAGCTTTCGGGGCCAGCGGGGGCTCGCGTCCTGGTCGCCGAACGGCGGATCACTTTGAATATCGCAGACAAGTCGGTGCAGTTGCGCGCAGCCGTTGCGATTGATCTCGCACGCGTGGCCGCCGCGCGCAGCGCTTTCGTCGCCGACCTCGTTCCCGCGCTCGGATTGCTGGGCCTTGTGCTGGCTTTGGCGACTGCAATTCAGGTCGGTCTCGGATTGCGGCCGCTCGACGCCTTGCGCCGGGGCGTCGCAGAGATTCGCTCCGGGCGGGACCGGCATCTCACTGCGCTCGTTCCCGATGAAGTGCGCCCGCTGGTTGACGAAGTTAACGCGCTGCTCGACGCGCGCGAGCAGGACATCATGCGCTCACGCAATCGGGCCGCCGATCTTGCGCATGGATTGAAGACGCCGCTCGCCGCATTGTCCGTGGATGGGAACCGGCTGCGTCAAAAAGGCGAGGTTGCGATTGCGAATGAAATCGAATCGGCGATCGACGCGATGCGCCGCCATGTGGATCGCGAATTGGCCCGCGCGCGTCTGCGCATCGGCGCGAGGCAGGGCAAGGACGTCACGACGCCCATTGCGCCCCTTTTACGCTCGCTGATCGCCACTTTGTCGCGAACGGATAGCGGCGCCCGTTTGAGTTACGAGACCGTCGTTGCCGACGATGCCGTTGCGCCCTTCGATCGGACCGATCTTGCGGAGGTGCTGGGCAATCTCCTCGAGAACGCGACGCGTCACGCGAAATCGCGGGTCAGGATCGTCGTCGAGACGTTGCCGCCCGGCTTGACCATCCGCATCGAAGACGATGGGCCGGGGATCGCGCGCGACTTGCGGCCCGCGGCCTTGGCGCGCGGTGTTCGTCTCGACGAACGCGGCGAAGGCGCCGGACTCGGTTTGGCGATCGTGCAGGACGTGCTCGACGCCTACGGCTGGACGCTGAATCTGGAGACCTCGGAACTCGGTGGTTTAAGGGTTTCCTGTCGCCCGAAGCATCCATAGCGCGCCGCGTCGTCAGACGCTCACGCCGGCTTTACGGTCGCGCGCACCAGCGAGGCGATATCGGAATAGATCTGAACGGCCGGAGCCACGAATCTGTGCAGCGCGGTTTTCGACATCAGCGTGTCGTGCAGGATCAAATGATCGATGCCCGTGTTGAGAAAACAAGCGACCGCATCGCGGGGCGTCTCGACGATCGGCTCGCCCTTGATGTTGAACGAGGTGTTGAGCAGCACGGGTACGCCGGTCAGCGCTTCAAATTCCTTGAGCAGCCGGTACAAAACCGGATTGTTTTCTTCGCGCACGGTTTGCACGCGCGCGGTGCCGTCGACATGCACGATCGCGGGGATTTTGTCTTTCCATTCCGGACGCACGCGCTTGGCGATCAGCATGAAGGGAGAATCTTCCTCGCCTTCGAATATCTCCTTCGCCCGTTCGTAGAGAACGATCGGCGCGAACGGCCGGAACGCCTGGCGGTGCTTGACGCGCTTGTTCAGGATGTCCTTCATCTCCGGCTTGCGCGGGTCGGCCAGGATGCTGCGATTGCCGAGCGCGCGGGGACCAAATTCGGAACGGTCCTGAAACCAGCCGATCACGCGCTGCTCGGATAATAACTTTGCCGTGTCGCGGCAGATGTCGTCGCTTCTGGTTGCCGACGTCTGAATGCGCACCAGAAACGCCTGCGTGGCGTCGGCGATGTCCTGATCGTTATAGCGCTTACCGACATAGGCGTGGTTCATGACGAAGGAGCGGGGCTGTTTGCGGATCGCGATCTGGCCGTAAAGCGCGCAGCCGATCGCAATGCCGTCGTCGCCCGCCGCGGGCTGAATCCAGACATTCTCGAATCCGGTCTCGCGCGCAATCCGGCCATTGGCTACGC
>CAMDXM010000031.1 GCA_945878025.1 Pseudorhodoplanes sinuspersici | reverse complement strand
GACGATCTGATCGCCATGCTGAAGGTCTGCGATGTGGTGTCGATCCATGCCGCCCTGAGCGCGCAGACGCGCCATCTCATCGGCGCGCGCGAACTCGCTGCCATGAAACCTTCGGCGCTTCTCATCAATTCGGCGCGCGGCGCGCTGGTGGACGAGGCGGCCCTCGTCGCGGCGCTGCGGGAAAAGCGCATCGGCGGCGCGGGCCTCGACGTGTTCAGCCAGGAGCCGCTCGTGCATTCAAGTCATCCGATGAGCGCGCTGTTTGCGATGGACAACGTGATCCTGTCCCCGCACCTGACCTTCTATACGCAGGAGGCGATGGCGCGGCTGGAAGAGGAAACGCTTGCGCGCTGCCTTGAAATCCTGGAGGGCCGGCCGGTGCTGGTGAAATCGCATGACCCGCGCCTGCGCGCGCAGACGCATGGCGTCGTGTTCGGTCCGTGAGCGGCCGCTCAGGTTACCAGCGCGGCGCTGTAAAGACCGATGGCGATGGCGGAGCCGCCCTTGGCGAATTGCAGCATCAGCGCGGCCGGGCGTCCTTGCGTCCAGCGTTCGGGACTGACATCGCTGTTATTCAACTCGGCCTGCATTTGCGCCAGCTGAAAGGCATTTCGGATCATCAACACGGCGAACAGCAGCGCAATATGCGCGCCGATCCAGAGCGCCGAAGACAGGCTATTGCTGAAGCACGCGATCAGAATGACGCTGATCATGAGAGCGAAAAACGCGCGCCAGAGGCTCTCGTAAACCGCGACGCTGAAGTAATGATCCATGCGCCGTCTCCATCGCCGGCCGCTTCGCGGTCGCCGCAGATTCGCATCGATAATATGCTAAAGTATAATTCGTTCCTTTCAATCCGTTGAGTCAATCAACTTTTCTCGATGAAAGCCGCTGTGACCGTCGATCGCGAGGGCATCGTCATCGCCTGGAATGCGCAGGCGGCGCAGCTCCTTGGCTATCCGGCCAGCCATGCGATCGGCCGGGCGATGGATTTCTTCATTCCCGAGGAAGAGCGCGCCGGTCACTGGGCAGGGTTCCGGCGGGCGATGGCTAGCGGCGTTCTGAACTACGGACCGTCCGATATTCTCGATGCCGAAATGATCCGAGCCGATGGCGCGCGCGTGCCGGTCGACGTGACGCTGCATCCGCAGCGCGACGGTCAGGGCCGCATCGTCGCGCTCACGGCGAATTTGCGGCCTGCCGGACCGCGCGAACCTAGAACGTGACGACCGACCGGATCGACTTGCCTTCATGCATCAGGTCGAAGCCCTTGTTGATGTCGGAGAGCGGCATCACATGGGTGATCATCGGGTCGATCTCGATCTTGCCCTGCATGTACCAGTCGACGATTTTCGGCACATCGGTGCGGCCTCTCGCGCCGCCGAAGGCGGTGCCTTTCCAGACGCGGCCTGTGACCAGCTGAAACGGCCGCGTCGTGATTTCCTGGCCAGCGCCGGCGACGCCGATGATGATGCTTTCGCCCCAGCCGCGATGGCAGGCTTCCAGAGCCTGGCGCATCACCGTGACATTGCCGGTGCAGTCGAAGGTGTAGTCGGCGCCGCCGATCTGGTCGGCGCCGGATTTCGTCATGTCGACGAGATAAGGGACGAGATCCTTGCCGATCTCTTTTGGGTTCACAAAGTGCGTCATGCCAAAACGCTCGCCCCATTTTTTCTTGTCGTTGTTGAGATCGACGCCGATGATCATGTCGGCGCCGGCGAGCCGCAGGCCCTGGATGACGTTCAAGCCGATGCCGCCGAGGCCGAACACGATCGCCTTGGCGCCCGGCTGCACCTTCGCGGTGTTGAGCACCGCGCCGATGCCGGTGGTCACGCCGCAGCCGACATAACAGACCTTGTCGAACGGCGCGTCCTCGCGGATTTTCGCCACCGCGATTTCCGGCAGCACGGTGAAATTCGCAAAGGTCGACGTGCCCATATAATGATGCAGCTTCTTGCCGCCGAGAGAGAAGCGCGATGTGCCGTCGGGCATTACGCCCTGACCCTGCGTCGCGCGGATGGCGGTGCAGAGGTTGGTCTTGCGCGAAAGACAGGACGGGCATTGCCGGCATTCCGGCGTGTAAAGCGGGATGACGTGGTCGCCTTTCCTGACCGATGTCACGCCGGGTCCGATGTCGACAACAATCCCTGCGCCTTCGTGTCCGAGAATGGCGGGAAACAATCCTTCCGGATCGGCGCCCGAGAGCGTGAACTCATCGGTGTGACAGATGCCGGTCGCCTTGATCTCGACCAGCACTTCGCCGGCTTTCGGGCCATCGAGCTGGACGGTCGTGATTTCGAGCGGCTTTCCCGCCGCGACCGCCACTGCCGCTTTGACATCCATCACATTCGCTCCGCTCTTCGATCAATATCGCACTCGACGTGATAATATGAAAACCAATCGAGTGGTTGAGTACGATGATGGATTTGCAGGTAAAGATGCGCGTACGGCAATCCTAATCCAAATTCGCTAGAGCATTCATCGGTACATGGCGGATGCCGTTTCCGCCTATCAGCACCTCTTGACCCTCAGACTTCGAATCCGGGGGGCAGGGGTTTGAATCCCTTCCGGCGCGCCAAAACAACGCGCTTTCTTTTTCAGTTGAGCAGTTCGATCGGTCCTGGGTCGCACCGAGGTAGCGCGGAAATTTCAGAGATGGTCATGTTATCTGGTGAAGCCATTTTGGTCGGCAGCTGGCGCACCCATGCGCGCAGACAAATCCCGGGCCGTGACGCCTAGCAACTCTTCGACGGTGGCAATGGATTTGCGGTGAACCTGGTCGATGCGTTCTGCATAGGGCACCGTTAAGGCAGCGATCGCACGGCCCTGAGAGTCCAGAATGGGGAAACTCACCGCATACAGACCTCGCACCTGTACACTGTGAATTGACTCGAAGCCGCGCGCCCGAACCGCATCCAGGATAGTATCGATCTGAGGATCTGCGTGGTCCGGCCGCCGGCGCATCGACTCCGCAACACGCATGCCGCGCGTTTCCTTGTCCTGGAACGCCAGCAACACGCGGCCGGACGCCGAAATGAGGACATCAAGCTCGGCGCCGACCCGAATGCTGAATCCCATGCCGCTGGGAGCATCGACCTTCGAAACGACGACCTGTCGGCCCTGATTGTAAACCGTCAAATGGCAGGACTGATCGAGTTCGCCGGATAGCTTCTGCATGAGATGCGTTGCTTCATACAGCAACCGATGCGTAGGCGTATTAACGTGCGCCAGTTCGAAAAGCTTCGTTGTAACGTGATATTTCTCGTCAACGTTGGCGAGATAGCCGCGCTCGACAAGGCACGTGACCATCCGGTAAATTTCGCTGACGCTGCGCCCGAGATTGCCGGCGATGTCCTTTTGCGAAAGCGGCGTTTCACTCCGGCAAAGCAACTCGAGAATATCGAGCCCTTTCTCAAGCGCAGGCGCCGAGTAGGTTATCGTATCCGGATCGCCGGACCTTTTTGCGATTCTCAAATCTGCGTTCATGCCGATATCCTAGCGCAATGATCGGTTGACGTCCGCTATTTTCCGGTCTGATGGACCTCGATGATGTTGCCGTCGGGATCATGGAAGAAGATTTGATACCAGCCGGCCATGGCCCATGTGCCGTAATCGGAATAGGGGATTTTCTTGTCTTCCAACCGGCGCTTGAAAGCCTCGATGTCGTCTGTTCTGAAACAATAGTGGCCGCGGTCGAGAGGGTTGATGGCGTGTTTCATGCGGAACGCGAGATCCACGTCTCGCCGTGCAAGGTGAAACTCGATTGCCCCGTCGGTCAGGAAATCGACCGCTCCACCATAGCCATCGTCGGTGTTCACCCTCGCATAGTCGAGGGAGCCGAGCTCGAACACAGAGCGGTAGAATTCCGACAGCCGCTGGACGTTCTCGGAGCATAGATTCATGTGGTGGAATTTGAATTTCATGGGGCATCCCTTTCGTGGTCTGGCTGCGTCTCTATCAGGCGGGCAAACCGCCATCGATCATGAAGGTGGCTGAGGTCACATATGAAGCTTCATCCGAAACAAGCCACAGCAGCGGGTATGCAAGCTCCGATGGGGCGGCCCAGCGTCTCAAAGCGCAGGGCGGCACGAGATCATCCACGGCCTTCTGACCCAGCCGCTTGATATGGAACGGCGTGCGCGTGAAGCCAGGGCAGATCGCGTTGACGCGGATGCCATGCTCGGCCTCTTCGTATGCCAATGTCCGGGTGAACGACAGCACTGCAGCTTTCGTCGCGTCGTAGGCGCCCATTCCTTTTCGACCGTAGAGCGCGTAAGTCGAAGACACATTGACGATGCTTCCGCGCCGCTTTTTTCTCATGATCGGAAGCACTGCGCGGGACATCGACACGAAACTGAGAAGATTGATTCGAGTGATCGCGTCCCAGGTCTGCCATGGCGCGTCCGCTAATGCCTCGTACCGTCTGATGCCCGCGTTGTTCACCAGGCCATCGATTGTTCCGAAGGCTGCATTGATTTCACCCACGACACGGTCTGCTTCGGCCTCGATCCCCAGATCAGCGGCGAAACTTTTGAGATCGGCGTCGGGCACATGCTTCCGCGTCTCGGTGATTGCTTCCTGTATGGCCGCATCGTTCTGATCGACCATGGCAACGCGTGCGCCGGCTTCGCAGAAAATCCTGCAGGCCGCTGAGCCAATTCCACCTGCCCCGCCCGTGATGACGACGACCTTGTCCCTCAACCGGCCCTCCATCGAGCGCTCCTAGTTTTATAAATGAATTGTGCAGTGCGAATATAGATTTTATGAGCATATATCTCTGAATATAGCATTCAGTATTTCATACTTGAAGATATAAAATCATATATGATACAAAATCGCGCCCCAGATGTCTCAAGGGCGGCGCGAGGCGGGATGTCTGCTCAGCTCACGAATAGTCGGCTTCACCGCAGGGAGGTCTGTTGTCTCGCAACGGTGCGGCGCGTGGCGGCGATGTTGGATTTGGACCCGAACGGGATGTCCGAAGGATCACCGCTTCCCCGCGGATGGCACTTCACACTTCTCACAGGCGAAACTCGCAGATCAGAACTACGAGAAGACGGTTTCCCGGGATTGGGCATCCCGATGCCCGACCTGAAGCTGCCGCGCCTCGTGCTCGGCGGACGGGCTATCGAGTATTCCGGCGACATAGAGATCGGCTCGACGGTCGAACGCACAAGCGCCTTGGAAAGTGTAGAGAAGAAAAACGGTAACTCCGGACCTGTCGCTGTCGTCAGATTTCGTCACGAACTGCGCTGCCTGAAGAAGCCAACATCCGCGATCATTGAATCGCAAACATATCTCTTGCTCAGCGGGCCCGCCAACGTTGAGCGCGACGATATCAAGCGCGTTGTAGACGACCGGAACAGAAAAACACTCGTTCCTGACGAGACGTTGCTTTTTCAGTATTCCGCGCTCGGCTTCAACTCGCACAAGATCCACATCGACAGGAATTACGCTCGGGAGGTCGAGGGCTTCCCTGATCTGGTAGTCAACGGTGGCCTGACAGGGTTGTTGCTCACGGAGTTTCTGCGCACTGAGCTTGGCCAAATCCCTATTCGGATCAAGACGAAGCACGTTGCGCCGCTGTTCTGCCGTCGGCCAATGACGCTTGCCGCAAATCGTGACGGAAGTGCGTGGCGTCTCCGAGCGTTCAACGAACTCGGCAGCGTCGCTGTTGAGATGGAGGCGACCGTCCAATGACCTTCGCCCCGTTGAAAGACGTGCGCGTGCTGGATTTCACGAGCGTCGTCGTGGGGCCTGTCGCGACTTGGCGGCTGGCGCAGTACGGCGCGCACGTCATCAAAGTGGAAAGTCCCGAGGGTGATTTGATGAGGGGGCTGGGAGGCCTCTCGCCTACGGGCCAGCACTCCGGCGCGTATCTTCATCTCAACCGCGGCAAACAAAACATCTGTCTCGATCTGAAGAAGTCCGAAGCGCTCGGAATTGTGGAGCGGCTGATTGGCGAAAGTGACGTCATCGTCGCCAATATGCGGCCCATGGCCCTCAAGCGCCTTGGCCTCGATGCCGATGCGGTTCTCTCGCGTCATCCTGATAAAATCTATTGCCTGATCTCCGGATATGGCGCCGATGGGCCGTATTCGGGCCAGCCCGCTTACGACAGTGTCGTGCAGGGCGTGACCGGAATGGCCGGCCTCGCGCTCGCTCGTGACGGCGTGCCGGCCTACGTCCCCATGCTGATCTGCGATCACGTTGTTGGAGAGATTGCGGTCGGAGCGATCCTCGCCGCTGTGTTCGAGCGAAATGCGACCGGAAAGGGCGTCAGCATTGAAATCCCGATGTTCGAGACGATGGCTGGTTTCGTCCTTCAAGAGCATCTCGCACAAAAAAGCTTTGACCCGCCGGTAGGCCCTCCCGGTGATCTCAGGTTGCTAAGCCCGCACAACAAACCCGTACAGACCTCCGACGGCTGGATCTCGTTCACCATCAACACGGACCCGCAGGTTCGCGCTTTCCTGAAAGTAACCGGTCGCGAACCACTTCTCTCCGATCCCCGATTTGCGACAGTCGCCGCGCGCGCAAAATATGTCTCGGAATGGTTCGCGGTTCGCGGTGCGCCGTTGACATCAAAATCGACGACCGAATGGCTGGCGATATTCCAGGCCGCGGATATCGCGGCAATGCCGTGCCATACGCTCGAGACTCTTCAATGCGATCCCCATCTGGAGGCGGTCGGACTGGTTCGGTTCGAAGATCACGTCACCGAAGGTCGCACGGCCGCCATTCGTTCCTCGATCCGGTTTAATGGTTTGTTCCCGCCGACACGCGAGCCCGCACAACCGCGCGGATGGGATACGTCGGCGATTTTGGAGGAGGCTGGATACGCACCGGCGGAAGTCGAGGCCTTGATGTCCAGCGGCGCGGCCGTCGCTCGGCGACCGGTTGAACGGGAAAACGGTCATGCTCCTGTTTGACAAAGTCTGCTTGATTGCGGGTGTGGCGTCTCTCCGAGGGATTGGATACGCGACGGCCGAGCTGTTTGCCCAGCATGGCGCGAAGCTTGTGCTTGTCGATGTCGCGATGGACAACGAAACCATTGGAACGATCCGGTCATCGATCGGGGAGAAGGTTGGCCGCGAGCCGATGCTTGTCGGCATAAAGTGCGACATTCAAAACTACGCTGACTGCGCCGCAGCCGTTGCGGAAGCAGTGAAGCAGTTCGGAACCATCGACTGCCTGATTAACAGCGCGGGCATTGTCAGGGCGCAATCGCTGCTCGCGATCGAGGAAGCCGACTACGACCAAGTGCTCGGCATCAATCTCAAGGGCACGTTCAATCTCTGCAAGAGCGTGCTGAACGTCTTCGTCAAAAACAGGCACGGAGCGATTGTCAACTTTGCCTCGGTCGCAGCGCAGCGCGGGGGCGGGCTTGTGGGCGGCGCTCACTATGCCGCGTCCAAGGGCGGCGTGATCAGTCTGACGCGTTCGATCGCTAGGGAATTCGGGCCTCTGGGTATTCGGGCGAACGTCATCTGTCCGTCCATGACAGAGACGGGAATGCTCGATGGCAACGTCAATCAAAAGCAGATTGATGAGATCGTTGCGGGCATTCCGCTTCGTCGCGCAGGCAAGCCAGCGGACATGGCCGGTGCCAGCCTGTTTCTGGCCTCAGAACTCTCGGCCTACGTCACGGGAGCAACGCTCGACGTAAATGGCGGCAGCCACATTCACTGAAAACCGGCTGCCATGGAGCCGTGGCAAGTACGGAAACACAAAAAACGGCCCGTCACGACAGTCAACAGCGAGGAGATAGTCCTTTGAAGAACACCAACCGGAGAAAATTTCTAAAGGCAGCGGCCGGGACCGCTGCTGCCACGGCGATTGCGAGCCCAGCGATCGCCCAATCGGCGCCTGTCATAAAGTGGCGCATGACAACAAGCTGGCCGAAATCGCTCGATACCTTGTATGGCGGATGTGAATTCCTGGCCCGTCGTGTCGGTGAACTCAGCGACAACAAGTTTCAGCTGCAAGCATTCGCAGCTGGCGAGCTTGTGCCCGGCTTGCAGGCCCTGGACGCTGTACAGAAAGGAGCGGTGGAAACGTGCCATACGTCGCCTTTCTATTATTTCGGAAAGGATCCCACGTTCGCCTTCGGAACGGATCTGCCGTTCGGCATGAATGTTCGCATGCGCAACGCGTGGCTCTACCACGGCGGCGGTCTCGATCTGCTCAACGAATTCCACAAAGCCTACAACGCCATCTATCTGCCGGCCGGAAACACCAACGCTCAAATGGGCGGGTGGTATCGGAAAGAAATCAATTCGGTGGAGGATCTGAGAGGTCTGAAGTTCAGAATCGGCGGACTCGCCGGAACCATCCTTGCAAAGCTTGGGGTTGTTCCGCAGCAAATCGCCGGTGGTGACATCTATCCGTCGCTCGAGAAGGGTACTCTCGATGCGGCAGAATGGGTCGGGCCTGCTGACGACGAAAAGCTCGGGTTTGTGAAGGTCGCAAAATACTACTATTCGCCGAGTTGGTGGGAATTGGGCCCGACCGTCGGCGTCTATGTGAATCTGGAGCGGTGGGCGTCATTGCCGAAGCAATATCAGACGATCCTCCAATCCGCGTCGGCTGAAACCAACCAATGGATGTCTTCGAAGTATGATGCGCTGAACCCGCCCGCGCTGAAACGTCTGGTGGGAAGCGGAGCAGTCCTGAAACAATTTACACCCGACGTTATGGACGCGTGCTGGAAGGCGGCGAACGAGGTGTATGCGGATCTGTCGGGCAAGAACGCGACGTTCAAACAGGTCTACGATCACTTCGTCGCATTTCGTGACGATCAGTACCTCTGGAATCAGGTCGCGGACCATTCAATGGACAGCTACATGATCCGCTATCGCAGACAGAAAGGCTGAGCGTCGAGCTCTCCATTGCAACGAGACTAGGCCGTCTCATCTGCGACGGTCATCCCCGCCAGCTTTCTCCCAGAGACTGGCGGGGATTTCCTATCTGACGAAGTACAAGGTTCTCAAAAACGTCGGTGGGTTGGCGGAACTATCGTCCGCCAAACTTACGGGCCAATTCCAAGACGCTCTCGCTCACTCGATACAAAATTGTGTTTTCAAATAGAGTAGCCGCGACACGGTCGCTCTATTCGAGATAGAAGGTCTCAGAGCTGACTTGAATCCGGCTTGCGACAAGCCCACAAGGATCGCAGCCCCTCCGGACCTGCCATTACACCAAAACGCCGATGTCACAAATCCCCGACAATCTCGTGGCGCGGCTCGCGCCCGCGACCTTCGTGCTCTTGTGGAGCACCGGCTTCATTGGCGCGAAATACGGCTTGCCCTATGCGGAGCCGCTCACCTTTCTGGCCTTGCGGATGCTGTTCGTGGTCGCGGTGGTTCTCGCGATTGTTGCTATCGCCCGGCCGCGTTTCCTCTCGGCGCGGGAATGGGGTCACAGCGCGGTCGCAGCCTCTCTCGTGCATGTGACTTATCTGGGCGGTGTCTTCATCGCGATCAGCCTCGGCGTGCCGGCCGGAATTTCCGCGCTCATTCCGGGCTTGCAGCCGATCCTGACCGCGACCATCGCCAACCGTTTTCTCGGCGAGCGCGTCACGCCTCTGCAATGGTTTGGTCTCTGCATCGGCCTCGTGGGTGTGGCGCTGGTGCTGCAGGATCGGCATGTAATGAATGGCGCGACGACCGCGGGCTGGATTGCGACCTTTGTTTCACTCCTCGGCATCACGCTCGGCTCGCTCTACCAGAAGCGCTATTGCTCGGCGATCGACTGGCGCGCGGGCAACCTCGCGCAATATGTCACGGCGGCGATTTTGTTCGGGCTCGGCGCGCTTTTCCTTGAAACGCGTGTCGTCGACTGGCAGCCGCAATTCATGCTGGCGCTGGCCTGGACCGTCATCGTGATGTCGGTCGCGGCGGTCGGGCTGATGTATTGGCTGATCCGGCGCGTCTCGGCGACGCAGGTCGCGAGCCTGTTCTATCTCGTTCCGACCGTGACGGCGCTGATGGCCTTCGTGCTGTTTAACGAGCGCCTCGACATGCTTGCCATTGCCGGGATGGTGATCTGCGCGGCGGCGGTCGTGATCGTCAACCGGCGTTAGATTGTCATTTCGCGTTCAGGACCAATTGCGTCTGCGTCACGATGGCGGCGAGCCGTCCGTCGGCGCGCGTGACCTTGGTCTGCCATACCATGGTGGTGCGGCCGCGATGCAGCGGCAAACATTCGGCATGGGCGACGCTGCCGACCGGGATCGCCGCGAAGAAATTGGTCTTGCTTTCGATCGTGGTGGTCGATTGCCCGTCCTTCAGATTCGCGGTCGCCGCCGTGCCGCCGAGATTGTCGGCGAGCGCCATCAGCGCGCCGCCATGCAGGACGCCGTTGCGGTTGCCGAGCTCTTCGCGCACCAGCAATTCGCCGCGCACGCATTCGGGCGTGACGTGGGTGACGTTCATGCCCATGAAATGAGCGAAGGGCGGCTGCTGTTCAGGACCGAGTATGGGCATCGATGACTCCCGCAAGACGACCGTTCGCTTGCCACATCTTTTTGTTGCGGGAAAGTGCTGAAACTCGCGGCCGGACGCGGCGTATCTCACCAGAAGTCATCATGCAGAAGGACTTCGCCATGCAGCGCCTTGCCATTCTCTATGTCGCCACGCTCGCCGTGATGGCGCCGCTGGATTTTCTGTTCCTCGGCGTTCTGGCCAGGGATTTCTTCAAGTCGCAGGTCGGCGGAGTTCTTGGCGAGCTGAATATCGCGGCGGCGATCGCGTTCTATCTGGTCTATCCGGCCGGCATCGTCATTTTCGCCAGCAACGCGGCGAATGGAAACTGGCAATACGCAGCCGTCATGGGCGCGCTATTCGGATTCTTCTGCTATGCGACCTTCGACCTGACGTCGCTCGCGCTGCTGCGCGGCTGGACCTGGCCGGCGGCGGCTGTCGATGTCGGTTGGGGCATGTTCGTTACGGCGGTGTCGGCAGTATCGGGACTTCTGATCGCCAACGCGGTGGCGCGCTAGCCATTTTTCGAAAGCCAGCTTGCGGCCAGCGAGAGATCGTCCCCGGTCAATCCGTGGCCGCCTTGCACGACCTCGTAGGTGACATCGGCGCCGGCTTCCCCGAGCAAGGCCGCGAGCAAAGCCGCCTGATCGGCGGGAACCAGCGGATCGTCGACGCCGGCCAGGATCAGCACCGGGATGCCGTCGAGATCGGGCAGCGGGCGCGGATCGAACGGCAGCATCGCGCGCATCAGGACGGCGCCGCCCAGCAATTCGGGATCGCGCAGCATCAGCGACCACGCGATATTCGCGCCATTGGAAAAGCCGAGCGCGATGGGAGGAGGGAGCCGATAGGCGACGCGCGCCTCCGCCACGAAATGAGCGAGTTCGGCGGTGCGCTGGCGAAAATCCTCCAGATCCCATTCGCCCTCGGCGACCCTCCGAAAAAATCGCGGCATTCCGTTTTCCAGGACCTTGCCGCGCGGCGACAACAGCGCGGCCGCCGCGGACAGCCGTTCGCCGAGCGGAATGAGATCGTTTTCGTCTCCGCCGGTGCCGTGCAGGAGCAGCAGCGGCTTGCGGGTCTCGTCGCGCGCCGGGATGAAACGATGAAAGAATCCGAGATCGGGTCCGGTCATGCTCGCTGGGACATTGGCCGCCAAACAAAAAGGGCGCGGCGGATGCCGCGCCCGGCGATTGTCCTCGTTATCGCGCGGCCGCTCAAGAGCGCGGCTGTGGCACGATCCGGATATAGGGCTTCGGGGATTTCCAGCCCTGCGGGTAGGTTTTCTTGGCGTCCTCGTCCGAGACCGAGCCCGCGATGATGACGTCGTCGCCCTGTTTCCATTGCGCGGGCGTCGCCACCTTGTGCTTGGCGGTGAGCTGCAGTGAATCGATCACGCGCAACACCTCGTCGAAATTGCGGCCCGTCGTCATCGGATAGACCAGCACCAGCTTGATCTTCTTGTCGGGGCCGATGACGAACACATTGCGCACGGTCTGATTGTCGGCCGGCGTGCGCTTGGTCGGGTCGCCGGACACGGCGGCCGGCAACATGCCGTAGAGCTTCGCGACATTGAAATCGGTATCGGCGATCATCGGAAAATTGGGCGCGAAGCCCTGCGTCTCCTTGATATCCGCCGCCCAGCCCGCGTGCCGGTCGACCGGATCGACCGACAGGCCGATGATCTTGACCCCGCGCTTGTCGAAGTCCGGCTTGATGCGCGCCATGTAGCCGAGTTCGGTGGTGCAAACCGGCGTGAAATCCTTCGGGTGTGAAAACAGCACGGCCCAGGAATCCCCGAGCCAGTCGTGGAATTTGATCCGGCCTTCCGTGGTCTCGGCCTCGAAATCCGGGGCGGTATCGTTGATGGAAAGGGCCATCTGTCTTCTCCAGTCGCAGGGACATCGGTTTCTAGTGAAATATGCAGACAAATATAAGTGTGCGCCGGCCCGTTTGATAGAAACGGGATTTTCAAAGTTTCGGCCCGGATTGGAACAGTCGTTGCGCGGATAACGGCTTTGGAAGGATGCCGTTCCAAGAACCCCGCTGCGGGTGGAATTGACATTTTTGCCGCAGCGCCGCAAAGCCAAAGGTGCCGGGATTGGGGTCGGGTGAGCTAGGGGCGCATGTTCAAGCGTATTTTGATCGCCAATCGCGGCGAGATTGCCTGCCGGATCATCAAGACGGCGCGGCGCATGGGGGTTGCGACCGTCGCGGTCTATTCCGATGCCGACCGCGACGCGCTGCATGTCGAGATGGCGGATGACGCCGTTCATATCGGCCCGCCGCCCGCGGCCGAAAGCTATCTGATCATCGAAAAGATCGTCGCGGCCTGCAAGGCGACCGGCGCCGAGGCGGTGCATCCGGGCTATGGCTTCCTCTCCGAACGCGAGGCCTTTCCGAAGGCGCTGGCGGAAGCCGGCATCGTTTTCATCGGACCCAATCCCAAAGCCATCGCCGCCATGGGCGACAAGATCGAATCCAAGAAAGCCGCGGCCGCGGCCAAGGTTTCGACCGTTCCCGGCTATCTCGGCGAGATCGCCGACCCCGAACAGGCCGCGAAAATCGCCGATGAGATCGGCTATCCGGTGATGATCAAGGCCTCCGCCGGCGGCGGCGGCAAGGGCATGCGGATCGCGCATTCGCGCGCCGAGGTGGCGGAAGGCTTCGCGCGGGCAAAATCAGAGGCGAAATCCTCCTTCGGCGACGACCGCGTGTTCGTGGAAAAATTCATCGTCGATCCGCGCCATATCGAAATCCAGGTTCTGGGCGACAAGCACGGCAACGTCATCCATCTCGGCGAGCGCGAATGCTCGATCCAGCGCCGCAACCAGAAGGTGGCCGAGGAGGCGCCGTCGCCGCTGCTCGACGAGGCGACGCGAAAGAAGATGGGCGAACAGGCGGTCGCGCTCTCGAAAGCCGTCGGCTACGACAGCGCGGGGACGGTGGAATTCGTCGCGGGCCAGGACAAGAGCTTCTATTTCCTCGAAATGAATACGCGGCTGCAGGTCGAGCATCCGGTGACCGAACTTGTCACCGGCCTCGATCTCGTCGAGCAGATGATCCGCGTCGCCGCCGGCGAGCCGCTGAAAATCAAGCAGGCCGACGTGAAGCTCAATGGCTGGGCGGTGGAGAGCCGCGTCTATGCCGAGGATCCCTATCGCGGTTTTCTGCCGTCGACCGGACGCCTCACGACTTATCGCCCGCCCGCGGAGGCGAGCAAAGACGGCATTACGGTTCGCAACGATACCGGCGTCTATGAAGGCGGCGAGATTTCGCTGTTCTACGACCCGATGATCGCCAAGCTTGTCACGCATGCGCCGACGCGCGCCGAGGCGATCAAGGCGCAAGCGCACGCGCTCGACGCTTTCGCCATTCGCGGCATCCGCCACAACATTCCGTTTCTGGCGGCATTGATGGCGCATCCGCGCTGGCAAGCCGGCAAGCTCTCGACCGGATTCATCGCGGAGGAATATCCGGACGGCTTCCATGGCAAGGCGGCGGAAGGCGAGGACGCGCATGTCCTGGCATCGGTGGCGGCCGCCATCGATCACGTGCAGGGCGAGCGCAAGCGGCGGATTTCCGGCCAGATGTCGGGCCGCGAAGTTATGCGCGAACGCCAGCGCGCGGCCTGGCTCAACGATACCGAATATTCGCTCGATGTCGCCCGCACGAACGGGGCGATCGCCGTCCGCTTTCTGGGCAGGGATTCCAAGCCACAGCACGCGCACACGCTGCAATCGCACTGGAAGCCGGGCGATCCGGTCTGGTCGGGGACCGTCGACGGCGTGCCGGTGTCCGTTCAGGTGACGCCGGTGGCCAATGGATTCGATCTCGCCTGCCGCGGCATGCAGGTCAGGGCCTATGTTTATACCGAGAGCGAGGCAGGCTACGCTCGGCTGATGCCGGTGAAGAAGGCGGCCGACACCGGCAAGCTGCTTCTGTGTCCGATGCCGGGCCTCGTGGTTTCGATTTCGGTCAAGGAAGGACAGGAAGTGAAGGTCGGCGAGACGCTCGCGGTGGTGGAGGCGATGAAGATGGAAAATGTCCTGCGCGCCGAGCGCGACGCAACGGTCAAGTCCATCAAGGCCAAGCCCGGCGATTCTCTCGCGGTCGACGCGGTCATCATGGAATTTGCGTGACGACGGAATGACGCTGCATTTCGCGTATGGCTCGAACATGAGCCGCAAGGGCATGCAGGCGCGCTGTCCGGGCGCGGAAGCGGTCGGTCCGGCCATCCTCGAGGATTATCGCTTCATCATCATGACCGACGGTTACGCCTCGGTCGAACCGAAGCTCGGCCACGACGTTTACGGAGTCATGTGGCGGCTGACGCCGCGCGACCTGTCCAGTCTCAACGCCTATGAAGGGCTGCAGGCGGGGCTCTATCGCCGCGCCATGCTGCCGGTGCTGTTCGACCGGGTGCGGCTCAACGCGCTGGTTTATCTTGGGCATACGTCGAATGAAGGCCGCGCCCGTCCCGGCTATATGGAAGGCGTGATCGCGGCCGCGCGCGAATGGGAATTGCCGCCGGACCATATTGCCAGCTTGCAGCGCTGGATGAGCGGAGGCTGGCGCAGTGCGGCGCGCAAGGAGATCGGAGAAATCTGATTTGAGCGCAAACGCAATCCGCCACGTGACGATCCGCGGCCGCGTGCAGGGCGTCGGCTATCGCGTCTGGACCGAATACACCGCCGAAGGCCGCGGGCTTCACGGCTGGGTGCGCAACCGGCGCGACGGATCAGTTGAGGCGGTGTTTGCAGGAAACGCGGACGATGTCCGTGCCATGATCGAGACTTGCCGCAAAGGACCGCCGGGATCGCGCGTCGACGCGATCGAGGAGCGGGAAGGGAGCGCGGACGAACTGGCGCTGCGCGGCGGATACCGCTTCGCGATGCTGCCGACCGTTTGATCCCGATCAATTCGCGGCTGTGCTGCGGAATGCCGCGGCAAGTGTGCGTAACGCCGCGCGCGCCCGCGCGTCCGCGATGTTGGAATAGAGCATCACCTTCGAACGTCCGAGCGGGGGCAGCGAAAGCGCGGCGCCGACATCGCGCGTGCCGGGCGGCGCGATCCGGCGGGCGAGCGGCGAGACCGCAAGGCCAGCGACGATCGCGGCCGCGACGGCCGTGACGCCGCCGCCGGTGAAGGTTTCGATCCATCCGATCTTCGCTTTGTTGAGGGCGCGGATCGCTTGCATGCGTACTCCGCAAGGTGCCGCCAGCATGGCCAGCCGCAATTTCTGCCCGCCGATCGGCCGGAACGCGGGTGACGCGAACCAGCCGAACTCGTCTTCGAGCAATTTTTCGCCGCCGCGCCGGCTTCCTTCCGATCGCACGATCACGGCATCGAGTTTTCCGGCATCGAAACGATCGAGCAGGACATTCGAGAAATCGATCCGGATATCGAGCACAAGGGAAGGATCGAACGCGGCGACGCGCGCGATCAGGCGCGCGAGATCGGGACCGGCGACATGATCGCTGATGCCGATGGTCAGGCGGCTTTCCTCAGGCGCCGGACCTTTGAGCGCGCGATCATGCGCTGCCAGGAGATCGCGGGCGCGCTCAAGAAAGTTTGCGCCTTGCGCGGTCAGCCGTACCGAACGCGGCGAGCGCTCGACCAGCTGCGCGGATAGTCTTTGCTCCAGCCGTTTCAGCTTCAGGCTCACAGCCGATTGCGTGACGCCGGCGGCCTGCGCCGCGCGGGTGAAGCTTTGCAGTTCCGCGACCAGCATGAAGCTGCGCACGGCATCAATATCCAGCGGCGTGCGGTTTGTATCATTTATATTGGTCATCATTGAAATCTATCATCATGAGGTTTCATAATCATAAGCCGGAGCCTAGATTTGGGCAATCAGCCAACAAGGAGTTTGGTCATGCCCCTCATTACCGTCACATATGCCACCCTGCACGAGGCGCCGGTGTCCAAGGCGGCTGTCGCCGCCGATGTCAGCCGCCTGTCGTCGAGCATTCTCGGAAAAGACCCGAAGGTCACCGCGATCATCGTGACTGAAAATGATCCGGCCGACTGGTTCTGCGGCGGGCGCTCACTTAAGGATGCCGGTCTTGCGAGCTTCTGGCTCGACATCCACATCACCGATGGCACCAATACCAAGGACGAAAAGGCGGCCTTCGTCGCCGAGGCGTTCAAGGTGATGGGCAAGCTTTTCGGTCCGCTGCATAACGAGAGCTATGTACACGTTCACGACGTGCGCGCCGACGCCTATGGTTTCGGTGGTCAGACGCAGGAGCGACGCTATATTGCGCGGGCGCTCGCAATGCCCGCGGCCTCTGCCGCCTGACCGGGCGTGCGGGTGGCGCCGAACAGAGATTCGAATTCGCGCCTGAGCGCGAGATCGACGTCGTCGAGTGTCACCGGCAATCCGAGATCGACAAGGCTGGTCACGCCGTAAAGCTGCCCGCTGACGCCGCAGGGCACGATCCCGGAGAAATGCGTGAGATCCGGATCGACATTGAGCGAAATGCCGTGCAGCGACACCCATTTCCGGATGCGGATGCCGATGGCCGCGATCTTGTCCTCGCGACCTTCGCCTTTCTCCGGCCGGCGCACCCAGACGCCGATGCGGTCTTCGCGCCGTTCGCCGCGCACGTTGAATGACGCGAGGCCGCGGATGATCCATTCTTCCAGCGTCGCGACATAGGCGCGGACGTCGGGCTTTCTGCGCTTCAGGTCGAGCATCAGATAGGCGACGCGCTGGCCGGGTCCGTGATAGGTGAATTGCCCGCCGCGCCCGGCGTCAAAAACCGGAAAGCGCGCCTCGATCAGGTCTTCCGGCCGTGCGCTCGTGCCGGCGGTGTAGAGCGGGGGATGTTCGAGCAGCCACACCATTTCACCCGCGCGGCCTTCCGCAATGGCCGCGGCGCGTTCCGCCATGGTTGCGAGCGCATCCTCGTAGGGCACGAGCGTCTCGCTGACGCGCCATTCGACCGGCGGCATTCCGCGCGCCTCCGGAAGCATCGCAAGCGTGTGGCGTTGTGCGTTCACTTTTTCCCCGCGTCGAAATTCTGGAACAGGATTCCCGCCATGCCATTGGCTTGCGCAAGCGAGGGTCCCGACACGATGAAGAAGACGATGCCATTGCCGGTGATGCAGCGGACCGCCGCCGTATAGTCGGCGACGCTGCCATAGCGCGACTGGCCGGTCCGCTCCAGGTTTTCGAAGCCGGTGCGGCTGATGGCGTCCTCGGCGCGCTTGAGGCACTCGTCCTGCGTCATGTCGGTCTGCTGCCAGCGGGTCGCGACGGCGGGACCGGCCAAAGCCTCATGCGCCAGTCCGAGAATCGCGAAAGCCAGGATGCCGCCGACCTGAAATCCGCCGCTGCGCATCGATTTTTCCCGATATGACGGCACCTTAGCACGGCCGTTAACCACCCGTTCACCATCCCATGATGACCTATGCGTCCTGGAAATCGCGTACAAGGACTGTCCCATTGCAAACCCTCGACAAGGTCGCCCTCGATATCTCCGTGGTGCTCGGAAACACCTCCATGCCGATCCACCAGGTCCTGCGGCTTGGCCGCGGCGCCATCATCGAGCTTGACGCCACCGAGGACGACGACGTGCATATTCTGGCGAATAACTTTCCCGTTGCCAGAGGCACGGTGGTGGTCTCGGGCAACCGGATTGCCGTCGAGATCAAGGAATTGCTGCCCCGTACCCAGGATGTGCGCTGAAATCCGCGCCTTCTTTCCGGCCTTGTACCGTCATATCCGATTTGTTAAACCCTCGCCGTTCCGGCGCCGGGTTTGAGGCGTCATCCCACATTTTTGCGGTCGTGGCGGAATTGGTAGACGCGCTGCCTTGAGGTGGCAGTGGGGCAACTCGTGGAGGTTCGAGTCCTCTCGACCGCACCAGCTTTTCGGAGCTGATGCCCTTTGGAAAAATGGCCGGTCAGTCGGTCCGCATGGTCGTCACGGCGGCTTCGCGCCGCATCGGCGTGGCCTTCGCGGCATGATGCCGGCGGTGCCAGGCGGGGCGCTTGTGGTCCACGAACAGACGCCGTGACCGCGCGCTGATTTTCTCGCCGCAGAAATCGATTCCGCTCATCTGACGCTGCTCTGCCAAATTCTTGTCGAGTTGCGCGACGTCGGTCATCAGCAGAACCGGCAGCGGCTGCTTTTCCGGCGCGCGATAAACCCATTCCTGCGGCTCTGTCGGCGTCGCCGGCTGCTCCGGCGTGGCCGGGACGACATGCACGATCCGGTAGCCGCGCGTCTTCAGTTCGGCGAGCAGAATAGGCAGAGCCGCCGCCGTCTTCGGATGGATGTCGTGCAGCAGCAGGATGCCCCTGTTGCCTTTGGCGGCAAGGCGATCGAGCGCGCGGCGAATGATGCCGGCCTCGTTGATCCGGCGCTTCCAGTCCTGCGCCATCACATCGGTGCTCCACACCATCAATCCGACGGACTGGAGATAGGCATCGACGGCGTCGGAGCGCAAAAGGCCGGGAATCCGGAAGAAGGGCGCCAGCTGCGTTTCGTCCCCGAGCGCGGTCGCGACAGCGGCGATGCCGCCTTCGACTTCCTTCTGGAGGCGATCCGCGCCCATCCGGTCGAAGGTGAGCGGATGGGTCTGGCTGTGGGTGCCGATGGTGTGTCCCTCGGCCTGGATGCGCTGCACCACCTTCGGGAATTCCTTGGCGTGCGAGCCGATCAGGAAATACGTCGCCTTCACGCAATTCGCGGCCAGGATATCCAGCACCTTCTCGGTGTAGACCGGTCGCGGGGCGTCGTCGAAGGTCAACACCACTTCCTTGTCCGCAAGCGGCACGGTCTCCGGATACTGGAATGAGCCGACGCGCGCGTGCTCGGCGGGATCGACCGTGATGGTGCGGCTCGTGCCGATCGCGTCGGGATTGCCCGGACAATCGGCGGCATCGGCCGGCGCGGCGGCCGCGAGCACAACGCAAATGACGGCAGCGCGAAGCATGCCCGGTTCCCCCCATCGTCCGATCCCGGACGCTCCTTATGCCTGTAGGTCCCGGCACATGAATGCAAGATTAATCAGGCGGCCGGCCGGATGGGGCGCCGGATTGCCTGTGTAAAAGGCCGGGCGTAAGAACCGCAAAACCCATTCCATCCGGCTTTCGGGTCAGAGAGGCGCCCATGCTCGACCAGAAAGACACGCTCGACCAGAAAGAATTGCCCGGTTCGGAGCCAGGGTCGGCGAGCGCGCTGCGCGACGCGGACGGGGCGATCCGCGAGGACTTCGTCGCGAGCATCGCAAAGGCGGTCGAGGAGCGCCACGGCGCGCGGCTGCGCGAGCTCGCCGGCGATCTGCACGAATCCGATACCGGCGATCTTCTGGAAGCGCTCGACCCGCAATTGCGCCCGCGGCTGATCGAATTGCTGGGCGCGGACTTCGACTTCTCCGCGCTGACGGAAGTCGACGACACGGTGCGCGAGGAAATTCTCGAGGGATTGCCCTCCGGGACCGTGGCGGAAGGCGTTCGCGATCTCGATTCCGACGATGCCGTCTACATCCTGGAAGATCTGCCGAAGGACGAGCAGACCGAGATCCTCGAACAATTGCCGGCTTCGGACCGCGTCGCGCTCGAACGCAGCCTGCTTTATCCGGAAGGCTCCGCCGGCCGGCGCATGCAGACCGAATTCATCGCAGTGCCGCCGCAGCATACGGTCGGCGAAACCATCGATTTCATGCGCGAGACGCCCGATCTGCCGCAGCGCTTCTATGAGATCTACGCCGTCGACCCGGCGCAGAAATTCCTCGGCGCGGTGCCGCTCGACCGGCTTCTGCGCACCAAGCGCCCAGTCACGATCGAAAGCCTGATGGATCCGGACCGGCGTATCGTGCGCGCGACCGACGACCAGGAGGAAGTCGCCCGCCAGTTCGAGCGCTACGATCTTGTCGCGGCGCCGGTGGTGGACGAGGGCGATCGCCTCGTCGGCGTGATGACGGTCGACGATATCGTCGACGTGATCGAAGAGGAGGCGGAAGAGGATATCAAGGCGCTCGGCGGCGTCGCCAAGCACGAGGAATTGTCGGATTCGGTCTGGACCATCGCCAAGGGGCGGTTCCCCTGGCTGCTCGCCAATCTCATGACCGCGCTGCTTTCGGCGAGCGTGATCCAGTTGTTCGAGGGCTCGATCCAGAAAATGGTGGCGCTTGCGGTGCTGATGCCGATCGTAGCCAGCATGGGCGGCAATGCCGGGACCCAGACCATGACGGTCGCGGTGCGCGCACTCGCGACGCGCGATTTGGGTGACAACAACTCGTGGCGGTTCGCGCGGCGCGAATTTCTGGTCGGCGTGATCAACGGATTGGGATTTGCCGCGATCATGGGCACGATCGCGTCGTTCTGGTTCCAGACCTCCGATCTCGGCCTTGTCATCGGCCTCGCCATGATCTGCGTACTGATCGCCGCGGCGTTGGGCGGCTTCGTCATTCCGGTCATTCTCGGCAAGCTCGGCGTCGACCCGGCGGTGTCGTCGGGCCCGTTCGTCACCACGGTGACCGACATTATAGGATTTTTCTCCTTTCTGGGCATTGCAACCCTTTGGTTTGGCCTGAAATAGTTCCCGTCGGGCTTGGTTCTCCCTTAGCTTTTGGCTCTCCCTTAGCTTTCTCCTTCCGGCTCGCTAATGACCGCACGTTAACCTGCGGCCGGTACGTTGGCGCATCGCAAGCGCGAAGCCTGTACCGGTCGTTTATGCGTTTCCCCACTGTAAAATTCACATCGAAATTCCTGGACCGCCCGTTGCGCGGACATCTGGCCGAAGGGCTTGTGCTGCTCGTGCTCGCGGCGGGCCTCGGATTCATGCTGCTCGTCTATTTTCTCGCGCTGCAGACCGACGACCAGCGCGAAGTGCGCCAGCGCCGGTCTCTGCGCGAGGCGGTGGAGGAAGCGCGTCCCGTGCTCGGCGAATTTCCGAGCCTCGAGCATCAGGCGCTGCGTCTTCTCGAACGCGCGAGCGGCGTCAAAGGCCTCAAGCTCGAACCGGATGCGGCGACCGTCGGCAGCAACCTGCAATCGATCGTCGACCGCAAGGGCCGGATCATTGCAT
>CAMDXM010000030.1 GCA_945878025.1 Pseudorhodoplanes sinuspersici | reverse complement strand
ATCTCGCGCTCGAAGCCTCGTCGCACGGCCTCGATCAATTCCGGCTCGATGGCGTGCGCGTCAGCGCCGGCGCATTCACAAACCTGAGCCGCGACCATCTCGATTATCATCCCGATCTCAAAGCGTATCTCTCCGCCAAGCTGCGCTTGTTTTCCGACTTGCTGCAGCCGGGACAGCCGGCGGTCATCGCCACCGGACATGACGGGTCGAGCGAAGCGATCGCGGCATCGCGCGCGCGCAAGCTCGAGGTCTTCACCGTCGGCACCGAGGGCGAGGGCATTCGGCTCGCCGACGTTCGCATCAAGGGCTACGCGCAAAGCCTCACGCTCGAACATGCCGGCCGGCGTTACGATGTCGAGTTGCCATTGGTCGGCGCGTTCCAGGTCGAGAATGCGCTCGTGGCGGCCGGGCTCGCCATCGCAACCGGAAGCGATCCGGCGGATGTGTTCGCGTCACTGCATGAGCTTCAAGGCGCGAGCGGGCGTCTCGAACGCGTGGGGGCGCGCAACGGCGCGCCCATCTTCATCGATTACGCGCATAAACCCGACGCGCTTTCGAAAGCGCTCGAAGCCTTGCGGCCTTATGTGACAGGCGCGCTCGTGGTCGTGTTCGGCGCGGGCGGCGACCGCGATCCGGGCAAGCGCCCGATGATGGGTGCGATTGCCGCGCAGATGGCCGATCGCGTCATCGTCACCGACGACAATCCGCGCAGCGAAAATCCGGCCGCCATCCGCGCCGCCATTCTGAAGGCCGCGCCCGGCGCCGCGGAAATCGGCGACCGCGGCGAGGCGATCCGCGCCTCGATCGCCGCGCTTAAATCCGGCGATGTCCTGTTGATTGCCGGAAAGGGTCATGAAAGTGGCCAAATTGTCGGCGACCGGGTATTGCCGTTCAGCGACCATCACGCGGTCGCGCAGGCGCTGGGGGAATAAGCCGGATGAGCGCGGCCCTGTGGACCGTCAAGGCGATGGCGGACGCCATGCATGCGCATGCGAGCGGCCGGCTTCCGCAATCCGTCGGCGGCCTGTCGATCGACAGCCGCACCCTGCAGCCCGGCGACGCCTTTTTCGCCATCGCGGGCGACAAGAGCGACGGCCACGATTATGCCGAAAGCGCACTTGCAGCGAAGGCCGGGCTTGCGGTGGTCTCGCAAGCGAAATCCGGGCAATTCGGAAACGACGCACCGCTTCTGATCGTCAAGGAAGTGCTCGAGGGTTTGCGCGATCTGGCGCGCGCGGCGCGCAGCCGCACGGCGGCGAAAGTGATCGGCGTCACCGGCTCGGTCGGCAAGACTGGCACCAAGGAAGCGCTCAAGCTCGTGCTGTCGCGCCAGGGCGTCACGCATGCCTCTGCCGCGTCCTACAATAATCATTGGGGCGTGCCGCTCTCGCTCGCGCGCTGCCCCGGGGAGGCGGACTATGCGATCTTCGAGATGGGCATGAACCATTCGGGCGAAATCGGCCCGCTGGCGAAGCTGGTGCGCCCGCATATCGCGATCATCACCGCGATCGCGCCGGTGCATCTGGAATATTTCAAGTCGCTCGATGACATCGCGGATGCCAAGGCCGAGATTTTCGAGGGCGTGGAGCCGGGCGGCGCGGCCATCCTCAATCGCGACGGCGAATATTTCGAGCGCCTCGCCAAGAATGCGGCCAAGGCGAAGATCGGCAAGATCGTCTCGTTCGGCGAGCATGACAAGGCCGACGCGCGGCTGATCCAATGCGCGCTGCAGCCGGGAAGCTCCACGGTGCATGCCGATATTCTTGGCGCCGATGTGAAATACAAGATCGGCGCCCCGGGCCGGCATCTGGTGGTCAATTCGCTCGCGGTCCTTGCCGCGAGCGCGCTCGCCGGAGCGGATCTCGCGATATCCGCGCTCGCGCTCGCCAATCTTGTGCCCGCGAGCGGCCGCGGCACCCAGATCCCTCTCGCGTTGCCCGGCGGAACCGCGCTTTTGATCGACGAAAGCTACAACGCCAATCCCGTCTCCATGCGCGCCGCGCTCGCATTGCTCGGCAATGCTCAGATCGGCCCACGCGGACGCCGCATCGCCGTGCTCGGCGATATGCTCGAACTCGGCAAGAAAGCCGACGCGCTGCACCGGGAACTGGCCGATCCGATCCTCGAGAACGCGGTCGATCTCGTTTTTTGCTCTGGCCCGGCCATGCATGCCTTGTGGCAAGCCCTTCCCTCCGGCCGCCGGGGCGGCTATGCCGAAGACTCCAAAGGTCTCGAATCCAAGGTGATCGACGTTGTCCGCGCCGGCGACGCGATCATGGTCAAGGGCTCCAATGGCTCGAAAATGGCTCCCATCGTCAAGGCGCTGGAGCGCGCCTATGCCCGCGCCCCGCTGGACGCGGACAGTCGGAACTGACGGCGAAGGCTAAAGTGCAGACTGAACGGACAAGGCTGATCGATGCTTTATTGGCTCGTTGAATTCGCGGACAAGATCTCGTTTCTGAACGTCTTCCGCTACATCACGTTCCGCACCGGCGGCGCGACAATGACGGCGCTCGTCTTCGTGTTTGTCGCCGGCTCGCCGATCATCGATCTGCTGCGGCTCAAGCAGGGACGCGGGCAGCCGATCCGCGACGACGGCCCGCAATCGCACAAGACGAAGAAGATCGGCACGCCGACCATGGGCGGGCTGATGATCCTGTCCGGCGTCACCTTGTCCACGGTGCTCTGGGCCAATCCCTCGAACCCGGATGTCTGGATCGTGCTCGGCGTCACGCTCGCCTTCGGCGTGATCGGATTCTACGACGATTATCTTAAAGTGACGAAGCAGTCGCATGCCGGCGTGTCGGGCAAGACGCGCATCGCCGCCGAGGCTCTGGTCGCGATCGCTGCTTGCTTTGCGATCGCGCAGCTCGGACGTCCGGCTTTCGCGACCTCGCTGGTGTTTCCCTTTTTCAAGGACCTGGTTTTCAATCTCAGCTTCGTCTTCATCATTTTCGGCGGCTTCATCATTGTCGGCGCCGGCAATGCGGTGAACCTGACCGACGGGCTCGACGGCCTCGCCATCGTGCCGGTGATGATCGCGGCCGCGAGCTTCGGGCTCATTTCCTATCTCGCCGGAAACGCGGTATTCGCCGATTACCTCAACATCCATTATGTCGCGGGCACCGGCGAACTCGCGGTTCTGTGCGGGGCGGTGATCGGCGCCGGCCTCGGATTCCTCTGGTTCAACGCGCCGCCGGCTTCGATCTTCATGGGCGACACCGGCTCTCTCGCGCTTGGGGGCATGATCGGCGCCATCGCCGTCGCCACCAAGCACGAGATCGCGCTCGCCATCATCGGCGGGCTGTTCGTGCTCGAGGCGGTGTCGGTCATCGTGCAGGTGGTGTCGTTCAAGCTGACGGGCAAACGCGTGTTCGCGATGGCGCCGATTCATCACCATTACGAGCAGAAGGGCTGGACCGAGCCGCAGATCGTGATCCGTTTCTGGATCATCTCCATCGTGCTGGCGCTGGTCGGGTTGTCCACGCTTAAGCTGCGCTGAGAATTTCTCGGGTAAAAAGCGTTCATGACCCCGGTCACCGTCTTCAACGGAAAGCGCGCCGCGGTCTTCGGCCTCGGCTCGTCGGGGATTTCGGCGACGAAGGCGCTGATCGCGGGCGGCGCGGAGGTCGCGGTCTGGGACGACGGCGAGAAGGGCCGCGACAAGGCGGCGCAGGAAAGGCTGCCGCTCGCCGATCTCAAAAACGCCGACTGGGCGAAATTCGACGCCCTCGTGCTGGCGCCGGGCGTGCCGCTGACGCATCCCGAGCCGCACTGGACGGTGAAGGCCGCGCAGCTTCATAACGTACCGGTCATCGGCGATGTCGAATTATTCGCGGCGCAGCGCGCTGGGGTTGCGCCCGACGCACCCTTCGTTGCGATCACCGGCACCAACGGAAAATCCACGACCACCGCGCTGACCGCGCATATCCTCTCGGCGGCCGGCAAGGACGTGCAGGTCGGCGGCAATCTCGGCACCCCGATCCTGGCGCTCGAACCGCCGAAGCGGGATCGCATTCACGTCATTGAATTGTCCTCCTACCAGATCGAACTGATGCCCTCGCTCAAGCCTACCATCGGCGTGATGCTCAATCTCACGCCCGATCATCTCGACCGGCATGCCACCATGGAACGCTACGCGAGCATCAAGTTCGCGGTTCCGGACCGCGCAAAATTTCCAGTGATCGGCGTCGATGACGAATATGGGCGCGCGATGGCCGCGAAGATCGCCGCGCAAGGGCGCAAGGTGATCGCGATTTCCACGACGCAGATCGTGCCGCATGGCTATGTCGCGGGTCAGTCACATATTTATCGGACCGCCGAAAAGGACGCGAAAGAAGCTGCTAACCTCGCCGGCATCGGTTCGTTGCGCGGTGTGCACAATGCGCAGAACGCGATGGCGGCGTTTGCGGCGTGTTCGGCGCTCGGCCTCGACGACCAAACGATCCAGCGGGGACTGCGCTCGTTTCCCGGTCTCGCGCATCGCATGGAAGAGATCGGCCGCAAGGGCAAGGTGCTGTTCGTCAACGACTCCAAGGCGACCAACGCCGATTCCACCGCCAAGGCGCTGGCGTCTTTCGATGACATGTTCTGGATCGCGGGCGGCTTGCCGAAAGCCGGCGGCATCACGAGCCTCGCTGAATTCTTCCCGCGCATCCGCAAAGCCTATCTCGTCGGCGAGGCGGCGGCGGATTTCGCCAAAACGCTCGACGGCAAGGTCGCCTATGAAATGGCCGGCACGCTCGACAAGGCGGTGGCTCTCGCCGCGCGGGATGCTGAAAGCTCCGACGCCGCCGAGCCGGTGGTTTTGCTCTCGCCGGCCTGCGCGTCCTTCGACCAGTTCCCGAATTTCGAGGTGCGGGGCAATACATTCCGCACGCTGGTGCAGGCGATGCTGTGACGGCGTTGTGCCTTCGTTAATGAGGCGTAAACCACAATCGGGCGAGGACTATACCGAACGGGAAGAGCGATGGTCTCGCGGACGGAACGCACGCCTTTTGCGCATTGGTGGTGGACGGTCGACCGGCTGATGCTGGCGGCGATCGGCGTCCTGATGCTCGCCGGAATCATTCTTCTGCTGGCCGCGTCGCCCCCGGTCGCCGTGAAGCTCGGGCTCGATCCATTTCATTTCGTCAATCGGCAGGGTCTCTATCTGGTGCCCGCCGTCGCGATCCTGCTCGGCACATCCTATCTGTCGCCGCGTCAGGTGCGGCGGCTCGCGCTCGTGGTGTTCATCGTCTCGGTCGCGATGCTGGCCGCGACGCTGCAATTCGGCGCCGAGGTGAAGGGCGCCCGCCGCTGGATCACATTGCTCGGCCTCAACTTCCAGCCCTCGGAATTCGTCAAGCCCGCCTTCGTTATCCTGATCGCATGGTTGTTCGCGGAATCCTCGCGCAAGCCGGAAATGCCGGCCAACAGTGTGGCGATGGGATTGCTGTTATTGGTCATCTCGTTGCTCGTGATGCAGCCGGATTTCGGGCAAACCATGCTGATCGCTGTGGTCTGGGGCGCACTGTTCTTCATGGCCGGGATGCGGCTGATCTGGGTCGTGGGCCTGTTCGGCGCGGCCGCGATCGGTCTCACCGGCGCGTATTTCACCGTTCCGTATATCGAGCGGCGCTTCAATCGCTTTTTCGATCCGTCGTCCGGCGATACATTCCAAATCTACAATGCCCTGGAATCGTTCATGCGCGGCGGCTGGCTCGGCCGCGGACCGGGCGAGGGGACTGTGAAGCGAATTCTTCCCGACAGCCACGCCGACTTCGTGTTCGCGGTCGCCGCGGAGGAATTCGGCATCGTTCTCTGCCTCATTCTGGTCGCGCTGTTCGCTTTCATTGTGATCCGCGCGCTCACCCGTGCGCTCCGCAACGACGATCCATTCGCGCGCTTTGCGGCTTCGGGGCTCGCGATCCTGTTCGGCACGCAATCGGCGATCAACATGTCGGTCAATCTGCATCTCATTCCGGCCAAGGGCATGACGCTGCCGTTCATCTCCTATGGCGGCTCTTCGCTCATGTCGCTCGCCTATGGCATGGGCATGCTGCTGGCGCTGACGCGCGAACGTCCGCGCGCTGAAATGCTGGCGAGCCCGCGCCTGTCGCCTGCCGGGAGCGGGGCGTGATCTTTCTTCTACCTCCCCCTGCAAGGGGGAGGTCGGATAGCGAAGCTGTCCGGGTGGGGGTTTAATAATTCGATGACGGAGAAAGATGACCCCACCCCGGATCGCTTTCAGCGATCCGACCCTCCCCTTGCAGGGGAGGGAAAGAAAATATGCGCGCCGCTCGTCCTCGTCGCGGCCGGCGGCACCGGCGGGCATCTGTTCCCAGCCGAGGCGCTCGCAGCCGCGCTCGCCAGGCGCAATATTCCGGTCGCGCTCGCGACCGATTCCCGCGCCGCGAAATTCGGCGGCGCCTTTGCGGCCGAGCGCGTCCACATCATTCCAAGTGCGACCTGGCGCGGGCGCGATCCGCTCTCGGTCGCGCGGACCGGCGGCACGCTCGCTTACGGCCTCGCCAAGGCGTTTCTTCTTTATGGGCATCTGAAGCCTTCGATCGTGGTCGGGTTCGGCGGCTATCCGACCGTTCCGCCTGTAATGGCGGCTGCGTTGCGCAAAATCCCGACGCTCATTCATGAACAGAACGGCGTGATGGGCCGCGCCAACAAATTTCTCAGCTCTCGCGTCACCGCGATTGCGACCGGGTTTGCCGGCGTCACCGATGGGGATCCGAAGCTCGCGGCCAAGACCACATGCACCGGCAATCCGGTGCGGCCGGCGGTGGTCACAGCGGCGGCGACATTGTTCGAGACGCCCGCGCCGGGTGGCGTTTTTCATTTATTGGTGTTTGGCGGAAGCCAGGGCGCGCGCGTGATGGCGGATATCGTCCCGGAAGCGGTGGCGCGGCTCGAACCGCATCTCCTCATGCGGCTGAAGATCGTGCAGCAGGCGCGCGAGGAGGATTTGCCGCGCGTGCGGGATGCCTATGCCCGCGCCAAGGTGCAGGCTTTCGTGTCGCCATTCTTCCCGGATTTGCCGGCCCGGATGGCGGCGAGCCATCTCGTGATCTCGCGCTCCGGCGCGTCGACGGTGGCTGAACTCGCGGCCATAGGGCGGCCCTCGATCCTGGTGCCGCTGCCGCACGCGCTCGACCAGGACCAGAATGCCAACGCCAAGGTGCTGGAAAAAGCTGGCGGCGCGATCCGTCTACCGCAGACGGAGTTCACGCCCGATCGGCTGGCCGCCGAAATCGCATGCCTTGCCGGCGATCCGGAGCGTCTGACGCGCATGGCCAAGGGTGCGAAATCCGAGGGCGTGCTTGACGCCGCCGACCAATTGGCGGAATTGGTCATCCGCACGGCCGGGTCCTAGGCGCTCATTCTTTCTCCCCGGCTCTTGTGATGTAGAGGGTCTTAATGAAACTCCCGCGCGATATCGGCCCGGTCCATTTCGTCGGCATCGGGGGCATCGGCATGAGCGGGATCGCCGAGGTGCTGGCCAATCTCGGCTACGCCGTGACCGGCTCCGATGTCGCCGAAAGCGCCAACGTCAAGCGGCTGCGCGAGAAGGGCATCGCGGTCACGGTCGGCCATGACGCCAGGAATGTCGACATGGCCGATGTGGTCGTCGTGTCCTCCGCCATCAAGCGCGACAACCCCGAACTCGTCGCCGCGCGGGCGAAACGGCTGCCGGTTGTGCGCCGCGCCGAAATGCTCGCCGAATTGATGCGGCTGAAATCCTGCGTCGCGATCGCAGGGACCCACGGCAAGACCACCACGACCTCGATGGTGGCGGCTTTGCTCGATGCCGGCGGGCTCGATCCGACCGTGATCAACGGCGGCATCATCAACGCTTACGGCACTAACGCGCGGCTCGGCGCGGGCGACTGGATGGTGGTGGAGGCCGACGAATCCGACGGCACCTTCCTGAAACTGCCGGCCGATATCGCCATCGTCACCAATGTCGATCCGGAACATCTCGATCACTTCCAGACCTTCGATCGGGTCAAGCAGGCGTTCCATGACTTCGTCGAGAACGTGCCGTTCTACGGTTTCGCGGTGATGTGCACCGATCACCCGGAGGTGCAGGCGCTGGTCGGACGCATGGAAGACCGGCGCATCATCACCTATGGCGAAAATCCGCAAGCCGATGTGCGGCTCGATGATCTCTCGCATGCCGACGGCCATTCGCATTTCTCGGTGGTGATCCGCGGCCGCGATGGCGAGAAGGCGCACACGATTTCCAGTCTCAAGCTGCCGATGCCGGGCCGTCACAATGCCTTGAACGCAACAGCCGCGGTCGCGGTCGCGCATGCGCTGAAAATCAGCGACGACATGATCCGCAAGGCGCTGGCCGGTTTCGGCGGCGTGAAGCGGCGCTTCACGCGCACGGGCGACTGGAACGGCGTCGCCATCATCGACGACTATGGCCATCATCCGGTCGAGATCGCGGCCGTGCTGCGCGCCGCGCGCGAATCCTCCAAGGGCAAGGTGCTCGCCGTGATGCAGCCGCACCGCTTCACGCGTTTGCATGAATTGTTCGAGCAATTCTGCACCTGCTTCAACGACGCCGACGCCGTGATCGTCGCCGACGTCTATCCGGCGGGCGAGGCGCCGATCGCGGGCGCGGATCGCGATCATCTTGTGGCCGGCATGCGCGCGCGCGGCCACCGCAACGTGACGCCGCTCGAAAGCTCCGAACAGCTTGCGTCGCTGGTCAAAAGCATGGCGCTGCCGGGCGACCTCGTGGTCTGTCTCGGCGCCGGCAACATCACGCAATGGGCCTATGCGCTGCCGGGCGAATTGAAGGCGCTGGGGTAAGCCGCGTGAGTTTCCCCGACATCACCGCCGATCTGAAAGCGAGGATGCCGCAATTGCGCGGCCGCCTGCTGGCGAACCAGCCGCTCGCGGAGTTGACCTGGTTTCGAGTGGGCGGCCCGGCGCAGGCGCTGTTCATGCCGGAGGATGAGAACGACCTCGCCTATTTCCTGAAGGAGCTTGCGCCCGACATTCCGGTGACAGCGATCGGGCTTGGCTCGAACCTGATCGTGCGCGACGGCGGCGTACCGGGCGTCGCGATCCGGCTCGGCCGCGGCTTCAACGAGGTGACGGTGGAAGAGGGCCACCGAATCCGCGCCGGCACGGCGGTGCCGGACGTAAAAGTCGCGCGCACCGCGCAGGAATCCGCGATCGCGGGTCTTTCTTTTATGCGAGGCATTCCCGGCGGCATCGGCGGCGCGCTGCGCATGAATGGCGGCGCCTATGGCCGCGAGACGAAGGACGCGCTGATCGAGGCGCGCGGTGTCGACCGGCAAGGCAATATCCGCGTCTTTTCAAACGCGGACATGCATTACACCTACCGGCATTGCGGCGCGCCCGACGACGTCATTTTCACGCAGGCGCTGTTTCAAGGCTCACCCGGCGACAAGGCCGTGATCGCGGCCGAGATGGACAAAATCACCGAAGCGCGCGAGGCCACGCAGCCGATCAAGAGCCGCACCGGCGGTTCGACCTTCAAAAATCCGCCCGGACACAAGGCCTGGCAATTGATCGACGCGGCCGGCTGCCGGGGCTTGCGCAACGGCGACGCGCAGGTGTCCGAATTGCACTGCAATTTTCTGATCAATCACGGCAACGCGAGCGGCGCACAGATCGAAGCTTTGGGTGAAACCGTGCGCGAGCGCGTGAAGAAGAATTCCGGCGTGACGCTGGATTGGGAAATCAAGCGGATCGGCGTTCCCGCTGCGTCTTAGTTCCCTCTCTCCGCTTGCGGGGTGAGGGAAAGAAAATGCGCCGCGTCGCGCGCGCCTACGCCGGCTGCACCTGCGGGAACTTGGTGTAAACGTCGTAGAGCAGCAGCCAGCGCTTGGTGTCCGGATCGGTGACCGGCTCGACGCCATGAAACGAATTGTCGCCCTTCACGAAGGCGAACAGCGAATTCGGCTTGAACGGCATCGTGGTCAGCTTCAGGAAGCCGTCGTATTTGTGATGCGGGCCGCCCGCGCACCGAAACTCGCCGTCCTTCGGCAGATAAATCGACGTGCCGAGATGCGACTGTGAATCGTCCTTCGGCAGATAGAACAGCATCGTAATGACTTTCTTTGGTGAGTCGGTATGCGGTCCGAGCGCGTATTTGGTCACGTCTTCGACCAGCAGGCCTTCATTGTAATAATCCATCTTCGCGCCCTTGAAGCGCTCCTCGACGAACATGCCGAATTTGGCGAGCACGAGCTGCATGAATTGCCCGGCCAGCAGCCAGCTCGCAAAACCCTGCCAGAATTGCTGCTTGTCGGCCGGCAAGGTCGTCAGATGCCGATCCGACATTTCCAGCACGAAGCGCTCCTTGTAGCCGCGCACCGGCCGCGCCTGCTCGATCGGAATCATCGCATTCGGATCCGGCAGATTCTTCTGCAGCGACTCGTAGAAATCGGCCGGGAAAATTTCCGGGATGTAGATATGCGGATAGGGGAAGCCGAGGATCTGCGCGTTGGCCACCTTGTAGAAGAGCTGAAGCTCGGCCGCCGATTGCAGCGCGGCGTCTGACGGAATGGCGGCGGATTGAAGCGCGGCGTTTGCGGACATGATCAGGCGTTCCTTTCAAGTACAAGGCTCGGCGTCGCGGCCTCGGCGGCTTTGCCGGCGGGTTCGTCGGAGAAGGAGAGGAATCTTTGCGTGAACAGCGAGCACACGCCGTCGAGAACCGGCGACGACACATGGCGCGAGGCCGCGTCGTCAAAACCGAAGGCCGGGATCGGCAACAGCGGCGCGATCCAGCGCACGATCTCGAATGAGGGATAATACCAGATCGCGGAATCCTTCGCGCATTCGGCGGCGAAGACTTCATCGAAGGCGGAGCGGATGCGCGACTTGCTCACGCAATCGACCTCGATCGCGCTTTTGAGATGATGGTTCGCAAGCCCGATCGCGGAGTCGATCGGCACCGGCGAGATGGTCACGACCAGGGCCGCATCGGTGACCGAGCGGATGCCGGCGATGCAGGCCTTGATCGCCTCCAGCGTCTCCGAATAGGTCGCAAGCCGCAGCACCGCGCCCTTGCCTTTGAGATTGGCCGCCGAGGCGGAGCGGATGTTGATGTCCTCCGAGCCCGGCATGGCGATGAATTTCGGAAAGATGTTGTCCATCAGCGGGGCGCCTCGCGTCCCGTCGTCGCGGAAGAAATCGACCACATTGCCGAGCGTGAGGATGACGCAATCGGCTTCCGTCAGGTTGCGGTGAAGCTCCGCGATCTCGCCGAGTTTCTGCGCGGCCGTCTGTTGTTTGTCGGCCTCGCTCAATTCCGGGAAAATGGCGCCGACCCAGTGCAGCAGGATGTCGCGCTGGCGCTCTGGCGTCTCCTCCATCAGTTTCAGGAGGAACGCATTGGAGATCGGAGAATTTAGATCCTCCGCGAGTCCGAAGGTTTTGGCGCGCTGGCCGTTGACGGCGAGATATTGCGCGATGTTGCGCGCGAAGCAGGAGCCGATGGTGAAGAAGCCGCATCCGCGCTTGAGCGTTGGGCCGGACATCTCGAATACGGAATCGAGAAAGGGGCAATCGACCGAGAACTCGTCGGCGACATGCGGGAACACCATCTTGAGCTGGCTGGCCCGTTCCTGCCGCTTCGCCGTTTGCGTCTCGAAATGCGCGAGCTCGTCGGGCGATAGCTTCTGTTTCAGGAAGGCGGGAACGGCGAACTTGAACTTGCGCAGATCCGGATCCTTGCCGGTCAGCAACTCGGTGATGGCCGCATCGATCATGCCCTGGCGGGGCTGACCGTTGCCCTGCAAAGCGGCGGCGAGACGCCGATAGACGAAGCGGGGCAGGGCGGATGATTTTCCGGCGTAGAAATTGAATCGTTTTTCGTCAGCCATCGGCTTGCCTCGCAGGAACGGGATCGTGCCTTCCACGCTCGCAAACTCTGGCGATGGGAAACCTGCGAAGCAGCACGGATTAAACGAATCACCGCGACTCAGATTCGCACGAAACGCGCGAAACGCGCAATAATTCGCCATCGCTTTGCGGAAGTCGGGCAAGCCCGACTTCCGATGCCGGGCTTGTCACCGCAAGTCGCGTCTTCTATCGCTACCGGCTGTGGCTGGCATGAAGCCGGCCGTAACGTGAAAAGAGAGCGTCGATTGTGACAGCAAAGCATGTCGCGGTTCTGATGGGCGGCTGGTCGGCCGAGCGCGAGGTCTCGCTGAACTCCGGCAAGCCCTGCGCCGACGCTGCCGAGCGCAGGGGCTACCGGGTCACCCGCGTCGACGTGCAGCGCGACATCGCGACGGTGTTGAGCGCCCTCAAGCCCGACGTCGCGCTCAACGTGCTGCATGGCCGTCCCGGCGAGGACGGCACCTTGCAGGGCATGCTGGAAGTGATCGGCATTCCCTACACGCATTCGGGCGTGCTGGCGTCCTCGCTGGCGATGCAGAAGGATCTCGCCAAGATCATGCTCAAGGCCGCCGGCGTGCCGGTGCCCGAGGGCATGGTGGTGTCGCGCCATGACGCGGCGAAACAGCATCTGCTCGAACGCCCTTATGTCATCAAGCCGATCGCGGAAGGCTCGAGCGTCGGCGTCTTCATCGTGACCGAAAAGCACGAACATCCGCCGCAGGAGCTGTTTCGCGAGGACTGGGCCTTCGGCGAGCAGGTCCTGTGCGAGCGTTATATTCCGGGCAAGGAACTGACCTGCGCGGTCATGGGCGACAAGGCGCTGGGCGTCATCGAGATCGTCCCGAAGGTGGCGTTCTACGATTATGAGGCCAAATACGCGCCCGGCGGCTCAGAACATGTATTACCCGCTAAAATTTTACCTAAAGTTTACCAAGAGGTCCGAAGACTGGCCCTTCATGCGCATCAGGCCCTGGCTTGCCGGGGCGTGACGCGCGCGGATTTCCGCTACGACGACCGTAGCGAGGGGACAGAGGGTCTCGCCTGCCTGGAAGTCAACACCCAGCCGGGCATGACCGAAACATCGCTCGTTCCCGAGCTTGCGGCACATGCTGGCGTAACGTTCGATGAGCTTGTGCAATGGATGATCGAGGACGCCTCGCTGAACCGCTGAAGCGGTCGCGCAATGCGCGTGTCCGGTCGTCGAACTTCACATCTGCGAATTTCAATCCAACCGCGTTCGGACGCGCGCTGTCGCATCTGCGCCCGATCCTCGATCTGCAGATACCGCGCGGCGCGGGCACGGCCGCGGCTTTAGCCGTTCTTCTGATCGCAGGCGCCGCCGGCGCGATCTATGGCGGACATGTTGACGCCGTCACGGCAGAGCTGCGCGACGCGCGCGACGCCGCCGCCAATGCGGCGGGTTTCCGCATCGCGTCGGTCGCGATCGGCGGACCGAAAGAGGTCACGCGCGAGGAGGTCCTCGCCGCCGCCGGCGTCACCGGAAAAAGTTCGTTGCTGTTTCTGGATGCCGAAGCCGCGCGCGCGCGCCTGAAATCGAATCCCTGGATCGCGGAAGCCACGATCCTGAAACTCTATCCCGACCGCCTGCACATCGCCGTCACCGAACGCCAGGCGTTCGCGATGTGGCAGAAAGACAATCGCATCACCGTCATCGCCTCCGACGGCACGATCGTTCAGCCATTCGTCGAGCAGCGCTTCGCCGATCTGCCGCTGGTCGTGGGCGCGGGGGCGGAAAAGGCGGCCAGCGAATTTCTCGCCATTGCCGGCCGCTTTCCATCAATTCGCGATCAGGTGCGCGCTTACGTGCTGGTCGCCGAGCGGCGCTGGAACCTGCGGCTGAAGAATGGCCTCGACATCCGTTTGCCGGAAGTGGAGCCGGAGCGCGCGCTCGAAACGCTGGTCGCGCTCGATCGCGACAAGAAATTGCTGTCGCGCGATATCGCCGTGGTCGACCTGCGTTTCCCGGGCCGCGTCACCGCGCGCCTCTCGGACGCCGCGGCGGCTGCGCGTCAGGAGGCGATGAAGGACAGGAAAGTCAGGCGCAAGGGGGGCGACGCATGAGCTCCCTGCAATACGGTCTCGCGCCCAAGATGAAGCCGGTCTCGCCCAAGCGCCCGGCGCTCGTCGCCGCGCTCGATATCGGGACCAGCAAGATTGTCTGCATGATCGCCCGGCTCACCCCGCATGGTCCGCAGGAAACGCTCCGCCGCCGCAGCCATGGCATCGAGATCCTCGGGATCGGTCATGTCGAGGCGCACGGCATGAAGGCGGGCCATGTCGCCAATATCCAGGAAGCCGAGGAAGCGATCCGCCGCGCCGTCGACCTCGCCGAGCGCGCCGCGTCCGTGCAGCTCGAATCCGTCGTGGTCTCGGTGTCGGCCGGGCGTCTCGCGAGCGAGACCTTCAATGCCTGCATCGATGTCGCCGGCTCGAAAGTCACCGATAACGACGTCGCGCGCGTGCTGGCCGCCGGCAGCCGCCATTCGGCGCGCGACGGGCGGGTGGTGATGCATTCGCTGCCGATCGGATTTTCGCTCGACGACGCGCACGGCGTGCGCGAGCCGCGCGGCATGCTGGCGCGCCAGTTCGGCGTGGACATGCATGTCACGACCTGCGATCTCGCGACGCCGCGGAACCTGATGCTGGCGGTCGAGCAATGCCATCTCACGGTCGAGGCGATGGTGGCGTCCCCCTATACCGCCGGGCTTGCCGTTCTGGCCGACGACGAGTCCGATCTCGGCTCCGCGGTCATCGATATGGGCGCGGGCACCACGACCATCGCGGCCTTCGCCGGCGGCCGGTTCATCCATGCCGACGGCTTCGCGCTTGGCGGGCAGCATGTGACGCTCGATCTGGCGCGCGGATTGGGCGCCCGAATCACGGACGCCGAGCGAATCAAGACGTTCTATGGCACTGTATTGGCCGGTGGAAACGATGAACGGGACATGATCACCGTGCCTGCTGTCAGCGACGATTCTCGCGAGCCGCCGCAGGCCGTCTCCCGGGCAACGCTGGTGCAGATCATCCGGCCGCGCATCGAGGAGATTCTGGAAATGGTGCGCGACCGGCTGGCCGCGTCGCCTTTCGCAGCGGAGCCGCGCGGCATCGTCGTGTTGACCGGTGGCGCGTGCCAGCTCTCCGGTCTGCCGGAACTCGCAGCCAGGATTTTGGGACGGCAGGTCCGTATCGGCCGGCCGCTCGGCATTTCAGGTCTTCCGGAGGCGGCCAAGGGGCCGGCCTTCGCCGTCGCGGCTGGACTCCTTGTCTATCCGCAGGCGGCCCATCTCGAACATTTCGAACCGCGGCGAACGCGGCAAATGATGACAGGTACGGGCGGTTACATCGCGCGCGTCGGACGATGGCTGAAGGAGAGCTTCTGATGACCCGCAATCGATATCCCCGAAACGGCCGGTGGCGGACCGGCTGGTGCGGTGGCGTTTACCCCGCCCGCGTATTCATGAGGCAGCCATGACCATCAATCTGAAAGTCCCCGACATCCGGGAGCTGAAGCCGAGAATTACCGTGTTCGGGGTCGGCGGCGGCGGCGGCAATGCCGTCAACAACATGATCGCAGCCGGGCTGCAGGGCGTCGACTTCGTCGTCGCCAATACCGACGCCCAGGCGCTGACCATGTCGAAGGCCGAACGCATCATCCAGATGGGCGTGCAGGTCACCGAAGGTCTCGGCGCGGGTTCGCAGCCGGAAGTCGGCCGCGCGGCGGCCGAGGAAGTGATCGACGAAATCCGCGATCACTTAAGCGGCGCGCATATGGTGTTCGTCACTGCCGGCATGGGCGGCGGCACCGGTACGGGCGCTGCCCCCGTGATCGCCAAGGCCGCCAAGGACCTCGGCATCCTCACGGTCGGCGTGGTCACGAAACCCTTCCATTTCGAGGGCGAGCGCCGCATGCGCTATTCCGAGACCGGCATCGCCGAGCTTCAGAAGTATGTCGACACGCTGCTCGTGATCCCGAACCAGAATTTGTTCCGGGTCGCCAACGAGAAGACCACCTTCGCCGACGCCTTCGCCATGGCCGACCAGGTGCTCTATGCGGGCGTCGCCTGCATCACCGACCTGATGGTCAAGGAAGGCCTGATCAATCTCGATTTCGCCGACGTCCGCGTGGTCATGCGCGAGATGGGCAAGGCGATGATGGGAACCGGCGAGAAATCCGGCGAGAAACGCGCCATCGCGGCGGCCGAGGAAGCGATCTCCAATCCGCTGATCGACGATGCCTCGATGAAGGGCGCCAAGGGCGTGCTCATCTCCATCACCGGCGGCAGGGATCTGACCTTGTACGAGGTCGACGAGGCCGCCACGCGCATTCGTGAAGAGGTGGACAAGGACGCCAACATCATCGTCGGCGCGACCTTCGATGAAAGCCTCGACGGCACCATCCGCGTCTCGGTGGTCGCGACCGGCATCGACAAGGTCGCTGTCGCGCGGCCCGCGCCGGCGGCGGAACAACGCACTCTGCTGCGGTCGCCGGAAAAGGTCGAGCGCGCGCTCACGCCGCCCTCGCGCATCCCCGCGCATGCCGCAAGTGCGATCGAACAGGCCGCGACCGCGGCCGTGGCCGCCGCCGTTCTTCCGCCCACGGCGATCGAGGATGTCACCATCCGTTCGATGCCGCCCAAGCCCTCGCTGTTCATGGACCCGAAGATGGAAGCGGCAGCGCATCCGATCGCGCCCGACATGCCGAATGCCTTCATCCCGCCGCAAGCCGAGCGCGTTCCGCAGCGTCCGCGCATGCCGCGGATGGAGGACCTTCCGATCCCGGGCCAGCGCCAGATTTTGGCCAAGCGCGGCGAGCTTGGGGACGAATACCAGCCCGACAAGCAGCGCAAGGGTCTGTTCCAGCGCATCGCCTCCGGCCTGACGGGCCGGGATGACGACCGCGATTCTCTGCCTGAGCCGATGCCGGCGATTCGCCCGATCCCGCAGGGCCAGGATCACATGCAGGATCACATGCCGCCCCGGCCTGCCTCGCGTCCGCTGGAAAAGCGCGAGTCGGCCTCACGCGAACAGGCCTTGGATGGCGGCCGCCGCGCGCCGCAGGGCCTGGACCCGCATGGCCGGCAGGCCCCTGTGCATAATTCGCCCGACGACGATCAATTGGAAATCCCCGCTTTCCTGCGCCGCCAGGCCAACTAACGGATCGCGGATTTCCACTATCGCTATACCAGCCCCGGCCTTCCAGGCCGGGGCTTTGGTTTATGGGCCCGCGCCTGGATAGATCGTAATTTATTGAAATCGTTAATCTATTCGCTCCATTGGCGGCGCCTTTAGCCGCGCTTGGCGGCGTGCCGATTCCGGTCGTTACGGCTTGATTGCCTTGCGGCCTTGCCCAAATTGGGCGGAACGGGGACACGATTACGGCTGCTTCAAGGTAACACTTGGTAACAAAGCGTTAGTTGGAAGCAATTGGGGCGGGCGGTTAAGGTTTGGCCACATAAAGGGCGGTCGCCACCGGGAGTCGTGTTTCCTTACCCGGACGTGCTGGCGGAAAGCTCATTCGGGTCGCAAGGCCCATGGGGTGCACAACGGGGGACCGCAGGCTGAGACGGCAGATTGCCGGACGCTTGCGGGATAAGCGGAATGAAGGCCGTAAGGCAAACTACGCTTCGCGAACAAATCGCAGTCTCGGGTGTCGGCGTTCATTCCGGCGTTCCGGTGACCCTCATCATCCACCCTGCGGATGCCGATACCGGCATCGTTTTCAGCCGTTCCGACGAGCAGGGCCGTGAGCGCGAAGTCCGCGCCGATTACCGCTCCGTCACCGCCACCGAACTCGCCACCGTCCTCGGCGACCATTCCGGAATTCTGTGCTCGACCGCCGAGCATGTTCTCGCCGCTTTGCGCGGCCTCGGCGTCGACAACGCCTTGGTCGAGCTCGATGGTCCGGAAGTGCCGATCATGGACGGCAGCGCCGCGCCCTTCGTCGCCGCGATCGATCAGGTCGGACTTGTTTCGCTCAACGCGCCGCGCCGCTTCATCAAGGTTCTCAAGCCCGTCCGCGTCGCCAAGGGCGAGGCGTTCGGCGAATTGTCTCCCTATGCGAGCGGCTTCCGCCTCGAAATCGAGATCAATTTCGACAATCCTTTGATCGGCCGCCAATCGATCGCAACCGATCTTGAGCCCGACAGCTTCCGCCGCGAATTGTCCCGCGCCCGCACCTTCGGCTTCATGAAGGATGTGTCGGCGCTGTGGAGCGCTGGCAAGGCGCTCGGCGCCGGCTTCGAAAACACCGTCGTGATGAGCGAGAGCCGCGTGTTGAACGCGGAAGGCCTGCGCTTCTCCGACGAATTCGTGCGCCACAAGGCGCTCGATGCGGTCGGCGATCTGGCTTTGGCCGGCGCTCCGCTGCTCGGCCTGTACCGTTCGGTGCGCGGCGGCCACAAGCTCAACCATGCCGTGCTGACGGCCCTGATGTCGGATCCGACCGCCTGGATCATGGTCGAGGCCGAACCGGTCCGCCGCATGCGCGGCCACGCCGACCTCGCGACCGGCCTTGTCGCCCCGGCCTACGGCCCCGACGTCTCCTGAGAGACGGCGTTTAACCCTCCTGTGGGGCGTTAAACGCTTCGCCATATTCCCGGCCTAATGTGCGCACTAATGCTTGGGGTCGCTGCCTTTTTTGGATAAAAGGCAGCAGGTTCCAGCGTGCGGTTCACGAGCCGGCAGGACCCTTTGCGACGCTATAAGGGGGAGTTGGCGCGGCCAATGGCAGCGGATCAGACAACGCGATCGCATTTGACGGTGACAGGACTTGCGCGCGGTCTGGCGCGGCTTGTCGCCATCTGCGCGCTGATGCTGCTGCTCGTCCCGCTCGCCGCTTGCACCGGCGACAAGGATCTGCAGCTTCCCGACGATCCCGCCGACAAGCTCTACAACGAGGGCCTGTTCCTTCTGCAGAACAAGAAGGACCCCAAGGCCGCCGCCAAGAAATTCGAGGAAGTCGACCGCCAGCACCCCTATTCGGACTGGGCGCGCAAGGCGCTCATCATGCAGGCCTATGCCTATTACGAGGCGCGCGAATACGACGATTCCATTTCCGCGGCGAAGCGCTACGTCACCTTGCATCCGGGCAGCGGAGACGCGGCCTATGCGCAATTCCTGATCGCCTCGTCCTATTTCGAGGAAATTCCCGACATCACCCGCGACCAGGCCCGCACCGAAAAGGCGATGCAGGCGCTCGAGGAAGTGGCGCGCAAATATCCGGCCACCGAATATGCGGGCAGCGCCAAGAAGAAGATCGAAGTCGCGCGCGATCAACTGGCCGGCAAGGAAATGCTGGTCGGGCGCTGGTACCTGGAGCGCAAGGACTACACAGGCGCGATCAACCGCTTCAAGACCGTGGTCACGCAATACCAGACCACGCGCCATGTCGAGGAAGCGCTGATGCGGCTGACCGAGGCCTATATGGCGCTCGGCATCGTGCCGGAGGCGCAGACCGCGGCTGCGGTGCTCGGGCATAATTTCCCCGACAGCCCCTGGTACAAGGACGCCTACAATCTTGTCCGTGGCGGCGGCGCCGAGCCGAGCGAGAACAAGGATTCCTGGCTGAGCCGCCTGTTCAGCAAAAAGAAAGCGGCCTGAAGGGGTTAACGGGCGTTAACCGCGAATAATTCCGCCGGCGCTATTTTCGTTTCCGTTTTGTTCTGGTATGCTTTTGCCCGACTCGCCAAAGGGACCGGGGAGCCAAACGCATGCTGGCGCGCCTCTCAATTCGCGACATTGTCCTGATCGACAAGCTCGATCTCGATTTTGCCAAGGGCCTTGCCGTACTGACCGGTGAAACCGGCGCCGGCAAATCGATCCTGCTTGACGCTTTTGCGCTCGCCTTGGGCGCGCGCGGCGACGCCACGCTCGTGCGCCAGGGACAGGCGCAAGGCCAGGTCACCGCGATGTTCGAACTCCCCCGTGTGCATCCGGCCTGGGCGCTGCTGAAAGACAACGGCATCGAGGCGGAGGACGCGCTGATTCTGCGCCGCGCGCAATTCGCCGACGGCAAGACGCGGGCCTTCGTCAACGATCAGCCGGTCAGCGTGCAAACGCTGAAAAGCCTCGGCACGATGCTGGTCGAAATCCACGGTCAGCACGACGACCGCGCGCTGGTCGACGCCGCGACGCATCGCCGGCTGCTCGACGCCTTTGGCGGCCTGGAAGACCAGGCGGAGGCGGTTGCCGCGTTGTGGGATATCCGCCGCAAGGCGCGCGAAGCCCTGGATGCCCATCGCGTCGAAGTCGATCGCGCGCAACGCGAGGCGGAATATCTGCGCCATTCGGTCGAGGAATTGGCAAAGCTCGCGCCGGTTCAGGGCGAGGAGACCGCGCTTGCGGACACGCGCGCCTGCATGATGGCGGCCGAGAAAATCGCCGAGGATCTCAACGAGGCGCACGAGACGGTGGCGGGTCCTGCCTCACCCGTTGCCGCTTTTGGCGCTGCGATCAGGCGGCTCGAACGCCGTCAGGCGCAGGCGCCGAGCCTGGTCGAGCCGGCGGTGAAGGCGCTCGATTGCGCGCTCACCGCGATCGAGGAGGCGCGTTCGCATCTCGAAGCCGCCCTGCATGCGGCGAATTACGATCCCGCCGAACTCGAGCGGATCGAGGAGCGGCTGTTTTCGCTGCGCGCCGCCGGCCGCAAATACAATTCGCCGGTCGATAGCCTTGCGGCGCTGGCGCAGAAATATGCCGCCGACCTCGCCCTGATCGATGCCGGCGCCGAACAGCTCGCACAACTGGAAAAGGACGCGCAGGAGGCGGACGCCAAATACCGCGCGGTCGCGCAAAAGCTGTCCGCCGCGCGCAACAAGGCGGCGCTCGCGCTCGACAAGGCGGTCAATGCCGAGATCGCGCCGCTCAAGCTCGAACGCGCGACTTTCACCACGCAGGTGCAGACGGATTCGTCGGCCGGCGGGCCGAACGGCATCGACCGCGTGGAATTCTGGGCGCAGACCAATCCCGGCACGCGGCCGGGCCCGCTGATGAAAGTCGCCTCCGGCGGCGAACTCGCGCGCTTCCTCCTGGCGCTGAAAGTGGTGCTGGCGGATCGCGGTTCGGCTCCGACGCTCATTTTCGACGAAATCGACACCGGCGTCGGCGGCGCGGTTGCGGATGCGATTGGCGTGCGGCTCGCCCGCCTCGCCGGCCGCGTACAGGCGATCGCGGTGACGCACGCCCCGCAGGTGGCCGCGCGCGCGGACCGCCATTACCTCATCGCCAAGGACGCGCTCGACAAGGGCAAGCGGGTGGCGACGCGGGTCAGCGAAGTGGCCGAGGACCGCCGCCGCGAGGAAATCGCCCGCATGCTCTCGGGCGCGGAAATCACCGAGGAAGCCCGCGCCGCCGCCGAACGGCTGATCAAGGCGGCCGCGTGATGTCCGGACCGACTTGCGCGGCATCCCGGAATGGCGGTAGTCGGAATATATGTCCAGGAAACTCGCCAACCTTATCGAGCCGGATAAGCTTACCGAGGAGCAGGCCGCGGCCGAGCTGAAGCGCCTCGCCAAGGTGCTGGCCGAGCACGACAAGCGCTATTATCAAGAAGACGCGCCGAGCGTCTCCGACGCCGAATATGACGCGCTGCGCCTGCGCAACAACGCGATCGAGGCGCGTTTCCCGGAACTGATCCGCA
>CAMDXM010000029.1 GCA_945878025.1 Pseudorhodoplanes sinuspersici | reverse complement strand
CCATAGCTCCAGCCGCGCAACCTCCGCAGAATAATCCTCCAAATCGGCCGAGCCTGTCGTCAGTGCCTGCCTTGCAGTCAAATTCCGGTATTGGAAATACGACGCCCCCGGCTGCTATCCCGCCATCAAACAGGCCGAACTTCGGCCCTGCAGCTTCGGGCTACACGTTCACGCCAACTTCAAGCGGAACATTGCAAGTTTCGCAGGGTGGAAAGATTGTCGCGACAACGTCGCCGGAATACGCGACCCAACAATATGGCTACAGGCCATCCAGTCCGACGCCTGTGACAACCCAAACGCCCACGTCGCAGACCCGGCCGAATTTGGTTGGCCCTTCGGTTCAATCAATCGAGTCCGCGCCATCACGCCAAAAGAATCTTCAGGCAACTTCGGTGTTTCCATCACCGGCGCCGAACGCGGCTGCCGTTCAAACATTACCGAAAAGCACCGCCGCGCAAAATCGTTCACAATCATCCATCCACATCCCAGGCACACCGGTGCTTAGAGCTGACGTTCCCCAGAAAGATCAAAGGTACCTGCTATCAAGTTCGGACTATAAAAATAAGACGGGCGCGGACCCGCAATGTTTGTCATACGTGAGATCCGCGTACTATCCAGAGCTTGGAAGATATAATTTAGGTTCCGCTGCCGAGCTTTATCAAAAGAGAAATGATCTTCCTGGGTTCACGTTCGTAAACAAGTTTTCCATTGAGATGCAACAAAAAACGGTAAAGCCGGGAGATATGCTCGTCTTCGATCCAAGTGTGGCTGGGGGATTTGGACACGTTGCGGCCGTGAAGTCCTATAATCCGCAGACCGGCGACATTACAGTGGACCAAAGGAATTATGGAAAACCATATAAAGACACCCACATATTCAATCTTTACGCCAAGTCGGGTTTGGACACGCAGATTGTCGGCGTAATCAGCCCGGCCACTCCGCTACAAATTCCGATAGGAAATACAGCTGGTACGACGCCGGCCCTCAGGAACTAATTTACACGTCGTGATCGGGGGCGCTCGTATGAGGAAAAAGCTTCTTGTTTGTGGGATTTCATCTCTTGCGATATTGCCGGGCTGTGGGGGAGGGCAGGTCGCCGGTTTATCGGAGGCTCCGATTGTTTCCGATTGTCGCCAGTCAATGAACCTGTTTAATCAAGGTCAATTCCAGGCCCGAGCGACTAACGCTGCATGGACAAAGCCCTCACGTTTAACGCTCGACATCGTTTACACGAACACCACCAAAGCGCCGTTGTCGCTATCCGGTTTCGGAAATGCTCAGGCTTACGGCCAAGATTATGTTCTGTTAGGCGAGGATGGAACTCGTTACGTGTCCGACCAACAAGCAAGCATGCAGGCAACGATGCAATCAAACTCAGGCACGTATCCAAATCCAATGCAGAATATTAATCCTGGATCCACGGTTCAGCATCGTCTAATTTTCGATGTCCCCCGCAGAAACTACAGCTTGCTTATAGAACGACAGGTTATTCAGTCGATGACTGTCTTACCCATCGGCGGCGGAGTGCGAACGGTGTCGATGCAATGCCGCCTAGATGTCTAATCTTCTGGCTACGCAGAACGAATCAGCGCGGTTGAATGGTGGGCGCTACGAGCCTGCCGCCGATACCGGCTATCCAATTGTGAATAGTTCAGAGGGCAGCTCGTATTTCTTTTCCCAATCCTCCGTTATGACGTCGGTTGGCAAGAATGCTTCTTCCGCTATGGACCAAGAGGCTCCGTCTCGCCGCAACAGAACGTCCACTAAGTCGCTGTCCATGTCACGGTGATAGTTCTTTGCGTACAGCGTTTTCTTATAGTCGATGCGAGTGCCCGCTTCGGTTCGGGGGCGCAGCTCCACAAAGGCCCAGTTGCGATAGACAGCGAGTCGCCTGACCTCAAAAATCACCTTGATTCCAAGTTTGCGCTCTACCGACGCGCGCACGACATCCAAAATTGCTTTCCTTTCAGGAGAGCTTCTTTCGATTTTGACGATGTCGTTGGGGTCTACGTTAATTTTCTTTTGCTGCCGGACTTGCGGCGGTAAAGCCGCTTGTTGGGGAGGCGTCGTGCATTGGGGAAAATTTACTCCATTTACTGTGGCGTGCCACTCAACGCAGTGTTCGAGGTTGGAGCTTTCTTTGCCCACGAGAAAATCATAGTAATCCGTACCGAACACAAAAGCGTATCTGCCATCAGGTATCTTGAAATTATCGTTCTGATGGCGAACGAGTATCATTTCCCTATTGTCTCCATAGGGAGCAACAAGAAATTCGTATCCTCGGTTTCTGAGATTCCAGACTCCGCTGATGGGCTTGATGCCAGTAATCTCTCCTCTCATGCCAATCATCTTCTCGACTGCAATTTTTGCAACGATGTTTACAAAAACAGACTGTGGCGCTGAGATTGCTAGGTCGCGCCGATAGATTACGAATTGAACACCTCCATCGGGGAACGTCTGGGTCGGTGGATGCCTGACAATGCCGCTGACTATGCCCAGCCCAAGCCCGCTAACTGGTTTTCCCTCAAGCTTGCTCAACGCGCCATTTTGGATGGCGTATACGCCATAAAACTGAGGAGGTCTTTGTGCCCAGGCTCCCGTCACCATTGCGAGCAGGATTCCTAGTCCGGCAGTTGTTCTGAGCATTGGTTTCCCCCTATCCCGACCGGAATTTTGCAATACTTAGTGGTTGTAGGACAATGCCGTTCCGCCGATCTCGTGATCTGTAGCCCTACGGTCGTAAGGGGGGCTAGTCTCCAGGCTGGAATCACAAAAGACCATCGAGCCCGGGTTAACAGGTGAAGGCGGCCGCGAATTCCAGACTACGCGAAATTCAGCCATCGCCAGTTCTCTTGTCGCAGCGTGCCCGTAGAAGGGTCGGACGCCGCGCGCGGCGTGAAATTCTAGTCCCCAAAACCAGGGCTTCCCGCTGTTGTCTTTCAGGTCAGGAAAACCGTTGAAGACCCGGCCAACGCAGGCACCGTTTTCATCGCAAACAACGTAGAACTCGCCGCGGCCTTTGCCGAGGTCGCGATCTCTCTTCAGGATGAGGGGCATGGAACGACACCATTATTGTGTTGCCCTCCACGAATGGGAGATTAGGGGAGCCCTACAAGCAGCGGCAAGCCACAAGCAATGGGCTTGTTCGAAAGGAGCGGGCCGCTAAATATGGGGTCATGTGCGGACGCTTCACTCGGAAATATTCATGGCGTGAGCTGTGGGAGCTTTACATGCTCCACGGCGGCTTGCTCATGTCCAACGTCCAGCCTCGCTACAACGTCTGCCCGACAACGACGATTGACGCGATCGTTGAGGAGGAGGGCGAGCGAAAATATCAGCCAATGCGCTGGAGCTTAGTTCCTTCGTGGTGGTCGAAGCCCATCAAAGAAATGAAGATGGCAACGTTCAATGCTCGCGCCGAGACTGTGGAGAGCAAGCCGATGTTCCGTTCGGCTTGGAAGGCGAACAAGCGTTGCATCATTCCAGTGTCCGGGTATTACGAGTGGCAAGCAATCGAAGGCGACAAGCCGCAACCCTGGTATTTTACTCAGCGCGACGGCAGTCCGATTATCTCAGTCGCTGGAATATGGGATGAATGGACGGACAAGCAGACCGGAGACAAGTTGAAATCTTGCGCAATGATTATTTGCGAACCGAGCAAGTTCGTTGCCGAAGTGCACGACCGAATGCCGGTGCTGCTCAAACCCGATCAATTCGAACCGTGGCTTTCGGGTGATACCGGAAAGGAAACGCTCGTTGCCGCGCCGGAGGACATGTTGCAAAAATGGCCGGTGTCGAAGCGCGTAAATAGCTCGCGCACGAGCGACGAAGATGACACATTGATTGAACGAATTACTATCTGAGAATGTTCGGTAGCTATCGCCAAGCGCGATCCCCTATGCGGTTCGGGTCCGTAGGCAATTTGCTCCAAAGCCTTACTGGCTTCGCGGCGACCCAGATAAGTCCCCAGAAGAACGCCAGCGTCCTCCAGAGTCGCGATGCGATATTGACCTGACCGGGGTTTCTTGGACCAAGTTTTGAGAGAGAATGGTCCTGGAGAGGAGCTTGGTCATGCCGAAGAAACGGTTCAGTGCGGAGCAGATCGTTGTGGTGCTTCGTCAGATTGAAGTGTTGATGTCGCAAGGCAAGGCAGCGCCGGTGGCGTGCCGGGAGGCCGGGATTTCGCAACAGAGTTATTATCGCTGGCGGAAGGAATACGGCGGGCTCGAGCTTGATCAGGCCAGGCGCATGAAGGATCTCGAGCGGGAGAACGTTCGCCTCAAGCGTCTTGTCGCCGATCTATCGCTTGAGAAACAGGTCCTCAAGGACGTTGCCTCGGGAAACTTGTAAGCCCCGAGCGTCGCCGGCAGGCGGTTGAAGGCATTCGGGAGAAGTATGGTCTCTCGGAACGCCAGGCCTGCCGGATTGTCGGCCAGCACCGCGGGACACAACGATACACCATGATCGTCCGGGATGATGAGGATGCGTTGACGAGAGCGATTATCTCTCTTGCATCCCAATACGGACGATACGGCTATCGTCGGATCACATCGTTGCTTGCCGATGCCGGCTGGCGGGTCGGATGTGATCGCGTTCAGCGGATCTGGCGCCGTGAGGGGCTCAAAGTACCCAGAAAGCAAAGGCAACGAGGCCGGCTTTGGCTCAACGACGGATCCTGCATCCGGTTGAGACCGCAGCATCGCAATCATGTGTGGAGCTACGACTTCGTCGAAGCGCAAACCCATGATGGGCGAAAGCTCCGGCTGTTGACCTTGATTGATGAGTTCACCCGGGAATGCCTGGCGATCAGGGTGGCCCGTCGTATCAACAGCTTCGGCGTCATAGAGACGATGGCCGACGTGATGCTCGAACACGGCGTACCGGAACACATTCGATCCGATAACGGCGCGGAGATGACGGCAAAGATCGTGCGCGGCTGGTTTGCAAAGCTTGGCGCGAAGACGCTCTACATCCAACCCGGCAGCCCCTGGGAGAACGGCTACTGCGAGAGCTTCAACGGTAAGCTACGCGATGAATGCCTGAACGGTGAAATCTTCTACAGTTTGAAGGAGGCCACCGTCGTCATCGAGCAATGGCGTAAGCACTACAATACGATCCGACCGCACTCGTCGTTGAACTACCGACCACCGGCACCGCGAACATACGCACCAGGAACACTCCGTCTGGATCGGAGCGCGGCGATGCAGTAGTCTCTATCCTGCTGGTCCAAAATATCCGTCAAGTCAATATAGATTCCACCGCTTGTCCTGGGCGCGCGATTCGACGAAATCAGCCAAAAAAAAGAAAGCCCGGCAATTAGCCGGGCTCCCTTGCAAATTTGTCCTAAGCCGCTTTTTTCCAATCCCCTTGATTACGTTCAAAGACCATCTTCGTTCCGGTCCGGTCGTCCATCTGATCTAGCACAGTAAGTAGATCACGCACATGGATCGTCCGCTGCATATGCTCGCTGTAGAGCAATCGGAGAATGCGGTCAGCTGGGCCCGGCATGTCACACTCTTCCTTTTCGTATCGCGCTACCTGTTGAGCACTAGTGCCAAACAATCGTGCCATTTCAGATTGCGTTAGATCCATTTGATGACGCAGGAAACGTATTTCTTTTCCTGACAGCAGTTTCTTGTTGCTCACAAGAAACATACCAATTGCTTCGTGCAGGTCATCAGCGTTCTTGATACTGATACCCTTACCATAGGAAGTTCTTTCAATTTCATACCCGCTGATGAGGTACACGTCGTCCAACCCACACGCCGTATAGTGGTACGGCGTCTTCGGCTTCTCGCCTGCATGATGCCATCCAGTATGGGTCATCGCTTGTCTTCCCATTCTACGGTTTTTATGAAGAGCTTTCCGCTCTTGAGGATGATTGTGACCACCCCCACCTGTCTTCCTCCTCTTAGTTCGTTTACGATTTTGCATTTCCATTCTCCCAGCTTGGTCAAAGCTGGAGGTTCTGATACGCGGCCTTTTCTCAGCACCTCGTACACCTGAGCATCTGTGATGCCTCGTTCCTCCATGCGTTCGAGCGCGTGATCTCCAAAAAAGACGTTGTCCGTTCGCTTGGCGGTTTCGTGAATCCGGCGTGTCGCCTCACCACTGGTGAGGCGAAAGTTCGTCACGGCTGACGAAACGGACCGATTCATGAACCTACCAATATGATAGGTAGGTATGCCTGTCAACAATTAAAGGGGGGTTAAGTTCCAAGCTCTGGTTGGGCAAAAACTGGCGACCTAACGGCAGAGCTGACCGCGACGCCCGAAATTCCGCATCCCCCAGCGGGGCCCCCGAGATCCTGCGGATAGGTCAACAGGCAGCCTTCATCGAACAAATTTGGAAATCGCTGCTGCATCGCGGGCCGCATAGGCTTTCAGACGCTCGTGCAGGGGTACAAAATCGCGGTCGACCACATGCTCTGCTGGTGCAAACGGGGCTCGCTCATATCGAATGGCTGCTTTTGCGGCGTCGATGCGAACGTCGTCCGGTTTAGTTGGATCCTTGTAAATCGAAACCAGATAGGCGAGCGCATCGCCTTGAAAAGCACCCTCGATCGTCTTCTCAAGCAGCGATGCCATTTCGCTCATCGCCGCCTCTCGCTGGCATGTCCGCTTGTTTTTGGCGCCCTTAGGTCTCCCTCTGGAGCGCCTAGATTCGTTGTTCATTTTGGCAATTTCGGCGAATTAAATATTCGGAGACCCGTGTTTCGGAATGTTGAGGGCGAAAACCCTTCTTTATTGATTGCTGCTTTCTTCCTTCTGAATCTATGTTCTTCGTGGGGTTTATAATTTTCAGAGAATTGGACCCTATGCTGTGTGCAGCAGATGGACCTCGCTGAATCCAGGAGAGCCATTTCGGTGAGATGATCCGAACTATGTTTGTTAGGTTCTTGCGGCCCCGTTGTGGGCGTCCGGTCACCAAGACGTGGCCTTGCCGGGATGCCTTATGAAGAGCGTTTTGAACGGTGGTGCGGCAGACGCCTGCAAGTGCCGCGATCTTGTCAATTGGAAAGTCGCAAATTCCTTGCCGCTTCACCTCGCCGGCCACGATGCACAGTGCCGAACGCTCGCCTTCAGTGTAGTAGGATCGCAAATCGTCGGGTAACGCGGACGACCCGCCGAGCATTCGGCGCCGGTCCCTTGAAGCTTTCCGATCAGGTGACCTCTGCGGCTTGCGGGGAGTAAAACGGCCGCCAACGAAATTACCTAGCTGAAAGGGCAGTCTTACCCTCTTAGCCGCCGACGGTCGTCCTTGTGGGTGTCGGCGGCGCTCGATCCGGTAAGAAATCAATGTCGCGTCGGCGTCACCAATCGCGCCCAGCGCATAGCATTGCCATAACTGTCGGGCCAACTCATCGAGGTCTCTCGGATGACATTGATTGATCGCTTCGTAGAGTTCGTAGCCCACGCTGCCGGGAACCGAATTGCAGATGGGGATCGAAGATGTTTCCCCAGTTGGGAGATTCGATGCAACCTGTTGATGCTGCATGACCACTTTTCTCCTTGGTTGGGAGAAAAGCTTTGTTCAATCAAAGTGGGGCAGATGCCTCTTAATCAGCGGGTCGTAGGTTCGAGCCCTACTGCGCCCACCAATCTTTTCAAAGACTTACCCGATCACTCATCAGAACGCAGAGCGAACATCGCTCCGAAAAAAAGTCTCACGGAGGCCAAAGTCTCACAGATTCCAAAAAGATTATCAAAATTAACGGGCGATTTTCTTGAGTGCCTAGCTCAGTTGTGGTTGCGACTGTGCGCTGATCAGCGGCCCGAACATGAACAAGAATCAGGGTTCGCGCGGCGGCGATTACGTCGCTTGACCGATTGGAAGCGCCCTTAGATTTACTGAAGCAGGTGAGGGCGAAATGATTACTGCTTTTGCGAATTTCCTGTCACGGCTTCGCTCAAGGCATTTGCGAGTTGTGCCGCTTGCTCTCGATCAAATTCAAGTCCGCACATACCGTGTACCGTGTTGGCAAGGAGTGCGATCACATCCGGGTTCGTCGGATGAGTTGCAATTCCGAAACCCAATATCGGCCAGGCCGAAATATCGCGATTTGCGTCTCGACACTCCGGAGAGGGACGCATTTTGTGAAAACCTGACTTTCAATCCATGGAATGCGCCTGCAGAAAATCGGCCGCTCGGAGGCATCAATCGCGTTCGCAAATCCCTCTATGAAGCAATTTCTAGTCATCGATTGGCACGTGATAAAACCGGCGTCCTGGATCCACTTCAGGCCTGTCGATGAACAGATAGTCCTTTTTGGACGCGCGCTGGCCGATTCGCTCAACGCCACGGTCTGGGCGCTCATTGAGCGCGGCCGATTTTGATCCGTCACGGTTTCGCTGTTCCGCGACCGAAATTCCTTGCTCCGTCGGAGTAATTCCCTGTTATCGAGCTTAGGGAATTTAGGCAGAGGAGCCCGGATTTGCGGCCGTATCTAGCTGCTCTCGAATGGCCAAATCGCCAAATCTGCGAAATTCCCTGTAAAATTCCCTGCTAGCAGGGAATTCGTGATGGAGACCAGTTCGACTTAGACTGCGTCCGCCACCAGTATTTTCAAGCACTTGCGGCTCGCGCTCGCGCTTCCACCGTTAGCGCGCATCCGGTCGACGGTAGCAGTCGGCACAGCGCTGCGGTTGCCATTACTCCTGTGCATCTGGCGACGATGTCTACGCCAGTGCTGCGTCACCGATAAATCGGAACGCAGCGACTTGCGGGTTGTCTACGTATCTCTTTCGCAAAATGACTATCAACCGTTACGAGTCACCGGGTATATTATCGCAGCTATACTCAGAATAATCTTGGAAATGACCAAGTCCTGCGCGTCGACACACAAAGAATAGTCCGGTGTCACTTTCTCCAGCCATCGCTTCATTTGTTAAGAAATTTCATGCGCATAAGCCGGTGCGGATCTGGTCGTTGATCGTAACATTTTATGGCGATGCGGTCGCTCCCCGAGGAGGGTCGCTTTGGATCGGGTCGCTGGTCGACATCATGGACTTGTTCGACATCGATGCCGGGCATGTGCGCACCGCGATCTCGCGGCTGTCGTCAGATGGCTGGCTCTCGCGCGTCAAGCGCGGGCGGGCTAGCTATTACCGCTTGTCAAAGCGCGGGGAGGGTGTGTTCCTCGCGGCGACGCAACGGATTTATTTTGACGAGCAGAAGCCCTTTGACGGCAATCTGCGCATTGCAATTCTCGATCCTGACCTTGCCGATCCGAACGGAACACGGCGGACGCTACGCGACGCCGGTTTTGTCGCGTTGTCTCCGTCGGTGCAATTGGCGCTGGCCGGGCCGCCGGCAAAGCTTTCGGTACGCAGGGGCCTCTACATCCTGAGCAACAAGATCGGCAAAGCCGAGCGACACCTTGCATCGGCCGCCTGGAAATTGCCGGCGACAGCTGCGGCCTATCAGGCATTCGTCGCGCAATTCGCGCCGTTCGATGTCGTGAGCGAGCGCAAAGATTTGTCTCCGCAGGATGCACTCGTCGCTCGCATATTGCTGATCCATGCCTGGCGCCGCATCGTGTTGCGCGATCCCGGATTGCCGTCCGCCTTGCTGCCAGATGACTGGCCAGGACATACGGCGCGGGACCTGACCAGGCGGATCTATCGCCGGCTACGGGCGCGCTCCGAGAGCCATCTCGACGCCCATGCCAGCAACGAAAACGGCCCATTGCCGGCGCCGGGTGGCGCATTGTCGCGGCGATTTGCAGACTAATATGAAGGGTTTTGGGTAGGTTCCGCTCACCATCAATATTACAAAAAATGTTGAGTTTTTTGATTTTTGTAATATTATAATGGCAGGCAGGAGACACCGGCATGTATACCCAAGCGCTGAATATCAAGGATATGGCAGCCGCTGCCGAGGATTCGGCGTTTGACGCGCGGTTTCAATCCCGCGTCGATGCCGAGGAGAAGATCGAGCCGAACGATTGGATGCCGGATGCGTATCGGCGCACACTGGTCCGCCAGATCGCGCAGCATGCGCATTCCGAAATCGTCGGCATGCTCCCTGAGGGCAATTGGATCACGCGCGCGCCCTCGCTCAAGCGCAAAGCGGCGTTGCTCGCGAAAGTGCAGGACGAGGGCGGGCACGGCGCTTATCTCTATGCGGCGGCCGAGACGCTCGGCGTGTCGCGCGAGGACCTCGTCGAACAACTTCTCGACGGCAAGCAGAAATATTCCTCGATCTTCAATTATCCGACGCTGAGCTGGGCGGATATCGGCATTATCGGCTGGCTGGTCGATGGCGCCGCGATCATGAACCAGATTCCGCTTTGCCGCTGCTCTTACGGTCCTTACGCGCGGGCGATGATCCGTATCTGCAAGGAGGAAAGTTTCCATCAACGCCAAGGCTACGAGATCATGGTCACGTTGTGCCGTGACGGCACGCCCGAACAGAAGGCGATGGCGCAGGATGCGCTGAACCGCTGGTGGTGGCCGGTGCTGATGATGTTCGGCCCCTCCGACAAGGACAGCCAGCATACCGACAAGTCGATGCGCTGGAAGATCAAGCGCTTCACCAACGATGATCTGCGCCAGAAATTCATCGATGCGACCGTGCCGCAAGGCCAGTACCTCGGACTGACATTTCCGGATCCCGCGATGAAGCATAACGACAGGACCGGCCATTGGGAGCACGGCGAGATCGATTGGTCGGAATTCAAGCGCGTGGTCGCGGGCGACGGTCCCTGCAACCGCCAGCGCATGAAGCAGCGGCGCGACGCGAACGAGAATGGCGCCTGGGTGCGCGAGGCCGCGCTCGCCTTTGCGCAAAAGCGCCGTGCGCGCGCTGAGGCTGCCGCCCGAATAGCCGCGGAATAAGGAAGAAAGCCATGACCGAGAAGAACTGGCCGCTCTGGGAAGTTTTCATCCGCAGCCGCACGGGGCTGGCGCATCGTCATGTCGGCTCTGTGCATGCGGTCGATGCCGAGATGGCGCTGCAGAACGCGCGCGATGTTTACACGCGGCGCGGCGAAGGATTGTCGCTGTGGGTCGTGCCGTCATCGGCGATCGTCGCCTCGGACCCAGCCGACAAGGATTTGATGTTCGAGCCGACCGCCTCGAAAATCTACCGGCATCCGACCTTCTACGATGTGCCGGATGAAGTCGGGCACATGTAAGGTGTCATGACCGAGACCCCGCTCTTCCGCTACACTCTGCGTCTCGCCGACAATGCGCTGGTCCTTGGTCATCGCCTGTCGGAATGGGTCGGGCGCGCGCCGGTGCTGGAGGAGGATCTCGCGCTCGGCAATCTCGGGCTCGATCTGATCGGGCAGGCGCGCGCCTTCTACGTTTATGCGGGCGAGATCGAAGGCCGCGGTCGCGATGAGGATGCGCTCGCTTATCTGCGTGACGCGGGCGAATACTGCAATGTGCTTCTGGTCGAGCAGCCGAACGGCGATTTCGCGGCGACCATGATGCGCCAGCTCTTCTATTCCGCGTTTGCGCATCCGTTCTTTGAGGCTTTGCAAAAGTCGCGCGACGCGACGCTGGCCGCGATCGCGGCCAAGGCGGTCAAGGAAATGGCCTATCACGTCCGCCACAGCGCGGAATGGGTGATCCGCCTCGGCGACGGCACCGACGAAAGCCACCGCCGCGCGCAACAGGCGGCCGATGATCTGTGGACTTATACCGGCGAATTGTTTGAGGCCGATGCTGTCGAGCGCGCCTTGATCGAGGCCGGCATCGCGCCCGACACCGCTGCCTTGCGGGCGTCATTCGACAATGCCATCAATGACGTGTTTGACGAAGCGACCTTGCAGCGGCCAGGCTCTGGCTTCATGCAGAGCGGCGGTCGCGACGGCCGGCATTCCGAGCATCTCGGATTCATTCTCACAGAATTGCAATTCTTGCAACGCGTCTATCCGGGAGCGAAGTGGTGATGGCCGCGCCCGCAACCGACATTGCACAAACCGATGTCACCGGCTTGCTGACGCGCGCGCGGGAAGTTGCGGAGTCGGTGGTCGATCCGGAAATCCCCGTGCTTTCAATTGCCGATCTCGGCGTGCTGCGCGACGTCCGCATAGTCGACGGCGCGGTCGAAGTCGATATCACGCCGACCTATTCCGGTTGCCCAGCCATGAATCTGATCGCGCTGAATGTGGAAATGGCGCTGATCCATGCCGGCTTTGGTATGCCGCGGATCAAGACGGTGCTGTCGCCGGCCTGGACCACCGATTGGATGACGGAGCACGGCAAGAAAGTGCTCGCGGCTTATGGCATCGCGCCGCCGCAAGGCAAGGCCTCGCGCCGCGCGCTTTTCGGCGAAGAGTATGTCACCTGTCCGCAATGTCACTCACGCGATACCCAACGGATTTCCGAATTCGGTTCCACCGCCTGCAAGGCATTGTGGCGCTGTAAGGCCTGCGCCGAGCCGTTCGATTATTTCAAATGTATCTGACGCCACGATGAGCATCGAATTCCATCGCCTGACGATATCCGATGTGCGGCGCGAGACGCCGGACGCGGTCTCTATCGCATTCGCGGTGCCGTCGAACTTGCGCGAGGCCTACAAATTCCAGCCCGGCCAGCATCTGACCTTGCGCACCGAGCGGAACGGCGAGGATATCCGCCGGTCCTATTCGATCTGCACCGGCCTTGATGACGGCGAGTTGCGGGTCGCGATCAAGAAGGTCGAAGGCGGCGCGTTCTCAACGCTTTGCAACGAGTTGTTCAAGCGAGGCGACGAGATCGATGTGATGACGCCGCAGGGACGCTTTGGTCTCGCGCCAGATCCAGAGGAGGCGCGCAATTACCTCGCTATTGTCGCAGGCTCCGGCATCACGCCGGTTCTCTCACTTCTGCGCTCGATCCTTACGCGCGAGCCAAAAAGCCGTTTCGCGCTGATCTACGGCAACCGGTCGACACCGGACATCATCTTCAAGGAAGCGCTCGAAGACCTGAAGGATCGCTTTGTCGACCGCTTTGTCGTGCATCATGTGTTGTCGCGCGAGCAGCAGGATTTTTCTTTGTTCAATGGCCGCGTCGATGCCGAAAAGATCGAAACACTGCTCAAGGCCTTTGCCGCGCCGGACGAGATCGATCATGCTTTCCTCTGCGGCCCCGGCGGCTTGATCGAGGAAGGAAAGCGCGCACTTCTCGGTCTCGGCGTTGGCGCCGATCGCATCCATGCCGAATATTTCTCGACCGACGGGCTGCCGGTGACGCCGCGTCCTGCGTCCGGCAAGCAGGCGGACGGTCAGCCGGCAATCGCCATCGCGCATGTGACCTTCGACGGCTCGGCTTACGACCTGCCGATCCGTCAGGGCGAGACCATCATCGACGCGGGGCTCCGCGCCGGCTTGGAATTGCCGTTCTCCTGCCGTGGCGGGATGTGCTGCACCTGCAGGGCGAAGCTCGTGTCCGGCGAAGTGCGGATGGATACCAATTATTCGCTGGAGCCGTGGGAAATGCAGGCTGGGTTTGTGCTGACCTGCCAGTCGCATCCGCTGACGAGCGAAGTCACCGTCGATTACGACGCGCTCTAGAGTCCCTTATTTGTCCCGCAATCTTGCGGCGAACCGGTTCCCACTTCGCCGGATTGCGCTCTATGCCGAGCGCTTTTTGAGATTGCGCGTCTCGCCGAGCGCCTGCGCGCCCTCGATCAAGAGGGTCGTGACCATGTCCGTATAATCTTCGCGGCTGACCGGGCCTTTTTCGCGAAACCACATGTAGTGCCAGTTCAGCATCCCGAACAGCGACATGGTCACCGGCTTGAGCAGCGCCGAATGGCCGGCGATCGAGGGGATGGCGCCTGCAATCGCGTCGGCGAACATTGACACCAATGCACGCTCAAGGCCGATCAGCTCTTTCTTGCGGGCCAGTGGCAATTTTCTGAGTTCATTGATCTGGATCTTGTGCTCCTCGTCGGCGTCGCGATAGGCGTTGAGCACCGCGCCGATCAGCGCGCGCAGACGCGCGCGGGGCGCGAGCTTTCCGTCCACAGCGCGCACCGCATCCATCAGATCCTGCAGATGCGCATGCAGGATGTCGAACAGCAGGCTCTCCTTGCCAACATAGTAATGATAGAGCAGCGCCTTCGACACGCCGGTCGCGGCCGCGACTTCCGCCATCGAGGTGCGGTCATAGCCTTTCTCGGCAAATAATTTGGCGGAGCGGCGCAGGATCGCGCGCCGCTTGCTGTCATGTTCCGCTGATCTCGGCCGTGCCATCGCGCTATTCCTTCGGCCGCTTGTCGATGATGCGGCGTGCCTTGCCGGCGGAGCGCTCGACCGCGCCCGGATCGCCGACCACGACCTGCGCGCCGATGCCGATGATGTTGCGAATATGCGTGGCGAGCGCCGCGCCTTCGCTCTCGCGCATCCTGCTGTCGCTGCAATCTGGCCGCGCCTCGACCAGAAGTCGCATCACGTCGAGGCGCTCTTCGCGCAACAATTCGATCTGGTAATGCGGCGAGAGTCGCTCGCAGCGCATCAAAAGCTCTTCGATTTGGGTCGGAAACACGTTGACGCCGCGCACGATCATCATGTCGTCGGAGCGGCCGGTGACTTTCTCCATGCGGCGGTGGCTGCGCGCCGTGCCGGGCAGGAGCCGCGTCAGATCGCGCGTCCGGTAACGGATGACGGGCATCGCTTCCTTTGACAGCGAGGTGAACACAAGCTCCCCGCGTTCGCCGTCCGGCAGCACCTTACCCGTTTCGGGATCGATCACTTCCGGATAGAAATGATCTTCCCAGATATGCAGCCCGTCTTTGGTTTCGACGCATTCATTGGCGACGCCCGGGCCCATCACTTCCGACAGGCCGTAGATGTCGACTGCGTCGATCCCGAACGCGTCCTCGATTTCTGCGCGCATGGAATTGGTCCAGGGCTCGGCTCCGAAAATTCCGATTTTCAGCGAGGACTCGCGCGGGTCGAGACCCTTGATGCGAAACTCGTCGAGGATCGCGAGCATGTAGGACGGCGTCACCATGATGATGTCGGGCTTGAAATCCGTGATCAGCTGCACCTGCCGTTCGGTCATACCGCCGGAGACCGGGATCACCGTGCAGCCAAGCGCCTCCGCGCCGTAATGCGCGCCGAGCCCGCCGGTGAAGAGGCCGTAGCCGTAGGAGATATGCACCTTCATGCCCGGGCGTCCGCCCGACGCGCGGATCGAGCGCGCCATCAGGCCCGACCAGGTATCGATGTCTTTCTTCGTGTAGCCGACGACGGTCGGCTTGCCGGTGGTGCCGGAGGAGGCGTGAATGCGCGCGATCCTGTCCTGCGGCACGGCAAACATTCCGAACGGATAATTGTCGCGCAGATCGTGCTTGGTTGTGAACGGGAACTTAGCGAGGTCCTCGATCCGGCTGAAATCGGACGGCGAAACGCCGGTGGCATCGAATTTCTTCTTATACGCCGGCACATTTTCATAGACATGCTGCAGCGACCATTTCAGGCGCTGCGTCTGCAGCGCCGCGATCTCGTCGCGCGAGGCCGTTTCGATCGGTTCGAGGCCATAGGGTTTGTAATTGCGATCGATCATGTGAGCCTCAAGCCTTCGCAGCCGCAGCTTTCACGCCGGCCAGAAGCTCGCCCTCGATGGTGCGGGAATGGCCGCGGAATTCGGCGATGATATTTCCTTCCTCGCGCGAGATCGTCACGTCGTAGATACCGGAGCGGCCGCCACGCTGGCGCTCGACCGAGCGCGCCACGAGCTTGTCGCCGAGTTTTGCCGAGGCGAGAAAAGTCACCGCGCAGTGCTGCGCCACGGTGCGCTGGTTGTAGGTGTTACAGGCAAACGCAAAGGCCGAATCCGCCAGCGTGAAAATATATCCACCGTGACAGATTTTGTGGCCGTTCACCATCGAAGCGGTCACCGTCATGGTGATGACGGCCTGACCCGGCGCGACGGAAATCAGCTTCATGCCGAGCGACTGCGTCGCGGCGTCGTCTTTCCACATTGTGTCGGCGCAGGCGCGGGCGAGGGCGGCGGCATCCATGGTCAGGACCCTTTCTTGCCCGTGAAGTTCGGCGCGCGCTTTTCCATGAAGGCGCGCACGCCCTCCGCATAATCGGGGCTCATACCCGCCTCACGCTGCAGATCGCGTTCGAGATCGAGCTGCGTCGACAGATCGTTCTGTTCGGACGCGTCGAGCGCGCGCTTGATCAGCGCATAGCCGTAAGTCGGGCCGGATGCGAATTGGGTGCAGAGCTTGATCGCTTCGGCCATCAATTCGTTGTCACCGACCGCTTTCCAGATCAAACCCCATGCTTCCGCTTTTTCGGCCGGCAACGGCTCGGCCAGCAGCGACAACGCGCGCGCGCGGGCGTGTCCGACCAGCCGCGGCAGGATCCATGTGCCGCCGGAATCCGGCACAAGGCCGATTTTCGCGAAGGCCTGTACGAAGGTTGCGGATTTTCCGGCCAGCACAATGTCGCAAGCGAGCGCGACGTTCGCTCCGGCGCCGGCAGCGACGCCATTGACCGCGGCTACGACCGGGAAGGGCAGCGCACGCAGCCTGCGGATCAGCGGATTATAAAAATGTTCGAGCGTGCCGCCGAGCACGATTTTTTCAGTAGGCTTGGCGAGCCGGTCGTTCAAATCCTGGCCGGCGCAAAAGCCGCGGCCCGCGCCGGTGATCAGCAATGCGCGGCAACCGGAATCCGCTTCAATGTCGTCGAGCGCCGCTTTCAGCGCGACGTGCATATCCTCCGTGAACGCGTTCAGCCGCGCCGGACGATTGAGCGTGATGACGCGAAAACCCTCGCGTTTCTCGACGAGAATGGGGGTCTCGTCCATTTTTCCTCCCGGTCGGCGCTTTTAGCGCTCTCTGATTTTGACCGCCTGCGACTGGTTTTAGACTTGACTGACCGGTCGGTCGGCTAATTAATAGGGGGTAGGAAAAAGGGTGTCAACGCGCTGGCGCCGGGTCCACCCGGTCACAACAGGCGCGGCGCCGGGAGGAATGACATGACGTTCTTCGAGACGCATCGCGCGTTGCTCGATCAGGCCGTGGCCGCCAGCCGCACCCGCGGTTATTGGAGCGCCTTTCCCGAAATCGCCAGCGGCAAGATCTACGGCGAAACCGCGAAGGCCGATGGCGAGGCCGCGTTCAAGGCCTTGCTCGGCAAGCCGTTCGATCTCGGTCAGCCCGGCGGCAAGACGGTCGGCCAGGAAGTCTCGCCCTATGGCATGCCGCTGGACGTCACTTATGCGGCGGCTGATGTCGCAACCCTGATCAAGGCCTCAAACGACGCCGGCGAGAAATGGGGCGGTGCTTCGATCGAGGATCGCGTCGGCGTCTGCCTTGAGATCGTTGCGCGCATCAACAAGCAAAGCTTCCTGCTCGCCAACGCCGTGATGCACACCACGGGGCAGGGCTTCATGATGGCGTTCCAGGCCGGCGGTCCGCACGCGCAGGATCGGGCCCTCGAAGCTGTTGCCTACGCCTATGACGAGATGAAGCGCGTGCCGCAGAACGCAAATTGGTCGAAGCCGCAGGGCAAGGCCGATCCGCTGGTGCTCGACAAGAACTGGCGCATCGTGCCGCGCGGCATTTCGCTCGTGATCGGCTGCGCGACCTTCCCGACCTGGAACGGTTATCCTGCAATTTTCGCTAGCCTTGCCACCGGCAACAGCGTGATCGTCAAGCCGCATCCGGGCGCGATCCTTCCGCTCGCGATCACGGTCAAGATCGCGCGCGACGTGCTCAAAGAAGCGGGCTTCGATCCGAACGTGATCATGCTCGCGCCCGACAATGCCGACGCACCGGTCACCAAGGATCTGGTCACGCATCCCGATATCGCGATCGTGGATTTCACCGGATCGAGCGCGTTCGGCCGCTGGGTGCGCGAGAATGCCGCGACCGACGTGGTGTTCACCGAAGAGGCCGGCATCAATTCGATCGTGATCGATTCCACCTCGGATTTTCGCGGCCTCTGCAACAACATCGCGTTTTCGCTCTCGCTTTATTCCGGCCAGATGTGCACGGCGCCCCAAAATATTTTTGTTCCGGCGGCCGGCATCGACACCAATGACGGCAAAAAGAGCTTCGATGAGGTTGCATCCGGCATAGCGACTGCCATCGACAAACTGCTCGGCGATCCGGAGCGCGCGGCGACGATCCTTGGCGCCGTGCAGAACGAAGCAACCATCAAGCGCGTCAGTGACGCGCGTGCGCTCGGCAATATCGTGCGCGATTCTTCGGCGATGCCGGTCGCGGGCTTCGAAAGGGCGCGCACGGCGTCGCCATTGTTGCTGACCATCGACGCCAAGAATGAGGCGGCCTGGGGCGAGGAACGCTTCGGCCCGATTGCTTTTCTGATCAAGACCGGATCGACCGCCGACGCCATCGCGCTCGCGTCCGGGTCAGCCAGGAAGAAAGGCGCAATCACGGCGTCGGTCTATTCCACGAATGAATCGGTCATCGACGCCGCCGCGAAAGCCTTCGCGCGCGCCGGGGTTGCATTGTCCGTCAATCTCACCGGGGGTGTTTACGTGAACCAGTCGGCGGCGTTCTCGGATTATCATGTCACCGGCGCCAATCCGGCCGGCAATGCGTGCCTGACGGATTCCGCCTTCGTCGCCAATCGTTTCCGCGTTGCTACGGTCAGGCGTCAAAAAGCCGCCTGATCTCTTCAAAAAATATTCAAAGGGAGGACTACAATGAGACTTCCACTTAAAATGATGACGGCCGCAGCCGCGCTTCTGCTGACCGCGGTTTCGGCTCAAGCCCAGATCAAGATCGGCGCTGTGCTGTCGGTCACGGGCGGCGCCTCGTTCCTCGGCGATCCCGAAAAGAAGACGCTTGAAATGTATGTCGCCGACATCAACGCCAAGGGCGGCATCGCCGGCAAGAAGATCGAACTCGTGATTTACGACGATGCCAGCGACCCCAATCAGGCGCGTACCTTCGCCACCCGGCTGATCGAGCAGGACAAGGTCGATGCGCTCTTGGCGGGATCGACCACGGCCAGCACGATGGCGATCATTCCGTTGGCGGAAGAAGCGCAGACGCCCTTGATCAATTTTGCCGGCGCCGTGCAGGCGGTCTCGCCGGTGAAAAAATGGAATTTCAAGACGCCGCATACCGATCTCATGGCCTGCGAAAAGATTTTCCAGGACCTGAAGAAGCGCGGCACCACCAAGATCGCGATCATTGCCGGCGCCGACGCGTTTGGAAAGTCGATGCGCGATCAGTGCATGAGCGTGACGGGCAAGTACGGCATCGAGGTGCTGCACGAGGAAACCTATCAGCCGCGCGACAACGACATGACGCCGCAATTGACCAACATCAAAAGCAAGGCCGGCGTGCAGGCCGTTATCAACCCCGGCTTTGGCCAGGGGCCGGCGATCGTGACCCGCAACTACAAGCAGCTCGGCATTGCGGCGCCGCTCTATCAGAGTCATGGCGTTGCCTCGAAGCAGTTCATCGAGCTCGCGACGCCGGCGGCCGCCGAAGGTGTCCGTCTGCCGGCTGCGGCTCTGTTGATTGCAGAAAAACTGCCCGACAGCGATCCGCAGAAGAAAGTCGTTGTCGAATACAAGAAGACTTACGAAGCCAAGAGCGGACAGCCGGTCTCGACCTTCGGCGGGCACGCGTATGACGGCCTGATGATCATGGTCGAGGCGATGAAGCGCGCGGGCGGGGCCGACAAGGCCAAGGTGCGTGACGAGATCGAAAAGACCAAGAGCTTCGTTGGAACCGGAGGTGTTGTGAATATGTCCGCGACCGACCATCTGGGCCTCGATCTCACGGCGTTCCGTATGCTGGAGATCAAGGGCGGCGACTGGACCTTGGTGAACTAATAAGCCTTCGACAAAGTCATGCCCGCGTTCGCGCGGGCATGACGGCCTGCGGATATTGGGAGGACGCGTGGCCGAATTCCTGCAGTTTCTGTTTTCCGGGCTGACGATCGGCGCGATCTATGCGCTGGTCGCGCTCGGATTCACGCTCATTTACAACGCGTCCGACGTCATCAATTTCGCGCAGGGCGAATTCGTGATGATCGGCGGCATGGTGACGTTCTTCGCCTTGGCCGCCGGCGTGCCGCTGCCGCTCGCCATGCTCCTCGCCGTCACGACGGCCGTTCTGGTCGGGCTCTGCCTTTATGGTTTCGCCATCCAGCCGGCGCGCGACGCAACGGCCGTGACACTGATCATCATCACCATCGGTGCTTCCATTTTTCTTCGCGGCGTGGCCGCGATCATCTTTGACAAGAATTTTCACAGCTATCCTGGATTTGCCGGCGCCAATCCGCTCCAGATCGGCGGAGCGAGTGTCTTGCCACAAAGCATCATTGTGCTGATCGGTGTCGGTGCGATCGTGCTCGCGCTCTGGTTCCTGATGTCGAAGACGCTGGTCGGCAAGGCGATCATCGCGACCGCCGCCAACAAATCGGCGGCACAGCTCGTCGGCGTCAATACCGACTGGATCATCGCGCTGTCGTTTGCCGCCTCCGCCGCGATCGGCGCCATCGGCGGCATCCTTGTTACGCCGATCACGCTGACGAACTACGATGTCGGCACTCTGCTGGCGCTCAAGGGCTTTGCCGCCGCCATGCTCGGCGGTATGGGCAACCCGGTCGGGGCCGTCGCCGGCGGGCTGATCGTGGGCCTGCTGGAATCCTTCGGCGCCGGATACCTGTCATCCGCCTATAAGGACGCGATCGCGTTCGTGGTCATCCTGGCCGTGCTGTTTGTCATGCCGCAGGGGCTATTCGGCCGCGCCTCGGTCGAGCGCGTGTAAGCGATGTCGGCCCTGCTCAAGAGTTACGGGATTGTCATCGCTGTCGCGGTGCTGATCGTCATTCTGCCGTTGATCCTGCCGTCGACCTTCTATCTGCGCATTGCCGCGCTGGTGTTCATTTTCTCCATCGCCGTGCTGGGCCTCAATCTGCTGATGGGCTTCGCCGGGCAGGTGAGCCTCGGCCATGCGGGCTTCTTCGGCATCGGCGCCTATGCGGTCGCGATCGGGCCGACGCATCTCGGCGTGCCGTCCTGGGTGTCGCTGATCGCTGGAGTCACGCTGGCCGGGGCGCTGGCTTTCGTGGTCGGTCGGCCTATCCTGCGCCTGAAAGGACATTATCTCGCCGTCGCCACGCTCGGCATGGGCTTGCTCATCGCCATGGTCTTGACCAATGAAGCGCGCTGGACCGGCGGGCCGGACGGCATGCCGGTGCCGCGCCTGCAGCTGTTCGACTGGACCGCGCGCGGCTCGATCACCTGGTACTGGATTTCCGGTGTGACGCTCGTGATTGCCGCGCTGATCGCGGTCAACCTGATCGCAAGCCCGACCGGCCGCGCATTGCGCGCGATCCACGACAGCGAGGTCGCCAGTAAAGTGCTCGGGATCGACGTCGCGCGCTACAAGCTGCTCGCCTTCGTCCTTTCGGCGATCTATGCGGCACTCGCCGGCGCCTATCTCGCGCTGTTCGATGGCCTGGTGACGCCGGCGACCGCCGGCTTCCTGCGCTCGATCGAGTTCGTCACCATGGCCGTACTCGGCGGCCTCGGCTCGATCCTGGGCTCCATTGTCGGCGCGGCGATCCTGACCGTGCTTCCGCAGGTGCTCACGGTGTTCCACGATTACGAGCATATCGCGCTCGGCCTGATCATGATCGCGTTCATGATCTTCCTGCGCGCCGGCACGGTGCCGGGCCTGGTCGCTCTCTTTACGCGGAGATCGTCATGACG
>CAMDXM010000028.1 GCA_945878025.1 Pseudorhodoplanes sinuspersici | reverse complement strand
TTGATGAACTTTGCCGCCGTCTCACCCCTGAGTGCTGCGAGATTGGCCGCCACCGTGCGCGTGCGACGGCGCATATTCTGTTCGAGATATCGGCCAGCGAGCAAAAAGGTCAGCAGCATCAAGGCGGCATCGAAATAGGCATGCTCCGCGTGGTTCAGCGTCTCGAATACCGACATGCCCAAGGCGAGCAGGACGCCGACCGTGATCGGAACGTCCATATTCATGTTGCGGCTGGCGACGGCCCGGATGGCGGAGCGGAAAAATGGCTGGCCGGCATAGGCCGCGGCCGGCAATGCGATCAATGCCGAGAACAAGTGAAAGAAATCGCGCTGTTCCGGCGTGATGTCGGTCGCGTTTCCGGACCACACCGACACCGACAGCAGCATGATGTTCATCGCGGCGAATGCCGCGACGGCGAGGCATCGCAAGAGGAATCCGGTCTGGCGCTGTTGCTCGTCTTCCGGATTCGCGGGATCGAAGGGATAGGCCTTATAGCCCAGTTCGGAAACACGTTCGATCACACGGGCCGGATCGAGCGCCCCCTGTTTCCATTCCACGGCGAGGCGCCGGCTGGTCAGATTGACGCGTGCGCGCGTAATTTCCGGGATCGCAGCGAGCCCGCGTTCGATCTTCATCATGCAGGCGGGACAGGTGATCCCGTCAACCGCGAGATCGATATGATCGAGGCCGGATTTCAAGTGTCGGATGAAGTGCGAGAGGTCGTGCTCTCGTGTCACGTCCATTACGCCGCTGCCGCAACAGGCCGACATCGTAAAATCCTCTAGTTCAGAACGACGCGACTGGTGGACAGGAAAAGGCGCGATCCCGTGGCCCCTTCCGCTTCAATGACGAGATCCCATTGTCCGGGCTCGATGCCGGAGGCCACGCCGCGAAACGCGCCGAATCCAAGCTGCGCGAGCACGATTGTGCGGTCGGCACGCTTGTCGGTCGGCCGTGCCAGGCGGGCGATGAATCCGATTCCGGATAACGGCGCGCCGGCGCGATCGCGCGCCTCGATGGCAACGGTCGCAATGCCGTCGGAGGCGCGCTCAATATGCGCGTCGACTCGCCAGCCGCGGCGCTCCTGTTCGTGAGCTGCTGCGATCTGCGACTTGAACGCGAGGCTGGCACGATAGGCGCTATCGACCTCCGTGCCCGGCAATGTATCGATGGCGAATTTCATCATGATCATATTGGCGCCGAACACGACGCCGAAAAAAGCAAGCAGCAGAATAAGCACAGTGCGGCCGGTCAGTTGCTTTTCAGAAGGCAAGGGCGTCATTCGCTCGCTCCGGTCCATCAAGGCAGAATAAAGTGATCCCTGGCGGCGGCCATTTCGCCGAGACCAAGATCCGTAACCACGAAGGCCACGTCGGTGGACTTATCCAAACTCTCGCGACTCGGAACGGTAACCAGAACGCGGATTTCCTCGGTCTGGTCGCGGCCTACGACGATTACGGGACGCGTCATGCCGAGCGAGTCGAGTCCGACGATCTGGACTTGCGCGCCGGACAGCCCGGTAACGTCGAGCGCAAGCGTCCGGCTGTAGGCGCGTTTGTTGAGCAGGCGCACAGTGTAGGCGTTTCGCACCGAACCGTCGCTGAGCGCGACTGCAATCGGATTTCGGTCATGCAGCACGTTGATGTCGAGGAAGGCGCGCGTCGCAAGCACATAAAGCATGATGCTGCCGACAACGGCGATGACCGTCGAATAAAGTACCGTGCGCGGACGCACGGCCTTGAAGATAGGCGGCTTACCGGCAACGCGCCGCTCAATATTGATCTCATTATCATAAGCAATCAGCCGGACCGGCCGGCCGACCTTCGTCATGACCGCGTCGCAAGCGTCGATGCATAATCCGCATTGAATGCAGTCGAGCTGGGCGCCGTTTCGGATATCGATTCCGGTTGGGCATACTGCGACGCATTGGCCGCAATCGACGCAATCGCCCGCGCGCTCGCCTTGAGCGCGCAGCTCCGTAGCCTTCTTGAGCGAAAATCGCGGCTCGCCGCGGTCATAGCGGTAGGTGACGTTAAGCGCCCATTCGTCGGTCAACGCTGCCTGAATGCGCGGCCAAGGACACATATAAACGCAAACCTGTTCCCGCATGAAACCGGCAAGTGCGTAAGTGGTGAAGGTGAGGATGCCGATCCAGACATAGGCGACAACCGGCGCTCGGAAGGTCGCGAGGTCTATCACCAGCGTGGGAGCGTCCGCGAAATAGAGAACCCATGCACCCCCGGTCCACCATGCGATAAAAATCCAGATCGTGTGCTTGGTGGCAAGCTCCGCCACGCGTCCCGCTGTGAGCTTGCTGTCATCTTTTTTGATACGCTCGCGACGATCGCCCTCGACCAGTCGTTCGACCGCGTAGAACAGATCGGTCCAGACCGTTTGCGGGCAGAGATAGCCGCACCAGATGCGACCGCCGATGGCGTTCATCAGGAAAAGCGCCAGAGCGGCGAGGATCAGCAGGCCGGTGAAGTAATAGACTTCCTGCGGCCATAGCTCGATGAAGAAAAAGTAGAACCGGCTATTCGGAAAATCGACAAGCACCGCCTGGCTTGGCGCGTCCGGTCCGCGGTCCCAGCGCACGAATGGCAGCAGATAATAGATGCCGAGGCAAACCGCCATCAGCCCCCATTTGATGCGGCGGAATCGTCCTGAAACGGCTTGCGGATAGACCTTCTTATGGGCCGCGTAGAGCGGCTCCGTATTGGCCTCAAGCTCGGCTGGGGTCAAATTCTTGTTCATAGCATGGCCGTTGTTGGACATGCGCAAGAGTAAAGTCACCAGCCAACTGGGCCTTGATCCATCTCAAGTCCCAGCTTGGAGAAGTGAAATGCTACTTTCCGCCACTCAGCGAGTAAATATAGACGGCAAGCGCCTTCAAGGTGACGGGGTCTAACCGCTCGCTCCAGGCAGGCATGACTGCGCCGCGGCCATTGGTAATCCCTTCGATTATCGACGCCTCGTCGGATCCATAGAGCCAGATTTTGTCGGCGAGGTTCGGCGCGCCAATCTCCTTGTTTCCCGTGCCGCCATCGCCATGGCAGCTGGCGCAATTGTCTGCGAACAACTTGCGGCCGGCGTTCAAATCAGTTCCCGGCGCGACCGACAGCCCGGAAAGCGAGCGAACGAAATTGGCGGCGGTCTTGATCTCTTCTTTCTTCAGTATTCCGTCCTTGCCGCCGAATGGCACCATGCTGCCTTCGCGCGCCTTCGGGTGGCCGGAACGGACGCCGAAATCGAGCGTTTGCTTGATATCGTCGAGCGTGCCGCCCCACAACCAGTCGTCGTCGTTGAGATTGGGATAGCCCTTGGCTCCGGCTCCGCCGCTTCCGTGACATGGCGCGCAATTATCGCCAAAGGCCGGCTTTCCGCGCGCCCGTGCGATCGCAAGCAGCGTCGGATCCTGGACGATATTCCGCAGTGAGGCCGTGGCGATCACAGCGGCCTTCTCTCCGCGCAATTTTTCGAGATCGGCGAGTTCGGCGCGCACCTGTGCGCGCGTCGAATAATTGAACCAGCCGGTGGTATAGCCGCTGATTGTCGGCCATGTGGGGTAAACCACCCAATAGCCGACTGACCAGATAATCGTCGCATAGAATAGATACACCCACCAACGCGGAAGCGGGGTGTTCAATTCCTTGATGCCGTCCCATTGATGTCCGGTGGTTGCGGTGCCGGTAACGGTGTCGTGTTCTTCGTGATGTGTCATGGTCTCAATCTTCCCGCAAAGGAATGTGTGCGGCATCGTCAAACTTCGTGCGATTGCGCGGCCAGAACGCATAGGCGACGATCACGACGAACAAGGCGACGAAGAATGGTGTCCACAACGTCGTCACGAAATCTGAAACCAACGTATGGGCAGTGATGATCGCTTTCATGTCGTGTGTCCGTCAGCGCAGATTGGCTTTTTCGTTGTACAGTTTGAAATCGACGAGCGTTCCGAGCATCTGCAGATAGGCGACGAGCGCATCCATCTCCGTCAGGCGCTGCGCCTTGCCGTCGAAATTACGGACGACGGCCTTGGGATAGCGCTTCTGGAGCGCATCGGCGCCATCGCTGTCCGGATCGGCTTGCGCCTTGAGGTCCGCAGCCGCGTTCGCGATCTGCTCGTCGCTGTAGGGAACGCCGACCACCCGGCTCGTGCTCAGATGTTCGACGACACCCGTGACCTCAAGATCGGTCTCGGCCAGGAACGGATAGCCGGGCATTACGGATTGCGGGACGATGGCGCGCGGATTGACGAGATGGGTCACATGCCATTCGTCGGAATATTTGCCACCGACACGCGCAAGATCCGGACCGGTGCGTTTCGAGCCCCACTGGAACGGATGGTCGAACATGCTCTCGGCGGCGAGCGAGTAATGACCATATCGTTCGATCTCGTCGCGCAGCGGCCGGATCATCTGCGAGTGACAGAGATAACAGCCTTCGCGTACGTAGATATTGCGGCCGGCGAGTTCGAGCGGCGTGTACGGCCGCATACCGTCGACTTTCTCGATTGTGCTCTTGAGATAGAATAGCGGCGTGATCTCGACGAAGCCCCCCACCGCAATGACCAGCAGGATGCCGATAATCAGCAGGATCGAGTTCTTCTCAACGATTTGGTGTCGTTTCCAGAATGACATGGAACTCTCCTATTCGGCCGGCTGGAGAGCAGCGCGCGGCAAAGTTTCCTCGACTTCGCCAACGCGAATTGTCATCCAGAGATTGTACGCCATGATGAGGGCGCCGACGAGGAACAACGAGCCGCCTGCCGCGCGGATGATGTAGAAAGGATGCATCGCCTCGACCGTTTCGATGAAGGAATATTCGAGGAAGCCGAGCGACGTGTACGCTCGCCACATCAGGCCTTGCAGGATTCCGGATACCCACATCGCCGAGATGTAGAGGACGATTCCGATGGTTGCGATCCAGAAGTGCCAGTTGACCAGACGCAGGCTGTAGAGCTGTTTGCGATTCCACAGCCATGGCACGAGGCAATAGATCGCGCCGAAGGAAACAAAGCCGACCCAGCCGAGCGCGCCGGAGTGAACGTGGCCGATAGTCCAGTCGGTGTAGTGGCTGAGCGAATTGACGACCTTGATGGACATCATCGGCCCCTCAAAGGTCGACATGCCGTAGAATGCGACCGAGACCACCATCATGCGCAGCACCGGATCGGTGCGCAGCTTGTCCCACGCGCCCGACAGGGTCATCAGGCCGTTGATCATGCCGCCCCAGGACGGCATCCACAGCATGATCGAGAACGTCATGCCGAGAGTCTGCGTCCAGTCGGGAAGCGCTGTGTAGTGGAGGTGGTGCGGCCCGGCCCAAATATAGAGAAAGATCAGCGCCCAGAAATGGATGATCGACAGCCGGTAGGAATAGATCGGCCGCTCGGCGCGCTTCGGGATGAAATAATACATGATCGCGAGAAAGCCGGCAGTCAGGAAAAATCCAACCGCGTTGTGACCGTACCACCACTGGAACATCGCATCCTGCACGCCGCCCCAGGCGACGTAGGACTTTGAGCCCAGGATCGAGACCGGCAAGGCGGGATTGTTGCCAAGATGCAGAACCGCGATCGTGACGATGAACGCAAGGTAGAACCAGTTGGCGACGAAGATATGCGGTTCCTTGCGCTTGAGGATGGTGCCGAGGAACACCAGCAGGTACATGACCCACACGATGGTCAGCCACAGATCTGCGTACCATTCTGGCTCAGCATATTCCTTCGATTGCGTGACGCCGAGCAGATATCCAGTGCCGGCGATGACGATAAAGAAATTGTATCCAAGCACGACGAACCAAGGCGCAAGATCGCCGGCGAGCCGCGCTCGACAGGTTCGCTGCACGACATAAAACGAAGTCGCAATGAGGACATTGCCGCCAAAAGCAAAGATGACGGCCGACGTATGTAGTGGACGCAAGCGTCCGAATGTCGTCCATGGGAGGTCGAGATTGAGGACCGGGTAGGCGAGCTGCAGCGCGATCACGAGCCCGACCGTGAAGCCGGCAATCCCCCAAAACACCGCGGCGACGGTTGCGAATTTGACTGGGCCGAAATTGTAGTTCGGCCTTCCGTCGATCTCCTGGACCGGCAATTTTGCCGGCCTCGCGAAATAACGATTGCCGATGGCGAACACCGCCGCCACGCTCGCAGCGCAGGCGAGATATGCATGGAAGATGTAGGCTTGGTCTTTGCCCAATGCGGCGCCAACCAAACTGAGGAAGGCGAGGATCGCGAACAGGATCGAAAGACCTGATTCCGCGGGGGTCATCTGCTTGATGCTGTGATCAGACATGGGTCATTTGCCAAGTGAGCGCCGCGAGGCGAGAAATCCAAACCGGATGCGTTTCCGACTGAATGCGAAACATCACGAGTAGGCTGCCCGTCGCATTGATTCAGATCAAGATTGCAACCAGTGCGGCCGTTCAATGCGCCATCAATGTCGGAATCGTCATAGACGAAAGGATGCCGCGCGTGGCGCCGCCGAGAATGAATTCGCGCCAGCGCGAATGCCCGTATCCGCCCATCACCAGGAAGTCGGCCGCGGTATCCGCAGCATAGGAAAGAACCACGTTAGCGACGTCGGAATCCGGCGCCGTGATCTGCTCGAGATTGACATTGAGTTTGTGGCGGGCGAGATGCTGGGCCATATCGGTGCCGGCAATTCTTTGGCTTTTCGTCTTTCCGGTCGTAACCATCAGCAGATCGATTCTCTTTGCCTTTTGCAGAATTGGCATTGCATCCGCGATCGAACGCGCCGCCGCTTGACTGCCATCCCAGCCGCAAATGACGCGATCGAGTTTAACCGGCGACCTCTGAATATAGGGAACGATCACAACCGGGCGGCCGGACGCAAACAAGGCCGCCTCGATGAACAGATCTTCCAGACCGGAGCCATTCGGATCGGCCTGAGCGACGACGGATATATCGAACGCGCGCGCCATTCTGGCGAATCGATCGGTAGCGTCGACCAGCATTTCGGTGACGCTGACAGTTTCCGACGACACGCCCTGTTTGGAGGCGCTGGCTTGGAAGTGAAGAATAGCGGCCTGTGCCGCCTGCTCATTCTCTTTGATGGCGCTGTCCACGACATCGGCGGTGACGCCTTCGATGACCATCCCGGGGATCACGGGCTTGAGCGCGAAGGCCGTGCCGGTGATATGGGCATCGAACATTTGTGCGATTGAGAGCGCATATTCAGCCGCAGGGTCGCTTTTGGCGCCAACGGCAAGATTGACAATAAGGTCTTTCAGCATGGCATAGCTCCAACTGGCCTATGAGCACGCTAGAGCCACCCGAACTTGAGGTGTTGACCCACGTCAAGTGACGATCATTTTGGTTACGCGGCCCAGATTGTCGTCGTGACAGGCCGCCGGAATTCGCCGAAGCGGGGTTGATGTATCTCAATGCGTCAGTGGTTCGATGTGTGGCAATTTTGAACAAATTAAGAGGTTTGCCATGAACATCATCGAAACGCTTAAGGACAGCTGGTCGCGGTACCGCCGCCGTCGCATCAGGATGGAAGAATTGCGCGCTCTCAATTGCGGCGATATGCGGCGTTTGATGCAGGATACGGGATTGAGCTTTTCCGAATTGGTGGCATTGGCGAAGTCCGAGGGGGACTCGGCAAAATTGCTGTATCGCCGGTTAGACACTATCGGGATCGACGCCAAGCAAATCGATATGGCGGTCTTGCGCGACATGCAGCGGTGCTGCACAGAATGTGACAGCAAGGCGCTGTGTGAGCACGAACTTGACGACCAGCCGAAGGCGGCGACATGGCCGAGCTATTGCCCCAACAAGCTAACTCTCGAAGCGCTGAGCCGGTCGGCGTCGAAATGACGTGCCAAAAATCAGTAAGGCAAACGGCAATCGCGGCCGCGTTCGCGTTGTTGTTATTGCCCGTTGTGGCCGCAGCACAGTCTGCGTCTGTCCAACGCGGTGTAACCTTGGCGCGAACCTATTGCGTAAGCTGCCATTCGATCGACAAACGCAGCCCCAGCCCGCTTTCCATCGCGCCGGCATTTCGCGATTTGCACAAGCGCTATCCGGTGGAGAATCTGGCGGAATCGCTGGCGGAGGGGATCGTCACTGGGCATCCCACGATGCCAGAATTCCGTTTTGAAGCGGATCAGATCGGCGATTTCATCGCCTTTCTCAAGAGTCTTGAATAGCCGCAAACAAAAGGGCCGGCATTCTCGCCGGCCCAGATTGAACGAATCCCGGGAGGTCAGATTCGTTCGACAGACATCACCTGGAACGTATGCATTTTATCGTGCTCGCGGATCGACACATATTCGCCGGGTTCGAACTTTTCATTTTCCAGATGATATCCGGGCTCGTCGTCCTCGTTGCCGCGGATATCGTAATGAAACGCCCACGACCCGCCGGGACGATGGATCAGATGGCCGACGGCCTCTTCCTCATCGGGCCGGAACCTCACCACGCGGCAGAAATCGCGGAATGAATGCCACAATACGGGATCGATTTTGCCATCTGTATCAAGCGGGGCGAAGATCGTATAGCCGTGCGCGGCGCTTCCGGCTGGGTGTCCCTTTTCGCGCGCGAGCTCAAGCCTGATCTGGCGAAAGTTCGGAGGCAAACTGATCGCAGGTTGTTTGGCTTCTTTGGCGGTTGACATGGCAATCTCCGGATGATCAGGCGTTCAGGTTGTTGAGTGCGACGCGATTGCGCAGAACAACGCGCCGCGAGCTTGGAAGTTCGATCGCGGCGTCGTCCTGGAATTGCGTGAGCGTGCGGGAAACGGTTTCAATCGTCAGGCCGAGATAGTCGGCGATATCCTGCCGCGACATCGGAAGTTCGACGGCATTGCCGGCGACCCGGTCCGCCAGTTGAAGCAAAAAGGAGGCGACGCGCTCCTGCGCCGTCTTCACCAGCAGCATGGCGTGGCCGCGGGCGTGATTGAGTTCGCGTGAGGTGTAGGCCCACAATTGATTGGCAACGTCGCTGTCGCGGGTCGCGGCCGCCATGATGGCGGAGCGGCGAACGACCAAAACGGTCACGTCCGACATCGCTTCCGCGGAGGCAGCGTGTTCCGAACCACCTTCCAGCCCGAAAATGTCGTTCGGAAAATAGAAGCCCTGGATCTGGCGGCGGCCGTCGTTGAGGATCTTGTAGCTGCGCGCGGTGCCGCTCACGAGCTTGTAGACATAATCGGCGGGTTCGTTCTCACCGTAGATTTCGACGCCTTTTTTGAAGGACATCGACGCCCCCATGAGTTCGATCGAGCCGAACAGGGCATGGCCGGACAGGGCGTGGGCGGCAGGCGCCGAATGGGATGACGGGGTAGCTGAGATACGTGCGGTTGCTGGGCTGCGCATGGCGTTCTCCTCTGTGTCCATGCGCCACTGGATAAAGGCCATTGCGAAGGCTGAAAATTCGGATAATGCACTTAAGTAGAATTCCGGAGACGGGTACGTAGAATCCCGGAGGCCGGCCAGGCCGATCGGGTTTGGGCTACCTTGCCGCCGCGCAGATCAGCCGAGGAGTGGAGCTTTGGCGCTCGAAGTCGCCGAGAAATCGCCGGGATCGCGCCTGCGCGAATTTGTCGTCCACTACGGCCTCGCCGCCGGGCTCGTGCTGGCGGCGCAATTGATTCGCTATGTCCTCGATCCGGAGCTCGGCGAGCATTCGATTTATCTGTTTTTCATCCCCGCCACGCTGGTTGCCAGCGCCGTTGGCGGTCTCGGCCCGGGCTGTTTTGCGACCATTCTCAGCCTCGCCCTCGGATTGCCATTCGCCGGCAATTGGATGTCGCGACCCGAACTGGTGAGCGCGGCCGCTTTCGGTGCCATCGGGTTCGGAATGGCGTGGCTCGGCGGCCGGGTGCAGCGATCGATGTTTCTCGCCGACGCCAAAGCGCAGGACTTGCTTTCGCGCGAAGCGCATCTGCGTTCCATTCTGGACACCGTTCCAGACGCCATGATTGTCATCGACGAAAGGGGGATTATTCAGTCTTTCAGCATTGCGGCCGAGCGCCTGTTCGGGACCGCAGCGGCCGACATGATCGGAAAGAACATCAAAGTTCTGATGCCCTCGCCGTATCGGGAGGGACACGACGGCTATCTGGATCGTTATTTGCGGACTGGGGAGCGCAGGATTATTGGCGTCGGGCGTGTCGTGGTCGGTGAGCGCAGGGATGGCTCGACCTTTCCGATGGAGCTCGCGGTCGGCGAGATGAGATCCAAGGACAAGCGGTATTTCACCGGATTTATCCGCGATTTGACGGAGCGGCAGCAGACGGAAATGCGCTTGCAGGAACTTCAGTCCGAACTTGTCCATATTTCGCGTTTGACGGCGATGGGCGAAATGGCGTCCGCGCTGGCGCATGAATTGAATCAACCGCTCGCGGCGATCTCGAATTATCTCAATGGTTCACGCCGTTTGCTGGAGAAGAGTTCCGACAATTCGTCGGCGATGGCCAGGGATGCGCTGGCCAAGGCCGCCGAGCAAGCCGTGCGGGCAGGGCAGATCATTCACAAAATGCGCGATTTCGTTTCACGCGGCGAAACCGAACGCAAGGTTGAAAGCCTGTCCAAACTGGTCGAGGAGGCAAGCGCTTTGGCCCTTGTCGGCGCCAAGGAACAGAGCGTGCGCGTGAGATTTCAGCTCGACGCCAAGGCCGATCTCGTGCTTGCCGACAAGGTTCAGATTCAGCAGGTCATTCTCAATCTGATCCGCAATGCGGTCGAGGCGATGTCGGAATCCGTCGACCGGCAGCTTCTGATCTCGTCGAATGCCGCCGGTGACAATATGGTGCGCTTGAGTACAGCGGATACCGGCTCCGGCATTGCCCCTGAATTGCACAAGCAATTGTTCCAGCCATTCATTACGACAAAGCAACAGGGTATGGGTGTCGGGCTGTCGATTTCGAAGACGATTATCGAAGCTCACGGCGGCAGTATCTGGATTGAACCGAATCCGGATGGGGGAACGATTGTCCACTTTACCATACGAAGAGCGAGCCCAGAGGACCTGAGCAATGTCTGATAGCGCCCTGGTGCATGTTATCGACGACGATGACGCGGTACGAAGTTCGCTCGAATTTCTGCTTCGTACGGCGAATGTCGACGTTCGTACTTATGATTCGGCTGTCGCCTTTCTTGCGAATTTCAAGGCGGGCGAACGGGGATGCATCGTCACCGACGTACGGATGCCCGAGATGAGCGGCATCGAGCTGCTGCGCCGCCTCAGGGAGATGTCGATCGATCTGCCGGTCATCGTCATTACCGGGCATGGCGACATTTCGCTCGCGGTTGAGGCGATGAAGGCTGGCGCGGCCGATTTTCTTGAGAAGCCCTTCGAAGATGACCGGGTTCTCGGCGCCATCGAGTCCGCTCTCGACAGGAATCGCGAACATGGAACGCGCGCGGCCGAGCGGGCGCAGATCCGCACGCGGTTGGCGCTGCTGTCGCAGCGGGAACGCCAAGTGCTCGACGGGCTCGTTGCAGGATTGCCTAACAAGACGATCGCGTTCGATCTTGGGATCAGTTCGCGCACGGTCGAGGTCTACCGCGCGAATGTCATGACCAAGATGGAGGCGAACAGCCTGTCCGAACTGGTGCGTATGGCCATTATCGCGTCCGGGACTTAAAGCCGGCGCCCAATTCAGGTCGTTGACATCGTGCGCGCCCGGACTCTGCGTTGGCCGATCTTGCGGCGGCAATGCGCTCCCGATCCGGTGCAGCACTATCGCTAGCATGGCTGCTTATTTCGCAAGATCATAGGTCGCAAGACTGAGATCGCGATCCTCCGGATCGGACTGCAGTTTGAAGCCGAGTTCCCGGCACATGCGCAGCATGGTGGTATTCTCGTGCAGGATCTGGCCGTGGATCCGCTTTAGCCCCTCCTTGCGGGCATAGTCGATGATCAATTGCATCAGTTTCCAGCCCAATCCGCGGCCTTTGACATCCGAGCGCAGCTGGATTGCATACTCCGCTGTTTCATAATCGGCGTCGGCATGCACTCTCACCGCGCCCAGCATCTCACCCGACGGTGGATCGATGGCGATGAACGCCATAGCGCGCGCATAGTCGATCTGGGTCAGCCGCGCGATAAAGGCGTGGTTAAAATCCTTCACTGGGGCGAAGAACCGCAATCGCAGATCCTCTTGTGAGACGCGCGCGAAGAACGACCGATAGAGCGGTTCATCCTCCGGGCGGACCGGCCGCACGAACGCCTCGTAACCACCGGCAAGTTCGATGTGGCGTTCCCATTCCTTCGGATAGGGACGCAACGCGAGGCGCGAGCGGTCCGACCCCTGGCGCCGCACCGCGGCTGCGGATATCGCGATCCTTGCATCGAGCGCGATCACCCCGGTCTCGTCAGCCAGAAGCGGATTGATATCGAGTTCGCGGATTTCGGGGATATCGGCTGCAAGTTGCGCGAGCTTGACCAGCGTCAGGGCGACATCCTCTTGCTTGGCCGCCGGAACGTCGCGATAACGCTTGAGGATGCGCGACACGCGCGTCCTGCTGATCAGATCGTTTGCAAGGTTGAGATCGAGCGGCGGCAATGCCAGTGCCTTGTCGTCGATGACCTCGACCGCTGTCCCGCCGCGCCCGAACACGATCACCGGCCCGAAAGTCGGGTCGTCGGCGATGCCAGCGATCAATTCGCGCGCCTTCGGCCGGATCACCATCGGCTGGACGATTACTCCGTCGATGCGGGCATCGGCTTTGGCTTTTTTTGCATTGGCGATGATGTCGGCTGTCGCTCTCCGCACCGCGTCTTCGCTGCCGATATTGAGCCGGACGCCGCCGACGTCGGATTTATGGACGATATCGCGCGAGAGGATCTTGATGACGACATTGTCGCCCTTTGCCAGTATCGGAGCCGCAGCCTTGGCCGCGGCATCGGGATCGCGGGCGAGCACGGCCGGCAAGACCGGGATGCGATAGGCTTCGAGTACGCGCGTTACTTCTATGGGATCAAGCCAGGCGCGCCCTTCAGCGAGCGCGTCCGCGACGACGCAGCGCGCGACTTCGGTGTCCGCGCTGAAAGCGTCGGGCAGATTTGGCGGCGTCTCCATCAAAAGACGCCGGGCGTCCTGATAGCGGACGAGATGCATGACGCCGCGCACGGCTTCCGCTTCGGTCGTGTAAGTTGGAATATTCGCCGCTCGCAAGACGTCCGAGCTATCGGCGCCGCCGCCGACCCAGGACGCAAAGACCGGCTTCGGCTCGATCCGCTTGCATCTTTGCGCGGTCGCGACGCTGGCTACCGCTTTTGCGATCTCAAGCGACGGCGTAATCGCAGTCTGCACGTTGAGGACCAGAACCGCATCGTTCAGCGGATCGGCGAGCAGCGCCTCCAGCGCCGCGGTATATCTCTGCGCATCGGCATCGCCGATGATGTCGACCGGATTCGATCTCGACCAGGTGGAGGGCAGGATATTGTCGAGACAGGCGAGGGTCTCAGGGGAAAGCTCCGCCGCGACACCACCGAGTTCTGCCAGCCGGTCGATTGCGAGCACGCCGACACCGCCGCCATTGGTGAGCACGGCGAGGCGGTTGCCGTTCAGGGTCCGAAAATGGCTGAGCGTTTCGGCGGCGTCGAAGAGTTCACTCAGGTCGAATACGCGCAGGAGGCCGGCGCGGCGGAAGGCGGCGTCATAGACCGCGTCGGACCCGGCGAGCGCGCCGGTATGGGTCGCGGCGGCCTTGGCGCCTTGCGCGAGCCGGCCGGATTTGATCACGACCACGGTCTTCGTGCGCGCGGCTGCGCGCGCTGCCGACATGAATTTTCGCGCGTCCTTGATCGACTCGATATAGAGCAGAATTGCCCGCGTGTGCCGGTCGAGCGCAAAATAGTCGAGCAGGTCTCCAAAATCGACATCGATCTGGTCGCCGACAGAGACGATCGCGGAGAATCCGATCCGGTGTCGGATGCCCCAATCCACCATGGCGGCGGCGATGGCGCCCGATTGCGAGACTACAGCGAGATCGCCTGCCGGCGGCATCGCGGATGCAAAGCTTGCGTTCAGATGCGCGGCCGGTGCGATGACGCCGAGACAATTTGGTCCGACCAGCCGCACGCCGCACGCCCGCGCGGTGCGCTCAGCTTGCTCCGCGAGCGAGCCGGGCCCATGTCCGAGTCCTGCGGTCAGAATGATTGCGGATGACGCGCCTTTCGCGCACGCTCTTGCAACGACGTCGGGAACGCTCAGCGCCGGGGTCGCGACGACGACAAGGTCTGGCGCCGTCGTCAGATCATCAAGCGCTCCAACCGCCTTTACGCCATCGATCTCGCCATAACGGGGGTTGACCAAATGAATTTCGCCCTTGAATTGTCCGGCTTTCAAGTTTCGAAGAATGGCGTGACCCAGCGATCCCTCCCGTGGGCTCGCGCCGACGAGTGCGACAGAACGCGGAGACAAAAGCTGCGAAAGGCGATAGACTGACATGACTTGTTGCTTTTCTTGATTTCAGGCTTGTTCGCCTTCAGTGTCGCACGTCCATCTTTTCTTGAAAAACGAAAGCGGGGACTTGCCCTCCAATTCTTGTGTCCTTTCTAGTGTCCCGCAAGCCAACTCGCCGGCTGGACGCCGAATAAAGCTTCTGAACGAAAACGGGCAGCGTCCAAAGAAAATCATTATCGTTTGAATTACCTTCAATGAAGGGCCGCTGTCCGCGATGACGTATGTCAAAAGACGTATCCAGGCTCCCATTGTTCCGGATAGAGACCTCAAAAGCGTCTGCAGAGGACAGGCGTTTGACACATATCAGCACCTTACCGGAGCGCTCGATCCATTTGATGGTCGCAGTCTTGTAATGGGCGTTATCCGGTGAGCTTCGCAAGGTAACGCCGTTGAGGGATGAAGTCGGAATGCAGCTCAAACCGGTTCTTGGTCCCGTGCAGCTCGTCTTTTACAGTGTTGGCGTCATCATCGGCGCCGGCGTCTATTCGGTCATTGGCGCCGCCGCCGGGCTCGCAGGCGACAACCTCTGGATCAGCTTCCTCGTCGGCGCGGTGATCGCGCTGCTCACCGGCCTGTCCTATGCCGAAATGACGACGTCGTTCCCGACCGCCGGCGCCGAGTATGTTTATATCCGGCGGGCATTTCCGCGCGCCTCTTGGGCGTCATTTGCCGTCGGATGGATCATTCTGTTAGGCGGCGCTGCAACGGCGACGACTGTGGCGGTGGCTTTCGGCGGCTATCTGCGAAGCTTTGTCGATGTGCCGGTGGCCGTGTCGGCTTTCGCTCTTCTCGCTGTCTGCACGCTGGTCAGCATCTGGGGATTGCGGGAATCGAGCTGGCTCAACATCGTGTTCACGACCATCGAGGTGTCGGGCTTGCTGCTCGTGATCGCGGCCGGATTGACCAAGCCGAATATCGCGCAGCCGATTCTGACCGCCGACATCCAACCGGGAATCATGGCGGCGGCGGCCATTCTGTTTTTTGTCTATCTCGGCTTCGAGGAAATCGCCAATCTGGCGGAAGAAGTGCACGAGCCCGCGCGCGACATGCCGCCCGCGATCCTGTGGAGCATCGGCATTACGACGCTGCTTTATATTCTGGTGTCGCTCGCGGCGATTGCGCTCGTGCCGTCGTCCGAGCTCGCGGCAAGTCAGGCGCCGCTCGCGCTTGCCGTGGAGCGGGTCTGGCCGGGAGCGGGGGGCCTGCTCAGCGGCATCGCGCTGTTCGCAACCGCCAATACGGTGCTGATCACGCTGATCGCCTTTTCGCGGCTGACCTTCTCGATGGCGCGCGACGGCGAAGTGCCGGTCATGGCGGCGCGGCTCTCGGCGACACGCGGAACGCCCTGGATCGCGTCGCTCGTCGCCTTCGCGCTCTCGGCCGCTCTTCTGCCGATCGGCGACATCGCGATCCTGGCCGGCCTGTCGTCGTTCGCGGCGCTGCTGGCTTTCTTCGCGGTCAATGTTGCGCTGATCGCGCTGCGCTACCGCCACCCCGACCACAAGCGGCCGTTCCGCGTGCCGCTGAATATCGGACGTCTGCCGGTCCTGCCCGTGCTGGCGCTGGCATCGATTGTTTTCCTGCTTGCTTATTTCAGCTGGAAAATCTATCTCGCCGGCGGCATCGCCATCGCGCTGAGCATCGGCGTGTATCTTCTGCGGAATGCGGTCAGCAAAAACTGAGTCACGGCACAAGGACAACGGGGGTCACCGCGCCTGCCGCGCCAGTGAGCGGATCCGTTGCAGCCATTTTTCGCGCGAGGAGGCGCTTCCCTCGACATTGCCGATCAGGCTCTCGCGTACCGGCCAGATACCGGCGAAATACAGGATGTTGCGGCGCAGACTTTTCAGGCTGTGGGCAAAAAAGAACCAGCGGTAAATCAAGGCGGGCATGCCCATGGTGACGATGATCCGCGCGGATTTGCCCTTCAGTAATCCGGGCGAGAGCGTCCGTTTGCCGGACTGTATGGCGTAACCCGGCCGAAAAACCTGTTCGAAGAATGCCTTCAATTTGGCCGGGAGATCGCCGAGCCAGAGCGGATAAATGATGACGAGGTGGCTGGCGGCCGCGATCGCCTGCTGAGCCGCCCGGATCGTGGCGGACGGCTCGCCGTGTTCCCATTCCGCCTGCGTGCGCAGGCAAGCGATATCGAGTTCGGCCACTTTCAGAGATGAAACCCGATGTCCTGCCTCCATCGCGGATTCCGCATAGGTCGCGGCGAGTGCGTGGCAGAAACGCGCCCGATCGGGATCGGGATGGCCGTCGATAATGACAATGTCTTTGCCCATAAGCTGTCGCGTCTCGCTGGAAATCATTCGCATCCTTGGCGTCCGCGATGGGCTGACTTCTTGATCTGGATCAAAGCCGCTGGCCTTGACTTATGCAGATGCTTTTTTGTGTCCAAGTCCCGCCCAGCCTTGAAACCATGTCCCCGATGCCGGCTTGCCATGCAGGCCAGCCGTTCCGGTCAGAAAGGCGGGTACGATACCTTTACCTGCTTGCGCTGCGATCTCGTGGTGACCTACAAATCCAGTGAGCCCGAAGCCGACCCGCGCGATGCCGGCCAGGAATGACGACCACGCGCCCACAGGCGTGCACAAGCGCCTGTCTGACGGCGATGTCATGGGGAAGCTCGGGGGAGACTGACGTGAAAACCCGGATCGGTTTCTGTTTAATTGTCTTGACGCTATCGCTGCCGGCCACGGCGTGGGCGGCCGACTCCGTGGAAGGCGAGAGACTTGCACGCCGCGTGTGCTCGACCTGCCATTCAATCGCCACGGGCCAATCGCCGATGGCGGCGGCGCCGCCCTTCGCCTCGATCGCGCGCTCTCGGGCGTTCCGGATTGGTGGAACCAGCCTGTTCTTCAAGAGCCATGTGATCATGCCGAATTTTGCATTCACGAACGAGCAGGCCGAGGATGTCGCGGCTTACTTGAAAGTGCTTGCCCGCCGGCGAGTCCGGTAGCCCACGAGCGCAGCAGAGCCGGAAAGCGCGAGATCGGGTAGCGTTCCGAGACGTGCCGAGACGCGCCAGGTACCCATCGCTCAAATTGACGGCGATTTGGCAGTTCGCGCCCACCCATGATTTCAAACGGCGTTCGCTCGTCGCGAGTCCTGTGTCACAAGTCTCGCATCGCAAGTCCTGGCAAGTTTCTGAAAGCTGCGTCAATCGCCGCCGTTTTTGGCCGGCTGCTCGCGCGCGATCGCGACCGCCGCTTGCTCAAGATATTGTCGGCCCATCTCCGCATGAATCTTCATCTGCGTGGGGTCGGAGGATTCCGCGGCATCCTCGAAGCATTTACGCGCCCGTTCGAGAAGGCGATCGCTTTCGCGCATAAGCTATTTGAAAATTTTAACGCGGTCCGCAGGTGTCACGGCCGTGTCGACAAGGGCCGTCATCGCATCGGCACGGTTCAGATAGGCCAATCCCGCGAGCGCGAAAGTTCGCATGGCGCGGAGATCTGGCGCCTCGGAAGCGTTACGGAACGCTCGCCGGGCGTGTTCGAAAATTTCATCTGCATTCATTGTAAAAGCTTCCAATTGCAGAGCTTATTGGCACTCACGACCCTGGCGCGCATTGATCTGAATCAAACGGCCGGCCGTCACTCCACTCGCGCCAGTGCGTCGGGTGGACCGCGACTCTGCGTTTGGTCTTGGCGTCGATCCAGCCGCACAGGATGCGACGGCACGGAAATATCAGCGCGTGCGGGCCATTTTCATCGATAACGGCCAATTCAAGCTCATGATCGAACGGTGCGGTAGAAATTGGTTGCCACATTGTTTTTGGATGCACGCATAGGCGAGCCCGTGCCTTGATCCAGATCACGATCAAGTCTGCGATGGGCCGCCAATCGACGATTGATATGTGTCAAGGCCCGATATTTCGAACGGCCTATGATTCCAAGAAATCGGACCGGAGCGTGTTATGAAAGCCAGAGACATCATGGTTGAAGGGGCGAATATCGTCACGGTGCAGCCGGATGATTCCATCTTCACGGCCATCCGATTGATGCTGAAAAAGGGCATCAGCGGCCTGCCTGTCGTCGAGGAAGGTCCGATGCAGACTCGCAGGCTGGTCGGAATCGTCACCGAAGGAGATTTCCTTCGCCGCCGCGAAACGCAGACGCTGCGCCGCAGATCCCACTGGCTTGAGTTTCTCGTGGGACCTGGAAAGCTGGCTGAGGAATATGCACATGCGAGCGGCCGCAGGATCCGGGACATCATGACGTCGCCCGCGATTACGGTGACCGAGGATGCATCCCTTGACGACGTCGTGCAATTGATGGAGCAGCGCAAGATCAAACGCGTGCCGGTTGTCAGGTACGATTCACTCGTCGGAATCGTTACGCGTGCGAATATCCTTCGTGCTTTGGTTCGCAAAGCCGGCAAGCAATTGCCATTACCGGGCGGCGATGCGGCAATCAGAGACTGCCTGCTGGACGAATTGAAAAAGCAGCCTTGGGGGTCGGTTGGCCTTATCGAGGCAGACGTGAAAGACGGGATTGTCACACTTTCGGGCACGATCATGGACGAAAGGGAGCGATCGGCCATTGTCATTGCCGCGCAGAATGTGCCGGGCGTGAGAGCGATCGAGGATCATATGGCGTTCGTGGAGCCGGTGTCTGGTATGGTTATCTAGTTGCCGAAAGACGAACGGCGAGCCAAGACGTCAAATCGCTTGGCCAATATCAAAACTGACAGGGAGCGTCAGGTGGCGGACTGACAATCCGAATTGCGGCCGATCTCAATTTCTTGGAATTTTCCCGCCAACCCGCTCGGTGATTTCGGCAGCCGCCCGTCTGACCATCGGCCCGAGTTCTCCCAGGCGCTCGTCGGTCACTCTTACCGTGGGGCCTGATACCGAAATGGCACCGATCACTTCGCTATGCTCATTGTAGACGGCGGAACCGACGCACCGCATTCCTTCCGCCTGTTCCTCGTTGTCGATTGCCCAGCCGCGCTTTCGCACCAGCGCCAAATCGGCGAGGAGAGCGTCAGGGTCGACGATGGTATGTACCGTCAGCCTCGGCATGCCGACGCGATGAAGCTTTTGCGATATCTCGTCGTCCGTCAGCGCCGCAAGCATTGCCTTGCCAAGGCTTGACGCATGCATCGGGCCGCGTGCGCCGGGCCGGTGGAAAGCCCGGATCGAGTGATGGCTTTCCATCTGTGAGACAAAGACGACGGCCCCTTCGACCTCGATCGCCATATTCGCGGTTTCGCCGCTGTCCTCCATCAGGCGACGCATCGTCCGCCGGCCGACGTCGACCAGCTTTCGATTGCGCAAGAATGCGCTTCCAACGCGAAACGCTTGAACGCCGATCAGATAGCCGCCGCGAGCGTCGTCGCATTGAACGAATCCGCCGGCCTTCAACGTCGTCAGAATCCGGTGCGCGGTTGACGGCGCGATCCCGGCGCGTTGCGCGATGCTGGTCAAAGACAATCCGTCGGCTTCCGCTATGATGGCGAGCAGGTTCAGCCCCCGCTCCAGTGCCTGGACCGAGCCGGTCAGCGACTGGCCGGGCGTTTGAGACTCCGCCGGACTCATCTTTATCAGTCGTGGTCTTCCGGCCATTCCAGCAGTTTCCTTCGACACTTAGGCGCTCGCAAGTACGAGCATCATGGATGATATCCAATTGCTAATATAGATCATCTCAATTGGCATATTCAACTAACCTATTACAAAATAACAATAAAAAATAACAGACGGTAGACACCCATAAAATGGAAAACATTTCCATTGATTAGCTATTGACCTCTGGAATACATTATTTCGATAATTGAAATTGTGATACGAGGCGGGCTTATCGATGCAGCAATTAACGGGAAGCAAACGCGGCCAAGGCGATGTCGGCGCTTTCTTCGCGTCGAGCCTCCACCGCGCGGATCCTGAACTCGCCGCGACGATCGACCGGGAAATCAACCGGCAGCGATTTGAGATCGAACTGATCGCGTCCGAAAACATTGTCAGCCGGGCTGTGCTCGAGGCGGCAGGTTCGCCGCTGACCAACAAATATGCCGAAGGGTATCCGGGCAGACGGTATTACAGCGGCTGTCAGTTCGTGGATGAGGCCGAGATTCTCGCCATCGAGCGCGCCGTCCGGCTGTTCGATTGCAACTTCGCGAATGTTCAGCCGAATTCGGGCAGCCAGGCCAATCAGGCGGTTTTGCTGGCGCTGGCGAATCCCGGCGACACGATCCTTGGCCTGTCGCTCGCCTCGGGCGGACACCTGACGCACGGCGCGGCTCCCAATCTCTCGGGAAAATGGTTCAAGGCTGTGCATTACGGCGTGCGCGCCGGCGACCAGCGCATCGACATCGACCAGGTGGCGAGTCTCGCACGCGAGCACAAACCGCGGATCATCATCGCGGGCGGTTCGGCCTATCCGCGTGTGATCGATTTCGCGCGATTTCGTTCCATCGCGGATGAAGTCGGCGCATACCTCATGGTCGATATGGCGCATTTTGCCGGCCTCGTTGCCGGCGGGGCGCACCCCAATCCGCTGCCCCATGCTCATGTGGTGACGACGACGACCCACAAGACCTTACGCGGTCCGCGCGGCGGCATGGTTCTCACCAACGACGAAGAGATCGCCAAAAAAATCAATTCCGCGGTGTTTCCGGGTCTGCAAGGCGGGCCGCTGATGCACATCATCGCGGCCAAGGCGGCTGCATTCGGTGAAGCCCTGCAGCCGGAGTTCAAAGCCTACGCGCGCGCCGTTGTCGAGAATTGCAAGGCGATGGGGGAGGTTCTGCGCGCGGCCGGCTACGACCTCGTGACCGGCGGCACCGATACGCATCTCATTTTGCTCGACCTGCGTCCGAAGAAGCTGACCGGCAATATCGCGGAAAAAAGTCTCGGTCGCGCGCATATTACCTGCAACAAGAACGGCGTGCCGTTCGACCCGGAGAAACCAACGGTCACCTCGGGTGTCCGGCTTGGAACGCCCGCTGGAACCACGCGCGGCTTTGGCGTCGCGGAATTCCGCGAGGTGGGCCGCATGATCGCCGAGGTCCTTGATGGCCTTGCCGCGAACGGCGAGGCTGAAAATTTCGAGGCCGAATCGAGAGTGAAGGCCCAAGCGATCCGGCTGTGCGAGCGGTTTCCGATCTATCCGGCATGAAACCGCGCGTGAGACCGTGCGACCAAGAAACTTGAGAACGACGAAAACTGAACTGAAAATCGAGGGAGATAGTGATGTCAGGATTTCATGGTCTTTTTATTCCCGGCCCGACCAATATGCCATTCGGCGTCCGTCAGGCGATGGATATCGCGCTTGAGGACCAGCGGTCTCCCGATTTCCCCGCGTTCACGCTGCCGCTGTTCGCCGATTTGAAGAAAGTCTTCAAGACGGAAAAGGGACAGGTT